>NZ_CP081878.1:458888-767777 GCF_022170825.1 Exiguobacterium acetylicum | reverse complement strand
CAGCGAGTCCTGCCTCTACTGCGATCCGTGTCAGAATGGATGGGTCATTCAAATCTTCTCCATTCATGAAATAAGCAGTGAACAGTGCTTCTGATACTTCATTCATTTTACCATGTTTCTTAGCGAATTGAGTCAGGCGATGAGCCTCAAATGTATTGGCTGGAATGACACGATCCATCTCGTAGTGCAATCCTTCTTCGCGTGCCGTATCAACGACACCTTGCGACATATTCCGTGCTTGTTCGAGAGTCGTTCCATATTTTGAAGCTAGAATTTCGTATAACCCTTGCGTCGGCACTGCCGGTGCATTTGGATCAAGTTCAAAACTTTTAAATTCGACCTCGACATCTAAGTTTTCATTCGCAATCGCTTGTTCTAAACGACGCTTTCCAATATAACAAAACGGACACGCGTAATCCGACCATACTTCTACTTTCATCTGTGTTCTCTCCTTTTTGTGCAGTATCATACATTAAGCATAGTCGCCTCTAGGCAGAGTTGCAATCTTTCCGCCCAAAGCACTCTTAATCCGTACAAAAAGAGCCAAGATCGTTTTGATCTTGGCTCTTTAACTACTTATCGTTTTATTCTGTCACGATTGCATGTGCTGCATCTTCGATTTCGATATCGAGTTCTTTCGTGTAAGCAGCTGTTTGATCTGCTGTCCAGTTCAGAACAGATTTCATCTCTTCAATGACCGCGTCTTTATGAGCACGAGCCCATGCGATATCAAAGAAGACGGCACCTGTACGACGAATGAAGAAGTCGATCGGACGAGCGACCATTTCCTGTTCGATACCGTAGTGTAATTGTGCGTAGACCGAACGTGGAAGAGCTGTCGTAGCTGCATCATATGCTGCTGCATATTCGAGTACTTTCGGAAGGTTCGAACCGTAGCGTTTCGCTAGGAATTGAACTTCCTCAGTTGAGAGACCATTCGTAGCTGTTTGAGCTTTTAGGAATTCAGCAAATCCTTTTGCTCCACCGACATGTCCACCAGACATTGGCATATTTTTCGTCGAGCAACGTGCATACGCAACGTTCTCTTCTTTTTTCAAGAGTTTAGCGACGAGATCAACGACGTGCTCGCCCATTTTACGGTATCCAGTCAATTTCCCACCAGCGATCGTGATGAGACCTGACTCAGATTGCCATACTTCATCTTTACGCGAAATTTCAGAAGGATCTTTTCCTTGTTCATAGATCAACGGACGTACACCAGCCCAGCTTGATTCCACGTCTTCCGCTGTTACTTTGACGTCTGGGAACATATAGTGAATCGCATCTAAGACATAGTCTTGGTCTTCGACTGTGAACTTCGGATGTGCTGTATCTTTATCGAAGAACGTATCTGTTGTACCGACGTATGCTTTTCCATCACGTGGAATCGCAAAGATCATCCGACCGTCCGGTGTATCAAAGTAGACTGCTTGTTTGAGCGGGAATTTCGATTGGTCGATAACAACGTGGACACCTTTTGTCAGGCGAAGTTGTTTTCCGACTTTCGAGCCATCTTTTTCGCGTAATTCATCGACCCATGGACCTGTTGCGTTGACGACTTTTTTCGCACGGATCTCATGTACATCACCAGTCAAGAGATCTGTCACACGCATCCCGACGACTTTTCCAGCATCGTAAATGAGTTCTTCTGCTTTTGTATAGTTGACGACGCGTGCGCCGTGTTCGACCGCTTCTTTCATGACTTCAATCGTAAGACGAGCGTCATCTGTACGGTACTCGACGTAGTAGCCGCCACCTTTAAGACCTTGTTGTTTGACGAGTGGTTCTTTTGCTAATGTTTCTTTCGCAGATAACATCGAACGCCATTCAGAACGTTTAACACCTGCTAAGAAGTCATAGACACGAAGACCGATTGATGTACTGAACGGTCCGAACGTACCGCCTTTATGCATCGGAAGCAACATCCACTCTGGTGTCGTGACGTGTGGTCCGTTTTCGTAAACGATCGCACGTTCTTTACCAACTTCAGCGACCATTTGAATTTCGAATTGTTTTAAATAACGTAGACCACCATGGACTAATTTCGTTGAACGACTAGACGTACCGGACGCGAAATCCTGCATTTCGACGAGGCCAATCTTCATACCGCGTGACGCTGCATCGAGGGCGATCCCCGCACCTGTGATCCCGCCACCTACGACGAGTAGATCGAGTTCTTCACGTGTTAATCGATTGTAGACATCTGCGCGGTTTTTGCTTGAAAATGGTTGGTTAGCCATGAATAGTTCCTCCTGTTTAGGTTCGAAAAAAAAGAGACCACAACAAACACGCTGACTATGTCAACTGCTGCTGTGGTCTCTCCATATTCTCCGACCGATTTATTAACTTGACCTTACTATAACATAGATCACATCATTTGAACAACATCGTAGCTTGAACAGCTTTTTGCCATCCACCGTAAAGGGCATCCGTCTCTTCTTTTGCCATGTTTGGCTCAAAACGACGTTCTTTTTTCCATTGCGTCGCAATCTGTTCGCGGTTCTCAAAGAACCCGACAGCTAGTCCTGCTAGATATGCTGCACCTAACGCTGTCGTCTCATTGATTTCCGGACGTTCGACTGGTGCTTGAATGATGTCACCTTGGAACTGCATCAAGAAGTTATTCTTAACCGCTCCACCGTCAACACGAAGTGTCTTCATCTCGATTCCTGAATCCTGCTCCATTGCAGATAGGACATCACGCGTTTGATAAGCTAGTGATTCAAGTGTTGCACGGATGAAGTGTTCTTTTTCCGTTCCACGCGTTAAACCAAAGACCGCTCCACGGACGTCAGAATCCCAGTAAGGTGTCCCAAGACCAACGAATGCCGGCACGACATAGACGCCGTCTGAAGACGTGACACGTGTCGCATACCCTTCTGATTCTTTAGCATCATCAATGAGACGTAATCCGTCACGTAACCATTGAATCGCAGAACCTGCGACGAAGATACTTCCTTCTAAAGCATATTCGACTTTTCCATCGACACCCCACGCAATCGTCGTGAGCAATCCATGGTCTGATTTCACGGCTTCTTCACCTGTATTCATCAACATGAAGCAACCTGTCCCGTACGTGTTCTTCGCCATTCCTGTATCGAAACACGCCTGACCAAATAATGCTGCTTGCTGATCGCCCGCTGCTCCTGCAATCGGAACCGCCTCACCAAAGAAGTGGTATCCTGCTGTTTCAGCATAGATTTCTGAAGAAGGACGAACCTCTGGAAGCATCGCTTTAGGGACGTCTAAGATTTCAAGTAATTCATCATCCCATTTTAATTCGTGGATGTTATACATTAACGTACGACTTGCATTCGAATAGTCGGTCACATGTGCTTTTCCGCCGGATAATTTCCAGATGAGCCACGTATCAATCGTACCGAACAAGAGTTCACCACGTTCAGCACGTTCCCGTGCTCCTTCGACATGATCTAAAATCCATTTGACTTTCGTACCAGAGAAATAAGCGTCAATCAATAGACCTGTCTTCTCACGGAAGAGCTCGGCATGACCGGCTGCTCGAAGGGCTTCACAAATTTCTGCCGTTTGTCTCGATTGCCACACGACTGCGTTGTGAATCGGTTTCCCTGTTTCTTTTTCCCAGACGACAGCTGTTTCACGTTGGTTCGTGATCCCAATACCAGCAATCTGCGATGGCTTTACGTTCGCCTCCGTCAGACAAGTCGCCACGACAGCAAGGACACTTCCCCAAATCTCGTTTGCGTTGTGTTCGACCCAACCTGGTTTCGGAAAATACTGCGTGAATTCCTGTTGCGCTGAATGTACGATCTCACCGGCACGGTTAAACAGGATCGCACGTGTACTCGTCGTACCTTGATCCAATGACAAAATGTAGTTCTCCATCTCTTCCCCATCCTTTTGTATCTAAATAAGTTAAGCTGACTTTGACTCCACTGACGTTGTTTTGTTCGGACGAACACCGAATCTATAGCATAAGCCTAATATGATGATTGTCACAAGTCCTACAATCCAAAAAGCTGGTGTGTCTTTTCCTGTGAAGACTGAACGATAAAACAATCCGCCAAGACTTCCACCAAGAACTGGTCCGAGAACCGGAATCCAAGAGTAAGCCCAATTTGAAGATCCTTTCCCATGAATCGGCAAGATGAAATGGGCGATACGTGGACCAAGGTCCCGCGCCGGATTCATCGCATATCCTGTTGTTCCTCCGAATGACATACCGAGACTGACGATCAAGAATCCGACAATCAAAGGATTCAGACCATCTGAGAATTTATTCGCTCCGATTGATAACAACCCAATGACGAGTAAGAACGTCGCAATCATTTCACTCATTAGATTAGCAAATGTATGTGGAATTGCTGGTGACGTCGCAAAAACACCAAGCTTCGTTGCTGGATCCTTCGTCTCTGCCCAGTGTGGTAAGTAATGCACGAAAACGAGACTCGCACCAAGTATCCCACCAGCGATTTGAGCGACGATATAGCCTGGTACATCCGCCCATGCAAATGAACCATCAAAGGCTAAACCAAGCGTCACTGCTGGGTTAAGATGAGCGCCACTGAACTGACCAACGGCATATGCTGCAATCGCTACGGCAAAGCCCCAGGCAAACGTAATGACAATCCAACCTGCATCCTTCGCAAACGATTTCGTTAAACTTACGCCTGCACCAACACCATTTCCAAGTGCGACAAGTAGGGCTGTGCCTAAAAATTCAGCTAAAATGGGTGACATATGTGTTCCTCCTTTTGGTTTATGTGAAAAAAGCAACATAAAAAGGAGATCCACGTCAGCTCATACTTGAAGTTTCTTCAAGTAGAACTCACACGTGAATCTCCCTTTTCTCCGTCACTTTGTATCAACTTGATATTACTATAACAATCAGTGAAAACGCTGTCAAACATTCCGAATGATTTTTCTCACACTCCGATTAGGAGCGTGGTTCAAAATGACGCCACAAGTCCTTATTCGATGTTGTGATACTTGAGGCACCTGCTTCAATCGCTTGTTCAACTTCCTCGACCGTATCGATGAGTCCACCGGCGAATACGAGACGTCCGGTCTTTTCTTTCACTTCTTGAATGTACTTTGGCATCAATCCCGGAAGCACTTCAATGTAATCAGGTTGTGTTCGTTCCATGAGTTGATAACTTTTTTCGAGTGAACTCGAATCGAGTAGAAACATGCGTTGCATCGTCTTGACCTTTTTCTGACGTGCCTTCAAGATGACGCTCGCTTTCGTCGAAATGACGCCGTAAGGTTTCAGCTCTTGGCAGACGTACTCCGTCGCATACTCATCATTTTTTAAGCCTTGAACGAGATCCATATGCAAAAACATTTTTTTGTCGTAACGATGCGCCATTTCATAGACCGCTTTCAAGCGCGAGACGTGCATCTCTAACAAGACGCCATATTCATACGGGCTCTTGAGCATTTTTTCGAAGTCTTCTAATTTTCTAACGGAAGGTAGGATCTTCTGTCCAAAATATGTCATACATTCTCCCCCTGACTCGTAATGTGTCCTAAGTATGTCGTGAAACCTAAGGATTAGGCAATGCTCTTTTCATGAAAATAAGTGAAAAGAGCGCTACGATTAGGGTATAGCTTAACGAAACGATTTCTTTTCAGGAGGTGAACGCGCAGTCCTACCGTCTGTGCACGTCAATGAGTCAGCAAAAACGAATCATCATTTATTTATTTTCGATTCTTATCAATGCCTTAGGAAACAGCTTCATGGTAACCGCCTCAATCGGCAGTGCACCTTGGACTTCCGCGAGTGAAGCCGTTGCGGCCATCTCACCGTTAACCGTCGGACTAGCAATTATTGTCTTACATGTGCTTGCTTTGATTGCAGCACTTTCTCTTGGGAGCCGCTTCAGTTGGTGGACGATCGTCCTTAGTTTTGCACTCGTCGTCCTCTTCGGCGCCGCGATTGATTTCTTCTTATCGATTCATCAATTGATTTATACACCACAAGGACTATGGATGCGTGCCGTGTACATGTTGATCGGTATGCCATTAATTTCACTCGGACTCGCCCTCTATCTCCAAATCGGATTCGTGTTAATGCCACCGGATTACTTGATGAAGTCACTGATCAGTCGCTTTAAAAGCACATCGCTCGGAGCAACGATCAGCCTCGGTATTCCTTTTGTAATTGCTTGCCTTTTTTCACTGATCGAACGCGAACTGATCGGTATCGGAGTCGGAACTTTCATTTTCCTATTATTGAACGGTCCACTGATCGAATGGTTTCAACGACTCTTTCCCATCACGGCACGTCCGCCAAAACGAACAAGTTCTTAAATACTGCAAAAGAGCTGCTACTGATAGATGAATTCTTCTGTCAGTAGCAGCTCTTTCATTTACGTATATGATTTTCTTTGGAAGACAAGAATCGACGCACCTAATAAGACGATGATATGAGCCAGTACGAACAAGACGGAGAATGTCAAAGATGTTCCCATCGCTTCACTCGTACCATAGGTCATAGAATCCTTGAAATACATTGACCAGTCTAAATGCATGAATATGATCCACTTAGCGATTGCTGGTTTGAAACCAATCAGTAAGTTACCCGCAATGCTCGTAAAGAACTGCGCTAGAACGGTGAAGCCGATGATCATTCCAACAGAACGGAATAACAATGAGAAGAATAACGTCATAAATATTGTAAAAATCGGACTGACAACTTCGACGATCGTATCACGGAACAGAATTGGATCTCCTGCCTCGGAAAACGCAAATGAGCCTGCGTAGACGACCGCAGCGATGAACACGAATTGGAGTAACATAATCAAAATCGAGAAAATCAGCTTCGAGAAGTAAATCGTCATTCGTGAATACGGACTCATTAATAAGTGTTTCATCGTGTCGTAACGTACTTCATTCCCGATGGCTTCTGCCGTGAAGACAATCGTTATGATTCCTAATAGAGATGTCAGTAAAAGGAACGTTAATGAATAATAATCATAACGTGTGAACTCAAAATCATTCGTCTTTGCAATGATTATAATACCAACTGCAATAACGACATATAGCGCTAAGACGATCTTCGCTTTTTTAGTCGTCCACCATTTCATCCATTCATTTTGTATGAGCGAAAGCATGTGAATCCCCCTCTTTCTTTGTTACTTGTAAGAATTGTTCTTCGAGCGTCAATCGTTTGACCGTCAGTTCATGTAGATCAGCAATCGGCACGACGAGTCGCGCAATCGCTGGACATTCGCTTTCTGGTGCCGTGATGATGATTTGCTCATCTAACACTTCTGACGGATAGTTTGCGACGCGAAGGGCATCGAGGACATCTGTCGTTGCTTCCTTGTTGACGCGAAGTGCAATTTTAGCACCTGTCTCGTTTCGAACGGACTCGACTGACTTGATGACACCTTGATCGATGATCGCGTAACGGTCGCTGATTTGTTCCATCTCACTTAACATATGACTCGAAATTAAAATCGCGATATCTTGCTCACGCGCCATTTGTCGTAAATATTCACGGAGCTCCGCAATCCCTGACGGATCCAGACCATTCGTCGGTTCATCTAGAATCAAGACGCGTGGGTTATGTAACAAGGCACGAGCAATTCCGAGTCGTTGCTTCATCCCGAGCGAGTACTCTCCAACTTTTTTTGAAAGTTTTCCTTCAAGACCAACAAGACGCGCTAATGCATCATAATCCACTTGATCGAGTCCTGGGATTAAGTTTTTCGCATGAATCAAGTTTTGTTTTCCTGTCAGATAAGGATAAAACGCTGGATTTTCGACGATTGCTCCGATTTGCGTCAACGCTTTCGAACGCTCTTCGACGACATCAAATCCATTAACCGTGACTTTCCCTGCATCCTGCTCGAGTAGACCCGTGATGATACGAATCGTCGTCGTTTTCCCTGCCCCGTTTGGTCCAAGGAAACCGAATACTTCGCCTGGGGATACCTCAAAACTGACGTCTTTTAAAATTTGCTCTTTTCCAAGACGCTTTGAGATATTTTCAATCTTTAACATCTGCTCTTCCTCCTCATTCATATTTTGTCTATGCTATTAGTGTACGTGATTTTAACAAGAAAAGTTCCATTCCTTACAAATATGTAATCCGATTCCAAATGAAATACTGTAAAAACAGAAACTTTATATCAGAAGGAAAGGAATGTTCAGATGATTCTTTTTAAAGAAGTGACACGCGAACACTTTCCGGTCATTCAATCCTTGTATCGAAGTGTTCCCGAATATGCACTTATGGAAGAACGTACGCTTCCGCTCTCTGATTCGACCTTACAGGAAGAGTTCTTAAATCCCGATACGGTATCGCTGATCGGATATCTCGACGGAGAACCCGTCTTACTGATTGACTACCTACCGAAGCATCCGAAAGATGGAACACCTTGGATTGGTTTATTCTTACTCGATGCTTCTCAGCACGGTACAGGAACGAGTAGTCGATTATTTTCCGCGTTTTGTGATCAATTCCTGAGTCAGGAACCTCACATTCATCTCGCGGTTTTACCTGATAATTTAAGAGCTCGTCGTTTTTGGGAAAAACACGGATTCTGCTACGTGCGAACGAGCATCTCGAACCGAAAACAACAAGTAGACGTGTATCTGTATGATTCGAAAAAATAAATGAAAACGTATGAATGGAGTATCCTACAATGTCCAGACCCTCACTTCGCTTTGATATCCTGTTAGCAGGATTGATTTCCTTATTATTTTTCAGCATGACGCTCGGATTAACTTTCTTCATTAGTCAACACGCGACAAATCGACTCCAATCGGAAGTCGGGATGAATCTATCAACGACGGCTCACCAACTATCCGACAAGCTCGATCATTATATGTGGTCACGTTACGCAGAAGTGAAGTTGCTTGGTTCCTTACCGACGATTCAACAAACAGATCAAAAAGTAGAAACACGTCAGACACTCGAAGAATTACAACGGCAGATCCCTGACTTTTCTTGGATTGGTCGCTTAGATGCTAAAGGAACAGTCATTGCGTCAACGAATCAGGTTCTTGAAGGGACGTCAATCAAAGAACGACCTGTCTTTCAACAAGCCTTATCACAGCCCTTCATTGGTGATGTCCATGAGGCCGTTCTACTCGCAAAACTACTGCCAAACCCAAGTGGTGAACCACTCCAATTCGTCGATATCAGTACACCTTTATATGAAAAGGGACGATTTTCCGGTGTCCTCGCAACTCATCTTAGCTTCGAATGGGCAAAAGCAATCGAACAAAGTTTCCAGAGTGCCACGTCTTCTCTTCAGCAAGTGGATGTCTTCATCGTTAGTCAAGATCGAAAAACGATTTTACTTGGACCGAACGGATGGAGCGGTCAGACATTACCCAGTAATGTCACACTGTCTGCGAACGCTTCTATGACCGCTTCCTGGAAAGGAACAGAATTTGTCTCTGGTCAAAGCACAAGCCGTGGTTATAAGGACTATGATGGACTCGGTTGGACGGTTCTCGTGCGTCAGCCAACTTCAGTTGCATTCGCTGATGCTGATGCCTTACGTCAAACAATTTTCATCGCTGGATTGATTGCTTCTCTCATCACAGCGGTACTCGGCTGGATGTTAGCAAAACTGTTGACACGACCGTTATTAAAAATCACACATGCTGCACAACAAATGCAGGATGATCCATCAAAATCACTTCCGAATCATCGCGGAATTAGAGAAATCGAAACGCTAACAGATGCCTTACAACAACTGATTCATCGGTTACTGCATACCGAACAAGAAAAATTGACATTCGAACGACTGTCACAACGCGATAGCCTGACTGGACTTGCGAACCGAAATGGTCTTGCGCAATACATCGAGCAATTGCCTACAGAAACGCATTCTATCTACCTCTGTCTTGATTTAGATGGTTTTAAATCCGTCAACGATACATATGGTCACGCACTTGGTGATCTCCTCCTGATCGAAGTCGGTCAACGGCTAGAACAGTTGCTTCCCCCTGGTGGCTTCGTGGCTCGTCTTGGTGGTGATGAGTTCATCATCGTCTTAACGACACAATCGTTAGTAGAAGCCCAATACTTAGGAGAGCAATGGATTGCTCATGTCTCGATGCCCTATCATTTAGAAGAACAGACCGTCCACATCGGGATGAGCATCGGACTCGCTGAACAAGTAACAGGAGAATCACTCGAACAGGTCATGCATCGGGCAGATTTAGCACTCTATCGTTCGAAGCAAAACGGTAGAGGATGTATGTCGGTTCATTGACCATTCGGAACGGAGGATTGACAAGTGTTGCTCTCCTCCGTAAGGTGAACGAGAAGCGTATAAATTTTCAACAAGGAGCTGTCAGCATGAATCAATGGACACGTGAAGCACGATATCGTCCCCTCTCGGATGTCGATCCGAGCGTTTACCAAGCGATGAAGGAAGAAGTTCGAACGTCTCCTTGGCGATTTTCCTATCATATTCAACCACCAACCGGGCTCTTAAATGACCCGAATGGTTTCGTCTATCATGACGGTCTCTATCATTTATTCTATCAATGGTTCCCGCTCGGACCTGTTCATGGGCTGAAGTACTGGTATCATATGACATCAAAAGATCTAGTACATTGGTTTGATGAAGGAGCTGCCTTGATCCCAAATGACGATCCCGATTCGCATGGTGCTTATTCCGGCAGTGGATTCATTAAAGATGACCAAGTCCACATCATGTATACCGGTAACAAGCGGGATGCCGATTGGAATCGTCATACGAGTCAAATCGTCGGACATCTTCGCTCGGATGGGCGAATCGAAAAACACTTACCACCCGCTATTCCAACCGTTCCTGAAGGATATACAGAACATTTTCGTGACCCTAAAGTCTTCCAAGATGCATCAGGAATTTGGTACTGCATCATTGGTGCACAGCGGAGTAATTTAACGGGTTGTACTGTCATTTATCAATCACAAGATGCCGAGCACTGGACATTCCTCGGTGAACTACAGACGAACTATCCGACGTTCGGCTATATGTGGGAATGCCCTGATTATTTCGAACTCGATGGAAACGGTGTCCTTTTATTTAGTCCACAAGGGATCGAGCCAGATGGTGCAAACTATCAAAATATTTTCCAATCTGGTTATTTCATCGGTGAACCGTTAACTTTACCCGACTTAACATTCACACATGAGCCGTTCCAAGAACTCGATTTTGGATTTGACTTCTATGCGCCACAAACAACAGAGGCAGCAGACGGTCGACGAATTCTCGTCGGTTGGATGGGCTTACCAGACATTAGCTATCCTTCTGATATCTACAACTGGGCTCATGCTTTGACATTACCTCGTGAACTATCGATTGAACACGGACAACTTCGTCAACGCCCCGTCCGCGAACTAACTCAACTACGAAAAGAGACGCTGTTTGACGAAACAATTCTTTTCGAACAGGATGTGACGATTGCGGAAGCGGAGATTTTCGAACTCGTCCTTTCAGATCTGAAACTGACGTCTGATTCATTCCGCTTCTCTGTTCGTCAAGAGGCAACAGAAGAGACGGTATTCCACTACGATGCTACGTCTCGTCAATTTACGATTGATCGAAGCCGTTCAGGCGCTGAAGTGCCTGCTGAATCATTTGGTACTTTGCGTTCGACTGTTCTTGCGAAGGACTTGCATACGTTACGCTTGTTCGTAGATCGTTCTTCATTCGAACTTTTCCTTAATGATGGAGAAGCCGTTGCAAGTGGACGGATTTTCCCGAAAGGATCGAGCCGTGGTATTGAATTCTCAGGTGAGGCCGCTGCTCATCTCTCACTCTATGATTTATCATGAACAAAAAAGCATTTTCCTGAATATGTTCAGGAAAATGCTTTTTCTAAATCAAACGCAAGAATGTGTTGCTCTCCAATCGGCCCCATGACGGACTGTAGCGTATCGACATACCCCGTCTTGAAATAGAGCGATTTTGCAGCGATATTCTTTTTATTGACCGCAAGTGTAATCGCTGTAACTTCCGGGAAATGATGATGAACGAACTCCGGTAACTGCATCATCGCTTCTTTTGCATATCCTTGGTGTTGATGGCGCGCATCAATGGAAAAGGCACGTAACAAGACACTTTGTTCATGTGTCCGATGTGTTTTAGGGGGATTGAGATGGAGGATAAAAAATCCGACGACCAGTTCTTCTTTTTTTATGACAACCGGGAATTTATCTGGATGGGCAACCGCATCTGTGACGACATCCGTCGGAAAAGAAGTAAATTGGACTTGTTCTTCTGGAAGAATGAACGCATCACATTGTTCATAATGTTCATTCGTATACATGTGTAATTTTACTACAGACATTCTCATTCCGCCTTCCCTCTTTGTACAAGACAAGAGAGTGATCTCTTACATCTATTCCCATTTTAATGTGTTTACATCCATTTGCCTAGTCTTTTAGAGGCACTCCTTTTACATTACATACAGTAGTCTCTTGTCTCTTTATTCCACGGTTCGTCTTTCCGTAATCCATTACCGCCATTAAAAATGATACACTAGGGAGAGTTCGTTTTAATGAACGCGAAATAAACACGCTTGAGGTGAACTGTATCATGCATGAAGATTTTTTCGGACAGATGGAGCAATTGACTGGTATTCAACTGAATCCTGTCCAACAACAGGCAATTGAACATGACCATGGTCCGTTGCTGTTACTCGCCTCACCCGGCTCAGGAAAAACAACGACCCTTAATTTTAAGATTGCCTATTTGATTTTACAAAAAAAAATTGAACCACATCGTATTCTAGGACTGACCTTCAGTAAGGCAGCAGCGCGTGAGATGGCGGATCGGTTTTATCATCTATTTCACGAATTAATTGGAACAACAGCAGCTTTTTCAACGATTCATAGTTTTGCTTTTCAAGTCGTTCGGGATCATACGTCACAGCAACGTCTCTCGTATACGATCATTGAGGGACCGATGGATCAACAACATCCGAATGCACCACATAAAAGGATGCTACTCCGACGTATTTTCCAAGAAATCAATCGAAGTGTCGTCACTGATGATCAAATGGATGAGTTATTACGAATGATTTCCTTCGTCAAAAACCGCCTCCTTTCTTTAAAAGAAATCAAGGCAGTTCCGACGACAATCAAACATTTCCCTGACATCTATGTCGCATATGAACAATTCAAATCGCGTGATCCATTACATCCCTTACTCGACTTTGATGATATGTTGACATATGCGAATACGATTCTTGAGCAAGACCGTCGTTTATTGCAACATTATCAACGTCGCTTTGACTATATCTTGACGGATGAGAGTCAGGATACGTCACTTGTCCAGCACCAATTAGTCGAAAAATTAGCCTTACCACACAACCGCCTTTGTGTTGTTGCAGATGATGATCAGACGCTATACAGTTGGCGCGGCGCAGACGCTTCTAAAATTTTGCACTTCAAGGACACGTATCCAAATGCGACAGTCCTATACATGGAACAAAATTATCGATCGTCTCAAGACATTGTCTCGGTCGCTAACCAATTCATTCAGCGTAATAAAGCACGCTATCCAAAACAGATGTTTACGGAAAACGCCTCTGTTCGTCCGATTATCTTAGAAACGCTATCGACTTACGAGGACCAGACCCGCTATCTGTTGAATCAGTTACGGACAGAGACGAATTACCGTGAAGTAGCCATCTTATACCGCAACAACGCTTCATCGATCAATGTGATGAATGCTTTGGATCAAGCAAACATTCCGTTCTATATTAAGGATGTCGACCATAAATTCTTCAGTCATTGGATTTTGAAGGATATTTTAAATTTCATGACATTCGCACAAGATCCGACAAATATCGAGGTTTTAGCAACTATCCATACGAAGTTCGCAGGATACATCTCGAAAGCTCAACTTGCCCAACTACAACAGTTCGGTACGAGTGAGTCTTTGTTTGATCTACTCATCAATAAAATCGATATGAAATTTTACCAAAAGAAACAACTTCAACAAATGAAGCGCACGTTCGCCTCGATTCAGACTGTTCGACCGTCTGCCGCACTCTCCCTCATTCGTCATGAACTAGGCTATGAAAAGAATTTGCGGAAAATGAGTGAGAGTCTCGGTTTTAGCCTCGATCATCTGCTCGAGACACTGAATACGATTGATAATATCGCGAGCGATGTACCAACGTTACTCGCCTTTCGCGAACGAATTACGCATCTTGAACAACTAATGCGTAACGCCAAACAAAATAAAAACCAAAATGCAGTCACTCTCTCGACGTTCCACAGCGCAAAGGGACTCGAATTTGATCGTGTCTTCATGATTGATTTAGTCGCTGGTATTCTTCCATCCGCCGATACGATCAAGGCTTATAAAAATGGACAACTCGATGATATGGAAGAAGCAGCACGACTGTTTTATGTTGGGATGACACGAGCCCGACACGAGCTACATCTCCTGTCCTATCGATTTAAATCGAAATCGTTCGATGTCTCACCATTCGTCGAAGATGTTCATCGCCTCGTCACACCGGATGATGCCAAGCGAAAAGAAGAACGCCAGCGTCCTGCTGTTGCAGCAAGAGCTAGTGTTCCTCCATTACCGATTATCGAGAACATGCGTGTTTCCCATACAGCATTCGGACCAGGAACAGTCTTGCACCTGGTCGATGACGTCTTAGAAATTTCGTTTGACCAAGGAATGAAAAAACAGCTCTCGCTACAAGTCTGTTCCGAAAATGGTTTACTTGAAATTCTATGATTTACAAAGAGCCTGTCCCCACACGAAGATGTGAGACAGGCTCTTTTCTAAAGCATCAGTATTTCGTTGACGACTCGTTTTGACGAACTAAGGCATCCCGAATTTCTG
Organism: Exiguobacterium acetylicum; assembly: GCF_022170825.1. Lineage (NCBI taxonomy): Bacteria > Bacillati > Bacillota > Bacilli > Caryophanales > Exiguobacterium > Exiguobacterium acetylicum. The sequence goes on along the minus strand of NZ_CP081878.1, from coordinate 752,973 downwards.
TCAGTAATTTTTCTTCTGTCGTTGGCACTGCCTCTTCTTCGACGACTTCTTCCTTCTTCCGGAACGAAGTGATACCTTTGACGAAGATGAACAAAGCAAAGGCGATCAATAAGAATTCAATACTCGCTTGAAGAAATTGACCGTACTGTAACTCCGCATTTCCGACCATGACCGATAATCCTTTGACATCAACACCACCGATAATGATCCCGATCAACGGCATGAAGACACTATCGACGAGCGACTTGATGATCCCGCTAAAAGCGGCACCAAGTATGACCCCGACCGCTAAGTCGATCACGTTCCCGCGAAATGCGAACTCCTTAAATGCCTTAAACATGAAACGTCCCCCTTACCAAGCGCGGGACGCCAACTGCTGAATCGCATATCCGACGCCGTGCTCATCGTTTGTTTTCGTCACGTAATGGGCGATCTCTTTTGCTTCATCGTGACCATTCCCCATCGCAATCGCCTTGCCAGCAACTTTGAACATCGGAAGATCGTTCAAGTTGTCTCCGATGACAGCGACCTGTTCGATTGGTACACCGAGATGGTCGGCAAGAATTTTGACCGCTGTTCCTTTATCAGCACCGACTGCCATGACTTCGATGTTATCATGTCCTGACGACGTAACATACACACCGTCGACCTTCTGTTCAATTTCCTGCCAGATTTTTTTCATTAGTTCTTGATCAAACGAGAACGAGATGAACTTGAACACTTGCCCCGCTTGATTGCGGATATACGAACGGAAGCCATCGATCATCTTGACATCTTCATGGACATAATAGCGATCGTGGAAGAAATCGAGCACTTGTTTTGCCCGATCACTCTCTTCACTGAGCTCTTTCAGTGAATCGTAGGCTGCATCGATTGTCGCTCCTTGCGCTGTCACGAGTCCTTGATCACAGAACATCTCGAAGAAGACTTCATATTGGCTGATGATGCCGTAAATTTGTTGCGCTTGCTCCGTCGTTAACGTCGTCGCACTCAATTCTTCTCCATCGACCGTCATGACGCGCGCTCCGTTTGACGCGATGATTGGACAATGAATACCTGCTGCATCCGTTAATTCCTTTGCATTTAAGTAGTTACGTCCTGTTGCAATTGCAAATTCGACACCTTGCTCGCGTGCTGCTTCAATTGCCTGAATCGTCTCTGGTTCAATTCGTTGCTTACCCGAAAGAACGGTACCATCCATGTCTGATACGAGTAGTTTGATTGGATTTGTCATCGTCTTCACTCTCCTCTTTTTCTCTTTCCATACCACTATACCATCTTTCACATTTTGGCTGGTCCTAAACACCGTTTACAAGATTGGTGACAACAAACGTGAAATACTTTCCTTGAATTTAATCATTCTTGAGCGATCCGCATAGGACTCGACCGTCATGAGCTTCGAGACGTCACAATCAGCTAGGAAAAGCCGTTCCAGTTCAGTCGCGATATCTTGATCATAAACAATCGTATTCATCTCAAAATTCAAACGAAAACTTCGTGCATCAATATTCGTCGTTCCGACTGAAGCGATTTCGCCATCGACGACGATTGTTTTCGCATGCAAAAAGCCAGGTTCATACGTATAGACTTTAGCCCCGTAAGACAGTAGCTCTCCTACAGCGGCAGTCGTTGCCCAATAAACAAATGGATGATCCGGCTTGTTCGGGATCATGATGCGTACTTCGACCCCAGATAATAAGGCAGCCTTACACGCATCTAAATAACTCGTATCTGGAATGAAATAAGGTGATTGGATATAAATCGTTCGTTTCGCTTCGTTGATCATTTTAATCAAAGCAAGCTTCAGATATTCTGACCGAGAGTCCGGTCCTGATGTGACGATTTGCATCGGTAATATATCATGAATCGTGTGTGTTCCGTAGTAAAACAATGATTTTTCCGTATAGATGTCACTTGCTTGGTTCCAGTCGAGAATAAAGCGGTCGAGTTGATCGTGAACGACGTCACCTTCCAAGCGAAAATGCGTATCCCGCCAGTAACCGAACTTTTCATCGATTCCAAGATATTCCGTACCGACGTTAAATCCACCGATATAGCCAATACGACCATCGATGATGCAGGATTTACGATGATTACGGTTATTTAATCGAAAATTGACGAACCCAATCGTTGACGGGAAGAAGGCAAACACTTCCCCACCATGTGCCAGTAACTCCTTAAAATCCGTTCGTTTGAGGCTACGTGAACCGACAGCATCGTATAACAGTCGAATTTTGATCCCGCGACGGGCGCAGTCGATTAATGTATCAATCAACGCTAATCCGAGGCGGTCCTTTTGAATGATGTAGTACTGAATATTCACTTCATGCTCCGCCTGTCGAATATCTTGAATCATCCGATTGAATTTCTGTTCCCCATCCGAAAGAATCTGCAGTTGATTCGAGAGACTAAGCAAAGAACCGTTCGACATCAAATTCATTCGAATCATATCGCGATGCTTTTGAATCATCGGGTGCCTTCCCATCGTGGTCAATTCTTTCTTCTGTAAAGTAATTCGTCTCTCTTGTTCTAGCTGTTCTTCATCCGTGACACGGTAAAAATTCGTTTTTTTCAATAGTCTACCGAAAAAGAGATAGACGAGAAATCCGACGAGCGGAACAAAATACAAGATGAATACCCATGCCCACGTCGCCCCAATATCACGCCGTTCAAGAAAAATAACCGTCAAAACAGCCAAGATATTCATGATGAGCAATCCGTAAACGATGATGATCGTAAATGTACTCCATACTTCCATCATACAATTCCCTCCCGTTTCGACGGTATCGTTTGATTTTTGATTCCTCTGTCTCTTATTCCCGTTTCCTGCCTCATCATTCTTCTGAAGACAAAAAAACCTTTTTGAAGCACTCGTGGCTTCAAAAAGGTTTCAATCCATCATGACTCTCGGCACGGTTCCGGTTGTTGTAACGCCATTTGTTCAAGTGTCGTCTTGACACCCGCAACACAGTCTGGCAGTCCAACACCATCATATGCAAGTCCTGCTAAATGAATGTGTGGATAATGAGACGAAACGGCATCCCGTACTGCTTGAATCCGCTCCGCATGTCCAACCGTATAGGCAGGTAATCCGTCTAGTAATCGACTGATGACAACGCGTTCCGGTTGTAGTGCACGTCCACAAATTTTTTCTAGATCTTCTAAGACGACGCGCTCAATCACTTCGTCTGATTCCCGAACAAGAGCGTCTTTTCCTGGCCGTCCAATGAAAGCACGAAGTACCGTATGGTTCGGTGCTGCATGATTCCATTTTTGATCAATCGCCGTGCACGCTGTAATCGAATACGGTGCTCGCCGGTTGACGATGAATCCTGTTCCATCAATCGGTAATGCTGTTTCCTTGTCGAAAATTAACGTGACGGTCGCAGTCGAGTGTGTCGAAAGGTTCGCGAGTCCCGGTAGTGTTACTTCTGGTAACAAGGACACGACTTGGCGATGTGGAATCGTCAATAAAATATCATCAGCGAACTCCGGTCCATGATCTGTTTCAAGACGATACCGTCCGTCGTCTTCCCGTTCGATTGATCGAAGCGGTGTTTCAAGGCGAATTTCTGTCCGTTCGAGCACCTCTTCTAATCGTTCGACGAGCGATTCGAGTCCGGTCGCAAGCGACAAGAATTGACCTGTCGCTTTGAGCGTCGGACCTTGTTGCTGATCAAGCGGACGCATGAGGCGCATCCCCTCAAACAAGCTTCCTGCTTTTTGCTCATTCGCAACGAATTGCGGATAGGTCGCAAACGTACTCATCCGATCAATATCCCCCGCATAGATGCCTGAAAGAAGCGGTTCGATCAACTTCTCAACGAGTGCATCCCCTAGGCGTGGACGTAGGTATTCTCCTAGTGGAATGTCACGTTCTGGTATCGTTAAATCAGCAGGAGGGTGAAGCAAACGCTCCGTCACTTCTGCTTTTTCTTCTTCCGTCAATAGAGAGGTCTGTGCAAACAACTCTAAATCTGTCGGAATTCCCATGACGGCACCTTTTGGAATCGGATGAAGACCACGTGCATCCAAGATATAGGCTTGCGACGTATTATTCCGGACGAGCTGATCGCCTAACCCAATCTCTTCGATGAGATCCGTCAGCACGTGTTTTCGTGCAACATACGAATCCGGACCACGTTCGATCGTTAATCCTTCATCTCGAAATGTCGCCACCTTCCCACCGAGACGACCTTCTGCTTCGAGTAAGGTGATGTTCATTTCCGGAAACTGTTTCTCTGCATAATAGGCAGCTGCAAGTCCTGAAATACCGCCGCCTACGATGACGAGACGTTTACTGGACATAACTACCCACCTGTTTCGCAACGGCTTCCGTGACAGCTTTCATGAAAGCTGGATCCGCGTTTGGCATGACAGGTCGAGCATAATGGATTCCGAGTTCGTCGCAAACGACTTTACATTCGTAATCATTATCGAATAATACTTCTAAATGATCGGCAACGAAACCAACTGGTACGTAAACGAATGCTTCGTACCCTTTTTCTTCGTAGACGTCACGCGTAAGATCCTGAACATCTGGTCCAAGCCAAGGTTCTGGCGTTTGTCCAGCTGATTGCCAACCTGTGATCATATGCGGTACACCAGCACGTTGGGCGATTAATTCTGCTGTTTCTTTCAATTGCTCTGGGTACGGATCACCGTTTGCAATGATTTTCTCAGGCAGACTGTGTGCTGAAACGACGAGGACGGCTTTTTCTTCAGGTACTGGTAAAGCGTCGAACGTCTTACGGATTTCTTTTCCCCACCAATCAAGGAACGCTTCTTCTTTATACCAGGATTCAACAGATGCGAGGCGAATACCATGTTGATCCGCGACTTCCTTCGCACGACCATTATACGAACGAATACTGAACGTCGAATAGTGTGGCGCTAGAACGACCGTGACCGCTTCCGTGATGCCGTCTTTTGCCATTTGCTCGACAGCATCTTCAACGAACGGTTCGATGTGTTTGAGACCAAGGTAGAGTTTGAACTCGATCTCGCCCGCATATTTCTCAGACAATTGACGGTGTAACTCTTCTGCCTGATCAATCGTAACTTGCGCGAGTGGCGATACGCCACCGATGGCTTCGTAGCGCTCCGTCAACTCTGCCAATGCTTCTGGAGACGGTTTGCGCCCACGTCGAATGTGCGTGTAATAACGCTCGATATCTTCAGGTTTATACGGCGTACCATACGCCATGACAAGTAATCCTAACGTTTTCATTTTCCTACCTCCATTTTTTCTTTCGAATAATCATGGATAAATGCAGTCAAACGTTTCAAGACTTCTGGATCGACTTCCGGGAAAATACCGTGACCAAGATTAAAAATGAACCCTGGTTGTTTCATTCCCATGTCAAGAATCTCTTTCGCTTTCGCTTCAAGGATATCCCATGGTGCCAACAGATATGAAGGGTCAAGGTTTCCTTGGACAGGTTTCGTCAGCCCACGCTCACGTGCTTCATCAATCGACAAACGCCAATCGAGTCCAACGACGTCTAGTGGTAAGCTGTGCCATTCTTCTGCCAAGTGACTCGCTCCTACACCGAACATGATCATTGGTACACCTGTGTCTTTTAATTCCGTGAAAATGCGTTCCATCGTTGGTTTGATGTAACGGACATAATCTTTCCGGCTTGTCGTGCCGACCCACGAATCAAAGATTTGGAACGCTTGGATCCCTGCATCTACTTGTGATTTGATGTAATCGATGACCATGTCACCTAGTTTCTCCATTAAGGCATGCCATACCTCAGGTTGTCCATACATCAATGCTTTCGTTTTATGGTATCCCTTTGAAGGGCCGCCTTCAATCATATAGCTCGCAAGCGTAAATGGTGCCCCGGAAAAACCGATCAACGGTACTTCGAGCCGTTCACGCAACAAGCGAATCGTCTCATAGATGTACGGGATATCTTCGCGATTGAATGGTTGCAGTGCTTCGACATCCTCCATCGTGCGAATCGGGTTCGCAATGACTGGACCGATCCCACTCTTGATTTCGACATCGACGCCCATCGATGGAAGTGGTGTCATGATATCTTTATACAGAATTGCTGCATCGACCCCTAATTGTTTTACAGGTAGTTCTGTCACATATGCGCCTAGTTCCGAGTCATGTGTGATCTCGAAAAGCGTCCGTGTCTTCTTGATTTCACGATATTCCGCTTGATAACGACCTGCTTGTCGCATGTACCAGACGGGAACGTGATCAATCTGCTCGCCACGGATCGCCCGCAAAAACGTATCATTGAATTTCTTCATCATAACTACCCCTTTATACTCGTTCTAACGCCCCAAAAAAACGTACGATAAGTTTGTGAACACAGAAACATTATATCTGAAATTAAGAAGTCTGTGCCAATAAATCGTTTACAAAATGACAGTTCTGTTACCAGTTCATGAAATGTTCACTGTTTCTTGTAAAGACCGAATGCAGCGTTTAATTGACCACGGATTAAGTCAGAACGTTGCTGTTCCGTTACCTTCCGTTCTTTTTCACGTATTTCATGTGTCCGCCAGCCATCTTCAATTTTTTCCGCGACTTCGACGAGTCGCTCGACATCCGTAAATGAATATTTTCGTGTCTTTCCGTTCGTCCGTTCTGGAAAGATTAGTTTTCGTTCTTCATAGTAACGAATCTGACGTTCCGATAATCCGGTCAATTCACAGACGATTCCAATCGACATCACCTTTTTCTCACGGTAGTTCATATTCGTCACTCCTTTCCACAAAAATACCATGTCAGATTTTCTGACACAACACGTTTCTTTGAAAGTATTTCCGTCTAAAGTAAACACATACTTTAAATGGATAAAGGAGGAACGACAATGAAACTGGAACAACTCGCTATCTCAGTCGATACGTTTTATGTCTTATTCGCAGCACTGCTCGTCTTTACGATGCAAATCGGATTCTTACTTTTAGAAACAGGAATGTTACGGGCAAAGAACGCAGGGCACGTCGCTGTCAAACAGATCATCAGCTTCTCAGTTGCCGCCCTCGCCTTTTGGGCCATCGGATTCGGATTGACGTTCGGTGATGGTAATTCCATTATCGGAACAGAAGGGTTTTTCTTAAATGGAGGATTCAGTAGTCTCGATTGGTCGAACATCACGATTGATGTGAAATTCCTCTTCCAACTCTCATTCGTCGCTGTCTCCCTTGCAATTGCTTGGGGCGGATTCGCAGAGCGTGCTAAATTATCAGTCTATCTATTATTCGGAACGTTTTTCGTTGCTATCATCTATCCGATCATTGCACGTTCCGTTTGGGCAGGTGGATTCCTCGGTTCGCTCGGAATGCAAGACTTCGCCGGATCAACAGTCGTTCACTTACAGGGCGGGATCGCCGCACTCGTTGCTGCTTTACTGCTCAAAAAACGAATCGGTGCTGAAAAAACACCGTTGCTTGGACATAATGTTATCTACTCTGTCGTTGGTGCTTTCATTCTTTGGTTATGTTGGTTCGGATTCAACGCTGGTTCGACATTAACGATTGCCGACGGATTCTTTAGTTATGTTGCCTTGACGACATTACTTGCTACTGCAGCAGGTGCACTCGGCGCACTCGCCATCTCATTCTGGCACCGCCGTGTTGCAGATATCCCGTCGATCATCAACGGTGTCTTAGCTGCACTCGTTGCGATCACAGCAGCCTGTGCTTTCGTTGAACCATGGGCAGCCGTCGTTATCGGATTCCTTGCTGGTGTAATCACGTATGGTACGAGCATTCTTCTCGCAAGTCGCGTTGATGATCCTCTTTGTGCCTTCTCCGTCCACGGTGTCGCTGGTATCTGGGGTACACTCGCAACTGGATTCTTCGCCTCACCACGTCTCGTTGAAATCACAGGTATCGGACAAGCCGGTCTCTTCTACGGTGGAGGTTTTACGCAACTCGGTGTTCAAGCACTCGGTGTCGTTTTCGCCGTCGTCATCGTTAGCGTCTTGAGTTACGCCTTCTTAAAGGCTCTCGATCTTACGATTGGTCTTCGAATCACACGGGAAGATGAACTCCGTGGACTCGATGTCGCTGAACATGGTCAAGCTTCTTACGATCTCCCTGCCCCGGTCAGCAAGGAATTACGGATGGTCGAAGAAGAAGATCTATCAAACGAACGCGTCAATTAATAAGGGATAACGAACAAGAGCCTACACGATTAACTCTCATCGTGTAGGCTCTTTCTAATTGTCTATCATTTGCGTGCGTAGTATTCACCGATCATAAGTGCCAAGACCGCTCCACCAACGACATAAATGGACCCGCTTAAAAAGAATCCAATCAGTGTCAGTACGATGCACTGACTGATTGCTGCAAAGCGAATGATTTTCCGTTTAGCATGAACGGAATTCCCATACGGTAATAGACGGGTCAACAGGTGCTGATCGACTGCTTTTGTAAATGGTGCCAACTGGAAACTCGTTAATCCGCCGAACGCTGGAATCGCAAGAGCGACGAACCACTCGTTGCCGCTTGCCAACCACATGAAGACAACTCCAATTAACGTCAAACGAACAATCAATCCGATACCGTCTCCACTTCGAATGAACTGTTTGACGTACAGGTAATCAAATGTCGTTTGCGCTCGATACGGAATTCGCTCGACCATGTTGCTTAGCAGACGACGTCGTTTGTACGTTGCTGACAAATGTGGAACATCGACGAACCAATTCGCTAATCGATAAAATCGATCGCGCGATTCCTGCTCAAGCGCAATCCATTCGCGAAGCGGAAGGTGGTCTTGACGCTTCAAATGGAGTACGACCATTAAGAGAAGCGCGACGACGATCGCCATCCACGCCATATCGATGATGACGAGAAGTGCCGCTCCGAACGCATATAACAGCACCGTCCGATGTGCAATTCCTTCAAGTTTTGATAAGTTCGCTGCCGCTCCGAACAAAGCAAGTGCTACTCCAATTAAAACAAGTTCAAGTGGTGTCGTCTGTTCCGTTCGAACATAGAGAACAACGACAGCTAAAAACGGAATCACGGCACGGATGATACCAAAGACTGCATTGTACGCTCGTACTTGTTGCATAAACCCTGATAACTTCGCTAATACCGGTAACAAAAACACTTGATCCGCCTCAACGAGAAACGTCCGACTCGTCCGGTAGAGCGGTAAAATCAGAAACAAGGCTGCCATGACGAACCGACCAGGAAACGACGGATCGAGTTGGTCGAGGAAACGACCGTATACGACTAAACCGTACAAAATAACGAAGTACACGGTAAATAATAGTCCACCATTCGCCATATACCTTGTGTATTTCACCGTCTCGGTCATCGCCGCCTGATACCGTTCCTTCCATAAGGACTGGCTGTTCATCGTTCCGCCTCCTCGATCGCAGCGACGTACAGATCATCGAGTGTTCCATCTTGTAGTCCATATCGTGCACGTAAAGCAGCTGTCGTTCCTTCCGCTGCAATGTGACCCTCATGTAAGAGTACGAAGCGATTACAATGCCGTTCTGCTGTCTCAAGGATATGCGTCGACATTAAAATACCTTTACCGTCCTGCTTGAGTTCACTAAAAATTTGTAGTAACTCGCGAATCGCGAGCGGGTCTAGTCCAACGAACGGTTCATCGACGATCAACAGCTCGCTGCCTGTGACGAGTGCACACAAGATCATCGCTTTTTGTTTCATCCCTTTTGAGAAGACACTTGGAAACCATTCGAGTTGCTTCGTCATTCGAAGTCGTTCAGCGTAATGTTGCGCGCGTTCTGTCGCGATTGCTTCTTCGACGTCATATCCTTGCGCCATCAGACGAAGGTGCTCCCGTAACGTCAGTTGTTCATATAACATCGGTTGTTCTGGAATGTATGCGACCTGACGACGATACTCGGTTTCGTTAGTTTCTAAATCCATTCCGTTGATTCGAACTGATCCCGTCTTGACTGGTAAAAGACCAAGGATGTGCTTGATCGTCGTCGATTTCCCCGCACCATTTAAACCGATCAAACCGACGAGTTCACCCTGATCGACTTCGATATTGATGTCATGCAGAACGGTTTTTGACCCGTATCCTCCTGACAAACCTTTGATATCTAACAACATATTTGCCACTCCTTTTAGGCTCATCGTAAAGTAGATCCTATTAAATTTTCTAGCTTAACGCCTAGTTTTTTAAAATATAATGTTTTAATACTTGTTTTTTCGGCAATTACTCTAAGTGTAATCGTTACATCAATATATGAAAACGATTTACATGTAAATTGAAAGTGAAATCAATGAATCGTTCATTCATTCTTTATTAAGTGGTCTAATCATCTAGTCCTTTTATCGAACGAACGATTTCAGATTTTTTCATTTTCGCACGTGTTTATATTTGCCTGAAAACAGGTAAAACTAATATGTAGAGGGGATGTTTAAAAATGGGATTCTTATGGGCGTTAATTATTGGTGGTCTGATCGGTTGGATCGCAAGCCTTATCATCGGGAAAGACGTACCAGGTGGCATCATCGGTAACATCATTGCTGGTTTCATCGGTTCAATGATCGGTCAAGCTATCTTCGGTTCAATGGGTCCAAAAATCGCTGGTTTTGCAGTCATTCCGGCTATTCTCGGAGCAGTCATCTTAATCTTTATCGTTTCACTTATTCTCCGGGCAGTACGCAAGTAATCATATATTTTAAATTGAAAAGGAGTGTTTTAAATGGGATTCTTATGGGCATTAATCGTTGGTGGTATTATTGGATGGTTAGCAAGTCTTATTCTAGGTAAAGATGTGCCAGGCGGTATTATCGGTAACATCATCGCTGGTTTCGTCGGTGCATTGATCGGTCAAGCATTATTCGGAGATTGGGGTCCAATGGTTGCCGGATTCGCAATCGTACCTGCTTTACTCGGAGCTATCATTCTTATCCTCATCGTATCGTTCATTCTCCGTGCGGTGAATAAACGATAAACAAAAAAAATCCCCCGGACATGATGTTCGGGGGATTTTTGTTAGTCTTTTAATTGTAACCACATGCCGTCTTCTCGCTCGACGACTCGTTTTTCTGCTCGTAAGTTCAACCATTCGAACACCCCTTCAAGAAAACTAGACGGATACTCCCAAATCGTACCGACTTGTTCTCGCTTCTTTCCTTCTGGTTTTCCAGCGATGGCTTCAAGTTCTTCCGGCGTCTTATTCAAGCGAATTAATAACTCATCGACTTGACCTGACTGATAGGTCACTTCATACCCATCGTATCGTGCTCGATTGGCGACCGTCGAATCAGGCGTTCCGAACATGTTCTCAAACGAGTCACGTGAACGTCCAAGGTATCCGGTCATCGTATCGATACTTTTCCCGGTCCGCGCTTTCACTTCTGTCTCTAGTAACGTTTTGATATCGACCGCATATTCATTCGACACCGTCGTGTTGAACTGATCGGCTAATTTAAAATCAACAGTCGCGTTCGGTTCATCTCCGAGTTGTACGGTCTTCGACTCCTGGACCGTCTGTCCTGGCTGCTCCGCACTCACCTGAACATCGTATTCACCCGGAGATCGCTTGATTTCAATTGATTTCTGATCAATCGTTCCGATCTCTTCTCCATCGAGTGAAACTTCTGTCTTAGGCACATCACTCGAAACAGTCATCCTTTGAAGATTCACATCAAGAGAATACTGTTCATACCAAAGCCATCCATCCTCTTCTTTTAATGTAAACACGTGTGTTTTTACCTGTTTACCTGCGTCTTGATCCTGTTTGACTTGTCCGATGACTCGTTGCGTTCGCTCTGAATCAGCCGTCAGCCAATTAACAAGTCGTGTCGCTTCACTCATCGGCAATGACTTACCATTCATGGTGACTAGCTTTTGGAATCCACGCTGATCCTTTTCCTTCAGTAAACTGGCAAGTCGCTCATCGGTTCGTTCAAGCTTCGATGCTTCTTGCATGTTACGTCCGAACCAAAAGGCAAATAATAAAAAAAGACTGACTATGATGATGCTGCCGATAAGCAGACGCTGTTTTCGTTTTTTTTGTGCCGTCGAGGCTACTCGTGATGCCATGCAGTTCGCTCCTTTTCTTCATTAGCTGTATGTTTCTAAGTGTATCGACTTCAAATTGACTGTCAATCGTGCGGAAGTCGGAAACTTTCCGTATACTAATATTATCTTACCTAAAGGAGTGAACGTCCCATGCAAAAAGAGTCATGCATCTTCTGTAAAATCGCTCGAAAAGAAGTCCCAGGTCATATCGTATTCGAGAACAAACAAGTTCTAGCTTTCCTCGACTTATCACAAGTGACGAAAGGACATACGCTCATCATTCCTAAACAGCATGCAGATAACATGTACGATCTCTCTCCTGAACAAGCACAAGACGTATTTGCGACGATTCCGCAAATCAGCCGTGCGCTGCAACAAGAAACTAGTGCAGCCGGAATGAATCTTTTATCGAATACAGGAAAAGTAGCCGGTCAATCGGTATCCCACTTCCATCTCCATCTCATTCCGCGTCATGATAAACAAGACGGCTTTGGTGCAAAGTGGGAAGTTCATAACGATGAATACACGACGGAAGAGTTAGCTGAACTCGCTAATTCGATCGCCTCGCGTATCTAAGTTTGTTCTTTTTCTTCTATTATTAGAAAAATATTGCCGAAATAGGTTTCTTCCATTCAATTTTCGGTAAAATAATATGAAACAAATATTTTAATATTAAAAAGGAGGTTCAATATGTCGAAGCGTCCCCCCCGTAATTGGGTCGCTTTTGGTGCTACGCTAACACTTGTGACTTTTTACGGTCTGAAGGCGCTTCGCCAAGGTACGAAAAGCGACTCTTCGAACGGTCATCAACGTCGAAATTCTTATTCTACAATCGTAACGAATGTGCAGGATTTGACCCTGGAGGGCAAGAACTTAGTAGAGACAGCAAAAGCGTCTGGTATGCACTTCAAAGATGAAGTCATGCAGAGCGTCTCGGAATACCAAACGGAAGTCCAAGCATCGCTCACGAAGATCCAGTCTCTCGCTGATGAAGCGAAACAGGAAGCAGACCAACTTTCTCCACAAAAGTAAGATCCGTTGCTTCGATTTGTTTTTGTATAGTTTGCATTTTGCGCGTTTGAGCCATTGTCACCTTTCGAAAGGATGAGTCAGATATGGAACACGAAAAGTTATATCCTGGACAAGAAGCATTGTTGTATAGCCACAAGATTGTCCAGTTAAGCAAAGCACTATGGAAAACGGTAGAAAAAGATTGGCAAAACTGGATCAAGCCTTTTGATCTGAACATTAACGAGCATCATATCTTATGGATTTCGCATGCACTAGGTGGTGCATCGATTTCTGAAATTGCAAAGTATGGTGTCATGCACGTCTCGACGGCATTTAACTTCTCGAAGAAGTTAGAGGACCGCGGACTGTTGACGTTCTCGAAAAAGGAAACCGATAAACGAAATACCTACGTCCAGTTGACTCCAGAGGGTGAATCGCTCTTGCTTGAGACGATTCAAGCATTCCGTCCTGAAGAAAACGGCGTCTTCCGTGCCTCACTTCCTCTTCAGGAACTGTACGGGAAATTCCCAGAATTAACGGACATCTCCGCGATTGTACGTCGCCTGTATGGCGATAGCTTCATGGACATATTCGCTGAAACATCAAAGATGATCACGGAAGAAGCAGATCGTCGTCCGCAAGATCCAGTCATGGACTCGATTAAAAAAGCATAACATCATCAAAAGCGTTTTAGCCTCTAGCTAGAATGCTTTTTTTAGGTCTTTTTTCCTCATGACAAGGACATTACTACTATGTCTCAAGAGCATTATTTCCCTCACAATTTCCCATAAAAATTATCCTCAACCGGCTACTTGGATGTGATAGCATGGAAAAGAGCAAGTATCTCTTGGCATGACAAGATACAGCTGTCAACCAGACGAGAATATGATATGATAAAACGGTTGAAATAAATGGTAAATTAGGGGTGTATGTATGAAAAAGAAATTGTTAGGCGCAGCAGCAGTCGCAAGTGTATTTACGTTAGCAGCATGTGGATCAAATGACGAAGCCGTCATCAATTACAAAGGTGGCGAAGTCAACAAGGCTGACGTCCAAGAAGAAGCATACGAAAAAGCTGGTGCTCAAATCGCCTTCCAGCAAACGATGAACAAATTGCTTGAGAAAAAGTACGGCAAGGAAGTCACGGATAAAGAAGTCGAAGCAGAAGTCAAGAAAACTAAAGACCAGTTCCCAGATAAAGAGCAGTTCAATACAACATTGAAATCTGCCGGAATCAAGAACGAAAAAGAATTCGAGACAGTTCTTCGCACACAAATGCTCTTAACGGAAGCAAAATCTGCGAAATCAAAAGTAACAGATAAAGAAATCCAAGAGCGTTTTGACCAAGAGAAAGTCGAAGTCAAAGCAAGCCATATCCTCGTTGCAAAAGAGTCTGAAGCAAAAGACATCAAAAAGCAATTGGATGACGGTGCGGACTTCGCGAAACTCGCAAAAGAGAAATCAACAGATACAGGTAGCGGTACAAAAGGTGGAGATCTTGGATACTTCACAAAAGGTAAAATGGTCAAGGAATTCGAAGATTATGCGTTCAAGGATGGCGTTGAAGGTAAAATCTCCGATCCGATCAAAACACAGTTCGGTTACCACATCATCAAAGTAGTCGATCGTAAAGAAAAGAAAGACTTTACGCTTGATAAAGAAAAATCACGCATCAAAAAAGCACTCGCTGAAGAAAAAGCAGCACAAGTTAACCCGAACGATATCTACCGTTCACTCATGAAAGAATACGATGTCAAAATCGAAAATAAAGACTTCAAAGATGCTTTCGATCTAGATAAACAAGAACAACAACAAATGCAACAACAAATGATGCAACAACAACAGCAGTAATCAAAAAGGAAGCCTTCGCGGCTTCCTTTTTTGTCGTCTTTCTCAAGACAAACTATTTAGCGAACGGTCCGAATCGGCGCCCGCTCATATTGTTTCGGCAAAACGACCGTATCCCCTAGTTCGGCTGCTGCATGATAGACCCAGTAAGGCTGGCGCAGCAACTCACGTGCGAGCAGGACGATATCGGCTCGACCGTTACGGACGATTTCTTCTGCATGGGCTGCGGTCGTGATCAATCCAACCGCTCCCGTTGCAATACCCGTCTCTCGTTTTAACTCTTCCGCGTAGGCTACTTGGTAACCCGGGTACACTTCCGGCACTGCATTCGCTACGACAGCACCCGAACTACAATCGAGTAGATCGATGTTACGTGTTGCTAGTTCTTTCGCAAGTGGAATATAATCCGTTGCCGTCATTCCCCCTGTTGCGTGATCTGCTGCTGAGATCCGGACCCAAATCGAGAGCTTTGAGACTGCCTGGATGCCATCAATGACCTCTAACAACAAGCGCATCCGATTTTCCGTCGATCCACCGTACTGGTCCTCACGCACATTCGATAACGGAGAGAGGAATGTGTTCAATAAGTAACCATGAGCACCATGAATTTCGATGAAATCAAATCCTGCTTTTTCCGCACGCAGTGCTGCATCGATGAACTGTTGCTTGATCGTTGCGATTTCCTCAAGCGTCAATGCTCGCGGATGTGTATACGTATCATCAAATGGTAAGTCACTTGGTGCAACTGGCGGTTCTGCCGTTGTGCTTTTACGCCCAGCGTGAGCCAGTTGAATACCTGCTTTAGCGCCCGCTGCTTTGACTTGCTCTGCGATCCGTTGTAAGCCTTCAATATGTGCATCTGACCAGATTCCGAGATCACCAGCTGAAATTCGACCGTCTGGCGTGACGGCACTTGCTTCTAAAATAACGCCACCGACTCCACCCATTGCACGGGTTGCATAGTGCGTGACATGCCAATCCGTAACGAGTCCATCTTCTTTTGCACTGTACATGCACATCGGTGCCATGATGACCCGATTGCGGAATGTCAGTGTTCCGAGTTGAACCGTATCAAACAACTTCGTCTTCATCTTTCTTCCCCCTTATAGCTTCGGACGGTAAAAAGCACGATTGTCCAAGGCAAATGATCGTTCCGAGAACTGTCCTGGTTCGACATATTCAAGGAGACGATCCATCATCGTCATCCGTGCATCGAGATTATCGATCAAGAATAAGACTTCTGCTTCACGCATTTGTGGTGCAACGGCAGAACCCCATTCTGGTCGTCCATGATGACTTAAGACGAGATGTTGCAAGACCGTCAGTACTTCTGCGTCGATTTGTAATTCTGCTCCGACTTTTTCAAGTTCCGCTACCATCATCGTAATATGGCCGACAAGCTTGCCAGGTAACGTATATTCCGGTGCAACCGGATCGGATAACTCCTTGATTTTCGCATAATCGTGCAGAATGATGCCACTGATTAGCACATCGCGGTTGAGCGTCGGGTAGAGTTGAGCGATTTGGTCCGCTAGACGTAACATTGAAAGGACGTGGTAAGACAGTCCAGAATAAAAGGCATGATGGTTCTTGACTGCTGCCGGATGTGTGAAGTAAGCGTCAAATCGTGAAGTAATCAAATGTTTGACGAGCTTTTTCATATCACTGTTTTGAATCGATTCTACGAACGCGAGTACTTCCGTCTCGATCTGTTCTCGTGGAATCGGTGCAGATTGGACATAATCCTCGACATTCGTCTCCTCAAGGACAGTGATTTGCTTGAGCTTGAGCTGCGTCCGTCCCCGATAGTCCATCACTTCTCCAGCGGCATGGACGATCGACTTCGGTGCATATTTCTCAAGATCACTCGTATCCCACATCTTCGTCTCGATTTCACCTGTCTTATCCGTCAAGATAATCGTCAAATACGGCTTGCCGTTTGCCGCAATTCCTTTGACCGCCTGCTTGATCATCGCTCGCTGATCGAGCGTTTCTCCAATCGCTAACTTACCGATTCCTTTCATACTTGAAACACGTCCTTTATCTGTAAAATAGGTGTCTTTTTTATACTCCATTAACTACACTTAAGGCATATACTATTTCATTCTACTATATGGGAGTCATGAACATGGAACTGGAACCTCAATTTAATTGGTCCCGCTATCTCGATTTAGCTGACTATGAACAAACACTTCCGACAACTGCTGTCGACCAATCTGAAATGGATTGGGTCACGCAACTACGATCGAAAGATATGAACTTCACTCGCTCGGAAAAAGGAGTCCTTTACGGAGCTGTCGTGACGTGGCAAAATCCAGTCGACAAAAGCGATCGTCGCTCGATTTGTTTTTACGTGACAAAAGAAAAACTGATCACGATCGGACTGTCTGAATCAATCGTCACACTTGTCGCCCCTTACTCGCCCGCGCATCCGTTCGCTGCCTTTTATACGATTCTTGCTTTGCAGTTGAATACGTATTTTGCTGGGATTGACCTATTTGAAACAGAACTGTTTTCAAGGCAGGATGAACTGCGTGGTAGCATCAATGAAGATTCGCTCGATAGCATCTTCGCACTGCGCGATACGATCGAGAACTGGTCCGATTTGATCGTTCCATTTCAAGAACTCGTCATGGCCGGAGAGGAATCGTTTCTCGAGGAAGAGTCGTATCTTGAGGACCTTTCCTTGAAACTAGCTACGAAACGTGTCCGCCGTCTGTTGATGCTCATTGAACACTATCAAAAAGACATCGAGGTTCTCCTGGATTTATCAACGACCGTCTCGAATTTCCGTGGAAACGAGATCATGAAGGCATTAACGATTTTTACTGCCGTCGCAACACCGACGATGGCACTCGGCGCGATTTGGGGAATGAACTTTAAAATAATGCCCGAGCTAGAATGGAAATACGGCTATGCGTTATCCCTCAGTCTAATTTTTTTATCGACTGGTGGCATCTTTTACTGGATGCGCTGGCGTGGTTGGTTAGGTGCACTTGTCCGTATGCCAAAGAATAGTCGACCAAAAAAATAGATATCAGAACATAAGTTCGTTATACTAATTGTATCATATCTGTCGAAAGGAGACGCTTGTCCGATGGAACGAAAAATCATTCATATTGATATGGACGCCTTTTATGCTTCCGTCGAGCAACGCGACCGTCCTCGATTAAAGGGTGTCCCTGTCGTTGTTGGTGGACCACCTCATGCCCGTGGTGTCGTAGCGACCTGTTCCTATGAAGCACGTAAATACGGCATCTATAGCGCGATGCCTTCAAGACGCGCATTTCAGCTTTGCCCTCGTGCCGTCTTCATTCGGCCCCGCTTTGACGTCTATCGTGCCGTCAGTGCGCAAATCATGGAACTCTTTCGAGAAGTGACGCCGCTCGTCGAACCGCTCTCACTGGATGAGGCGTACTTAGACGTCACGGAAAATTATTTTGATCAAAAAAGTGCGACCTATATCGCACAGTACGTCTTACAGCAAATTAAAGAACGGACCGGTCTGACTGCTTCTGCTGGTGTCTCTAACTCAAAGCTCGTTGCGAAGGTCGCTTCCGGTTATGAGAAACCGAATGGGCTGACGGTCGTTCCACCAGAGGATGTCCTCAGTTTCTTATCGCCCTTAAAAATCGGTGACTTGCATGGCGTCGGAAAAGTTACGGAACAAACGTTACGGAAACAAGGGATTGAGACAGTTTCTGATGTCCAACAGATGCCCGTCGAACAATTACGGGCATTGCTCGGACGCGATCGTGGCACAGAACTGCATGCGATGGCACATGGGATCGATGAGCGACCGGTTCGACCGGAACGTGAGCGAAAATCGATTGGTTCTGAGACGACTTTCGAAGAGGACACAGAGGATATCGATACGATATTTGAGACGTTGATCCGAGAATCAAAATCGGTCATTGCGAGCTTGCAGAAAAAAGAACTCGTGTGTCGGACAATCACGATCAAGTGGAAGACTGACACATTCCAGTCACGTTCGAAACGTCATACCTTTTTAGAAGAAACAGCAAACGAAGAGCGTTTACTTGAGGAAACAACTAAACTATTTAATGGTATTACCTTTGACGGTCCGATTCGCTTGATTGGTATGACAGTCAGCCACCTCACTACGCCTCCCGCTGCGAGACAGTTGACATGGCAAGATCTAGACTTACGCTTGTAAAATGAATGGTAATTCATTATACTGAGGACAAGAACGAGCGAACAAGGGAGGAACAGGTATGCAATATACGATTACAGTGTTTTCAGATCGTGGGGAAACGTTGCTCGATGACGTCTTTGAAGCAGAGTCGGATGGACAGGCACGGGAAGAAGGCATTCGTCGCCTGAGCGCGAGTGAGTATGCTCATCATGCCGCTCGTGTCACGCGTTCCGGTCGGTTGATTCATTTCGAGCGGGCTTACCTGCCAAGGATTGTTCCTGCTTCATCTTGAGCGATACATGAAAAAAGGAAGACACGCCATATTGGCACGTCTTCCTTTTGCTTACTTATTGCACGTCGTCTTGTTGCTCCATCATTGGTGCATAGAGTTCTTCTAACGGCTTCATGATGATTTGTGTAACTTCCGTCAGCATCGTGTGCATCCGTTGCTCTTCTTGCATCAACTGGCTGATCAATGGGTTGTTTTGTACTTCAAGCATTTTCGTTTGTGCCGATGCCATATCGTCTGGTGTAATTTCTTCACCTTGCATCTGTTTTTGTTGTAATTCGAGTTGGATGTTGCGGAACGATGCGAACAATTCGTTTGATTCTGGATCTGCGTTGACTTGTGTATACAAATCTTTTAATGTCGTATACTCCGAAGTTTCGCGTAAAGCGCGCTCCAGTGTGTACGCGTGATCGTATAAGTTTGTTTCTGCCATGAATAAAACCTCCAATTTATTTAGACGAGATAAAGCCCCGCCTGTATCAATCCAATTAAACCACCTAACAACCCTCCAAGCCAAGTGATAGCCCGGAATTCTCGCTTAGAAATCGATAAGACGATTTCCTCTAAATATGCTGTATCCAGTAAATCAACTTCTTCTCGAACGATTGTTTCGAGATCGAGCGTCTGTAAGATTTGCCCGATTTGGTTCGTCGTCCGCTCGAATAGATGATCGATGACGACAGGAACATGCTGCTCGAGTACTTGTGACTCAAGTGGACTTAACCAGACACGTAATGGTGTAGCAAGCATTGATTCAATCGGCAAACGCGCCATGATTTGTTCTTTGACAGTCTGTCGAATGCGCGACTCTGACTCTTCCGTCAGATAAGACGAAAGCGGGCGATCCAGTCCCTTTTGCCATTCCTGACGTAATAAGGCAAGGATGAATTGAGACGTCGACTCTGATTGAAGTACCCGTTTCAGCTCCGGCTGAATCATATCAACGACATTGACGTTCGCGAGCAACATCCCGAACATTCCCCCACCGAGTCGTTGTTGAATGAAACGAGCAACGGTTTCTTCGAGTTGTACGCGTCCTTCAGGTCCGTCAAAATATTCTTCTGCTTGATGCAATACGGATGTGACAAGTCGCGGCATGACCTCTTCGATTTTTTGTTCCCCAGCTTCTCCAATCAGTTCGCGTACGGACTGCTCGCGCCACTTGCTCATTAAGTTCGAAAACTCCTGCTCCAAGTGATAACTGATTTTCCCTTGAATCCGTTGTTTCGGTTCATCAATGAAACGACTGATCCACGCTTCCGTCGTCTCTTCGGAACGTGTCCATTTCATGACTTCTTGTTCGACGAGACGTGTAACAGCCCCTCGGACAGCTGGTGATGCGAGACGCTTTCCGATTCCTTCTGGCGTCAAGAGATGCTTGACGACCGTCCGTCCGAGATTTGCTGCTAGTTCATCCCGTCGTTTAGGAATCAGACCCGGCGTAAATGGTACGCGAAACTTTCCGATATATTTCGGCTCAAGTGGTCGAAATAACATCCGAATCGCTAGATGATTCGTAATTGCACCAATCAGGGCACCAATGACGATGATTCCGACAAGCTTCAACACAAGTAAAAATGTATCTGACATAAGTTATCATTCCTTCCGATTTTCGACTTATGGTAAAGTCGAGATAGTTATGTACGATTTAGGAGTGATGCCGTGTGTTACGACAACTGATGACTTTATTCAATGACCAGCTTACGACCGACCCGAATCTGTATTGCCAGGAACAGTATAGCGTATATCGTCTTGCAGATGGGCTTTGTTTTGGAATCAAAACGACCGCCATCTCCGACCGCGAACAACAACTACTTGATGTATTTGCTGAACGCATCATCACGACAACTCGGTCAGATACCGATACGTGGCGAGAGCGTCTCCAATCTGCTCATGCGCAGGAAGACCAACCCTTTCGACTCGTCCATTTTTTGTTCAATCCGACGGATGAACGAACAAGCGAAGAAATTCAACAATTGCTCTCCTCTTTCTTTTCGCAGACGAGTACTCTTATTCCTTTTAGTACACACCGCTTTACGGTCGTCGAACGTGAAGAGTTTGTCATCGAATCAGAACTATCCGATTTATTTTTAGCATTACAATCTGATTTTGTACTCGACGGTAAGGTATTACTTGGTCAACAACGTGCTGCAGGCGATATCGCGGTTCAGTTTCAATTAGAACAAGCAGCGCTAGCATCCGTTCCTTCGATGCAAATCGAGCGCTTCTTACCTGCTATGACTCGTCTCGCAAGTCTAGATGATCGGTACCGCACAACACTTATCGATCAGTTCATCCTTTCACTCGAGCCAGAATCTCGTGAGACGATCCTCGCCTTTTGTCGCGCCAATTTAAACGTTTCTCTGACAGCAAAACATCTATTCTTACATCGTAACAGTCTCCAGTATCGACTCGATCGATTGACGGAACAGACCGAAATCGACGTCCGTTCATTTGAAGGGGCTACTTTTCTCTATACCTTACTTCTTGTAGCATGATGCCTAATTGAAAACGTTTGCATTTAGTCAGGTTGTCCATAGGCAGACTACCTGACTTCTTTTATACTAATCCTTGTAAGCGTTATTATTTCATCATTTACATTAGGGGGAACTACACATGGCTGAAATTCGTCTTGAACATATCGATAAAATTTACTCAGGTGATGCAAAAGCGGTTGATGATTTCAACCTTCATATTAAAGATAAAGAATTCATCGTCTTCGTCGGACCATCAGGTTGCGGTAAATCAACGACGCTCCGGATGATCGCCGGTCTTGAAGAAATTTCGGGTGGAGATTTCATCATCGACGGTAAACGCATGAACGATGTAGCACCAAAAGATCGCGATATCGCGATGGTCTTCCAAAACTATGCGTTGTATCCACACATGAACGTCTTCGATAACATGGCATTCGGATTGAAGCTTCGTAAGTTCCCGAAAGATGAAATCAAGCAACGCGTTGATAACGCAGCCCGTATCCTCGGTCTTGAAGAGTACCTCGAGCGGAAACCAAAAGCTCTTTCTGGTGGTCAGCGCCAACGGGTAGCAATCGGACGTGCCATCGTTCGTGATGCGAAAGTTTTCTTGATGGATGAGCCACTCTCAAACTTAGATGCTAAATTACGTGTGCAAATGCGTAAGGAGATCATTCAGTTACACAAACGTCTCGAGACGACGACGATTTACGTCACGCACGATCAGACGGAAGCAATGACGCTCGCGACACGAATCGTCATCATGAAAGCCGGTATCATTCAACAAGTCGGTACACCAAAAGAAGTCTATGATCACCCAGATAACATGTTCGTTGCTGGATTCATCGGTTCACCATCGATGAACTTCTTGACAGGTAAACTGGCGGAAGACGGTCTCTTCCATGTTTCCGGAACAGAAGAGAAGTTCGAAGTACCAGAAGGAAAAATGAAAGTTCTCCGTGATCGCGGTTACACGAACAAGGATCTCGTCCTCGGAATTCGTCCGGAAGACATCCATGCAGAATTGATCTACCAAGACACTAAAACAGCACACCGTTTCCCAGCGCATATCGAAGTATCCGAATTGATGGGTGCAGAGTCTTACCTCTACTCAAAAGTCGGACAACAAGCGTTCACAGCTCGTGTCGATTCACGTTCACATGTCGAAATGGGATCGCAGCTTGATCTCTTCTTCGATATGACAAAAGCACACTTCTTCGACTCTGCGACGGAAGCAACGATCCGTTAATCGCATCATCGATCAGTTACGATGTTTCAGACTGTCCTTTTAAGGGCAGTCTTTTTTATTGACAGACGTTCCTGTAACTTTGTATGATACTGCTTGTAGCTTAAAATTAATCCTATTCGAAAACTAGGAATTGAAATCATTCATTTATAAAGGAGAGAGCGCTATGAAACACGGTTTGAAATTAGCTGTAGCAGCATTATCGACAGCGGGGGTGCTTGCAGCATGCGGCGCTTCGAACGACAACGCAGGTTCTGATAAAGAGTCAAAAGTCATTACAGTCGGTACAGAAGCAACGTACCCACCTTTTACGTATAAAGAAAAAGGAAAATTAACAGGTTATGACGTCGACGTCATGAACGAAGTCGCAAAACGTGCTGGCTATAAAGTCGACTACAAAGCAATGGATTTCAAAGGACTCATCCCAGCACTCGATTCAAAACGAATCGATGTCATCGCGAACCAAATGGGAATCACGCCTGAGCGTCAAGAAAAGTACGCTTTCTCTGATGCGTATACGGTCTCTGGTTCAACGATCATCGTCAATAACAAAACGAACGACATTAAGACACTCGACGACTTAAAAGGTAAGACAGTCGGTTCGACACAAGGTTCACTCTATGCAAAGACAGCTGAAGAAGCTGGCGCAAAAGTGAAATACTATAAAGGTGCGAACCAAGTCTTGAAAGACCTTGAAGCAGGTCGTGTTGACGCAGCCATGAACGATCGTCTTTTCGTCTTGACGGAGCTCAAGAAAGCTGGCTACAAAGTCAAAGCGGTCGGTGAAACATTCGACAAGAACGAATCAGGTTTCATGATGGCAAAAAACAGTAAGTATACAGAAGACTTCAATAAAGCACTCGCTGACATGCAAGAAGACGGCACTCTTGCAGAAATCGGTAAGAAGTACTTCAACGAGGATATCAGTAAGTGAGTGACTTATTAACGATCGTCCAGGATAACTCGGACGTCTACGCAAAGGCGATTGGTACGACCCTTCTAGCAAGTGGTCTCGCCATCGTCTTTGCGCTTATTCTCGGGTTGATTCTTGCCGTCATGCGTGACAGCCGCCTTGCCGTCTTTAGCGGTTTTGCACGTTTATATGTCTCGTTCTTCCGAGGAACGCCGTTGCTATTACAAATTCTGATTTTATACAATGGTCTCGTTGTCCTTCAATTGACTGGATTCCAAGCTCTCGCTTTCGGTTTATCGCTTCACTTTTCTGCGTATATCTCTGAATCATTCCGAGCTGCCATCTCTTCCGTCGATCGTGGACAATGGGAAGCCGCTGACTCGCTCGGCATTCCGCGACGTAAGACATTCAAGGATGTCATCTTGCCGCAAGCATTATCTCGAGCGATTCCACCGCTTTCGAACTCAGTCATCGATATCATCAAGTCGACTTCACTCGGTACGATCGTTGCGGTTGAGGAATTGACGTATGTATCTGACCAGATTTCAGCAACAACGTATCTTGTCATGCCATTGCTCTTGTTCTCGGCTGCAATTTACTGGATTATGTCGACACTCATTCAAAGTGTTCAACATCGCTTAGAAGCACGCTTCAGTATTCCAGAATGATCTTTCCCACACTTGGAACCGTATGGATTTCAAGTGTGTTTTTTTAGATTTTTTTAGGTTTAGCACTAGGCAATCCGGGAATAATCAAGTATACTAATAAAAATCAGAATTATCTGACAACTTACAAAGGAGCGTGGCCGAGATGAAACAAGTAATTGAAGCTTTCCGTAGACAAGATGCAGAGCAGCGAATTCCAGTGCTACGTCTCGAAATCGATTATGAGCTCAGTACGCTCTTCGATGCGATTCAAGTCAATGACCAAGCTGCCGTTTCAGCAAGTAAAGATCGTCTAGATAAATACCGTCAGGAGATGCTTCGTTTAGAAGCTTAACCTCATAGATCCCCCATCTCTCCTCCCCCTTGAGATGGGGCTTTTTTTGTTTATTTTTAAATGAGAAGAACACTCTATTCGTAAACGAAAGAGAGGATCGCTTCCGGATGATATATCGGAAACGATCCTCACACTTTTTTTATTAATGGAACATGTACGAATCGATTCGTTTCTATCTTAAAACCAATTAATCGACGTCACGACCACGTGATGCTTTCAAAATCTCAAACCATTGCTCGCGTGTCAACGACAATTTCGTCGAACGCACAGCAGACTCGATACGTTCAATCTTACCAGAACCAACAATCGGCATGATTCGCGCTGGATGTTTGAGCAACCATGCGTACGCCACCTCATCGATTTCTTCTGCTCCGATCGTCTCTGCGATTTCAGCTAGTTTCTCGCGTAGTGGTGCATATTGCTCGTCCTTGAAAAGACGACCTCCCGCAAGTGGACTCCATGCCATCAACGGCATCTCATTTTCGTGACACAAATCAACCGATCCATCTTCGAAGTGTTTCAATTCTGAAACCGACAACTCGAGTTGGTTCGTCACAAGCATGAACGGTAAACGTGATTGAATCAGACTTTGTTGCGTAGGTGTATGGTTCGAGAGACCGAATGTCCGTACCTTACCTGCGTCCTTCAATTCAACGAACGCTTCTGCAATCTCATTTGGATCCATCAATGGATCAGGACGATGAATCAATAATGTATCGACGTACTCGACACCGAGTTCTTGCAGTGAACGGTTCACTTGTTTGATGATATGCTCTTTCGTCGTATCATAAAACGATAACGACTGATCCGAGAAATGATTGCCCTTCATCTTGATGCCTGTTTTCGTAACAATCTCCATCCGATCACGTAGCTCCGGTTTTAAAGCAAGCGCTTCTCCGAATAATCGTTCATTCGTATAGTCACCATAGATATCGGCGTGATCAAACGTCGTAATTCCTAAAGCAAGACATGCTTCGATCAATTCGAGACGTTCTTCCTTCGTCATCTCCCATTCATTCAATCGCCATAAACCATGAATGATTCGTGAGAATGATAAATCTTCTGTTAACTGAATCCGTTCCATGTGTCCTTCACTCCCCTATTGTATAAACTCTATCTCGTTTACTGTACCTCAAAATGGTATCGGTTGCACGAATTTCACTTTTGGATGATCCAAGACAAAAAACAGGACCCCGTCGATGACGGGATCCTGTATAAGACTTATTGAATTTGTTCGACTTCTTGCATGACTTCATCTTCGATTTGCTGACGTTTTCGTGTCGTCTCAGCAGCATCCGGTGATGTAACACTGAAGTAGAACTTGATCTTCGGTTCCGTACCAGATGGACGGAGGCAGAACCACGATCCATCGCTGAGCGTGAACTTCAGAACGTTTGATTTTGGGAGGTTGATTGGTGACGGTTGATGTGTCTTCAAATCATGCGCGATGCTCGCATCGTAATCTTCGAACAAGACAACTTGTTCCCCAGCTACTTGTTTTGGTGGATTCTCACGGAACGTATCCATGATCCGACCGATTTGTGCCACACCGTCTTTCCCTTTTAGCGTCAGAGAGCGAAGCGACTCTTCGAAGTAACCAAACTGCTCGTAAATCGCTTGTAACGCCTCATAGAGCGTCCGTCCCTCGTTTTTATGATACGCAGCCATCTCAGCAGCAAGCAAGCACGCTTGGACCGCATCCTTATCACGACAGAAGTCACCGATGAGGTAACCATAGCTCTCTTCATATCCGAAGAGATACTCATATTGACCGGATGCATTGTATTGTTTGATTTTCTCACCAATGAACTTAAATCCTGTCAACGTATTCTCGACGTGGAGATCATAGTGACGTGCAATCAACGCACCTAGTTCCGAAGTAACGATCGTTTTTGCGACGAAACCGTTCGCTGGTAGTGTGCCCTGCGCCGCTTTTTGTGAAAGGATGTAGTCGAGCAATAACGCGCCTGTCTGATTGCCTGTCAGGACTGTCCATTCGCCGTCTGCATCACGTGTCGCAACGCCGACACGGTCAGCATCTGGATCCGTCGCAATCAAGATGTCGGCATCCGCTCGGTCACCATATTCGATGGCAAGTTTAAAGGCAGCATGTTCTTCCGGATTCGGTGACGTTACAGTCGGGAATGCGCCGTCCGGCTCCGCTTGCTCCTGAACGACTGTTACATGTTCGAATCCGTAACGCTTCAAACCCTCTGTTACCGGAACAAGACCAGTTCCGTGAAGTGGTGTGAAGACAATTTTTAGTGGATCTGCTAATTCCGATTGAATCGAAGGTAAGACACGAATCGTTTGCAGCTTTTCTTGGTACGCTTCGTCGAGTTCTTCTCCAACGCGGACAATCAGTCCGTTCGCACGAAGGACTTCTTCTGACTCAAGTTCGATCGATAGCTCATCTTCAATCTGACTGACGTACGAAACGAGCTCATCTGCTTCTTTTGGTGGGAGTTGTCCACCGTCATCGCCGTAGACCTTATAGCCATTATATTCTGGTGGGTTGTGACTCGCCGTGATGACGATCCCTCCCGCTGCTTTTAAAGAACGAACAGCAAACGAAAGTTCTGGTGTCGGACGTAGACCGTCAAACAAATAAGCTTTAATCCCATTACTTGCAAGTGTCCGTGCTGCTTCAAGCGCAAACTCCGGTGAGAAGTGGCGTGAATCATGCGCGATGACGATTCCTTTTTCTGCTGCTTCTTCTCCCGATGCTTTGATGAACGCTGCAAACCCTTGTGATGCTTTTCGTACTGTATACACGTTCATCCGGTTCGTCCCGACGCCGATTTCTCCGCGCATACCACCTGTTCCGAATTCGAGCTCTTTGTAGAATGCTTCTTCGGCTGCTTTATCATCTGTTGCTAGCGTGACGAGTTCTTCTTTTAATGTACGATCTAAATCAGCGAACTGATCCCATTTTTGATAGGTTTCTTTCCATGACATGGTAAATCGACTCCTTTTTTTATGAGGGTAAGACTTGCGATGATGCGATACCTTTCATATGATTAACACTAGAAAGGGTAAGGTGATGAGGCATGTTTCCTACGATTCAAATGGCAGACCTTCAACAGCTCGTCCGAACGGATCAGATTCGCTGGTTTGACTGCCGATATGACTTACAACAACCTGAATATGGACGAAGTGCTTTCTTAGAACAACACGTCGAAGGAGCGCAGCACCTGGATTTAATGACTGACCTATCCGGTCCACTAGATAAGATCGGCGGTCGGCATCCGCTTCCTTCAAAAGAAGCGTGGCAACACACTCTTGAACAGCATGGTGTGACACCAGAAGACTTCGTCGTCTTGTATGATGACGGTTTTCCGTATGCGGCTCGTGCCTGGTGGTTATTCAAATGGATCGGACATGAGCGCGTCGTTGTCCTTGAAGGTGGATTCTCCTCTTACCTAGCGTTCGATCTTCCGGTCACGGATGACGTTCCTACTTATGCACCTTCTCATTACACTCCTCGTTTTCAAGATGAGATGCTCGTCTCATTCGAAGAGCTGAAGAATCAACTGACCGAGAGCGTAGTCATCGATTCTCGTGCGCCCGATCGATATCGCGGAGAGATTGAACCACTCGACCGCGTCGCTGGACATATTCCGGGTGCCGTGAATTGTTACTTTGAACAAGCACTCTCACCAGACGGTCGCTTGCGGGATGCAGAGGATTTAAAAGAACTATACGCCGATATCCTACCAGTCACAGCACCCATCCTCTATTGCGGAAGCGGTGTGACGGCGTGCGTCAATGTCATCGCTCTTCATTCGCTCGGAAAAACCGATGTCCGGCTTTACGCCGGCTCTTATAGTGATTGGGTGAGTCGTGGCGAAAACGTCTCCCGTTCGTAAACGTAAGACACTGACAAAAACATCTGTCGGTGTCTTTTTGGTTTACAGTTGAATCGGCTTAATGTTCCAGATCGCATTCGCATACTCTTTAATCGTTCGATCACTCGAGAATACACCTGATCGAGCAATATTGAGAATGACTCGTTTATACCACTCTTCTGGTTGCTGATACATCCGATCGATTCGTTCTTGTGCCTGTTGATAAGACAAGAAGTCTTTCAAGATCAGATACTCATCATTATACGTCAATAATGAATCATAAATCGCTTGGAATTCACCAGGAGCGAACAACGTTCCATCAACAAGACTATCAATGATCCGTCGTAACTCGGGTTGTGCACTGTATTGATCATAGGCACTATAACCGCCGTATTGTTTATAATTCATGACTTCTTGCGGTGTTAAACCGAAGATGAAAATATTCGCATCCCCGACTTCGTCTCGAATTTCAATGTTCGCTCCGTCGAGTGTTCCGATCGTCAAGGCGCCATTCATCATGAATTTCATGTTTCCAGTTCCAGAGGCTTCATAACTTGCCGTCGAAATCTGTTCACTGACGTCACTTGCCGGGAAGATTTTCTCTGCAAGCGATACACGATAGTTTTCTAAGAAGACGACTTTCAAGTACGGGCTGACTTCTGGATCATCGTTAATCAAGCGTGCCAATGCATTGATATAACGAATGACTTCTTTTGCATAATGGTAGCCAGGCGCTGCTTTTGCACCAAAGATGAACGTTCGTGGTGTCATCGTGAACGAACGATCTTCTTTCAAGCGATAGTAGAGCGAATGAATGTGTAACGCATTCAAGAGTTGTCGTTTATACGCATGTAATCGCTTGACTTGAACATCAAAAATCGAAGTCGGATCAACGACGATACCTGTTTCTTTTTCAATGAGCAACGCTAATTCTTCTTTTCGTTTGAGTTTAATCTCAGCGATGTCCTTCTGTAATGCTGAATCCTCTGCCCATTTCGTCAACTTTTGTAAATCGGATGGATGCTGAATCCAGCTATCTCCGATCGCTTCTGTGACGCGATTTGCCAGTGCCGGATTCGACGAAAGGAACCAGCGACGATGCGTAATCCCATTCGTCTTATTATTAAAACGAAGCGGGAACATCTCATAAAATAGTCGCATCTCACGTTGTTTTAGAATTTCAGTGTGAATCTGAGCGACACCATTCGTCGAATGCGTACCGACGACAGCAAGATTCGCCATGTTGATCCGGTCATCCGCAATGATGGCGATGTCTCGCATATGCGCTTCCATGTGCGGATAATTCGCGAGTACATCCTTACAGAAGCGTCGATTGATCTCCTCGATGATGAGGTAAATACGCGGCAACAAGCGACGGAATAAATCAATCGGCCAGCGTTCGAGTGCTTCTGACAACAACGTATGATTCGTAAACGACATGACACTCTTCGTGATTCGCCATGCTTCTTCCCATCCAAATCCTTCTTCATCAACAAGAATCCGCATCAACTCCGGAATTGCAACGACTGGGTGCGTATCATTGATATGAATGGCAATATGATTCCCGAGTTGCTTCAATGAATGATTTCGCTTTTTAAAGGATGTCAAAATACTTCGTAATCCGGCAGAGACGAAGAAATACTGTTGCTTCAGACGCAATTCTTTTCCTTCGTACGTCGTATCATCCGGATACAAAAATTCTGAAATCGTCTGAATCGATTGTTTATGTGCCAGTAAATCTTTATAATTCCCACGGTATTGGCTAAGTAGTTCATCATCATCAAGCGGAGATTCAGCACTCCAGAGTCGAAGATTATTCACGACCCCATTTTGATAGCCGACGATTGGCATATCATACGGAACAGCGCGAACGATTTCAGCTGGTTCATGATGGACACGATACCCATCACCGACTTCTTCAAGCCAGACATGTCCACCGAACGGAACGTCGACCGCTTTATCCGAACGTCTAATTTCCCACATGTTCCCGTTCTTCAACCAGTTATCCGGTAACTCGACTTGATAACCATCAATGATTTTTTGTTTGAACAGACCATACTGGTATCGGATACCGTTCCCATGTCCAGGAAGACTAAGAGCGGCCAAGGAATCAAGGAAACATGCCGCAAGACGACCGAGCCCTCCGTTTCCGAGGCCTGGTTCTGGCTCTTCTTCTGTCAACTCACTGAGCTGATATCCGAGTTCACCAAGTCCCCGCTCCACATCCTTTAAGACATCAAGACTTAACAAATTATTATGCAGGAAACGTCCAAGTAAAAACTCGAGTGAAAAGTAATAGACTTGCTTACTTTTTTTATGAGTATACGTTTCTTTCGTTCGCAACCAATCGGTCGTGACCGTCTCTCGTACCATATAGGCAAGCGTTTGATAAATATCGTTTTCTGTTGCTTCCGTTATGGCTTTACCATGCATCGAAACGAATCGTTCCGTAAACCTCTCCTTGAACTTCTCTTTATCTTTAAACATGATGTAACCCCTTTTCCCAGTGACACGATCAAGTGGCGGACGGTGCAATCAAACGATACAATGCCAAGTATTCATCCGCTGAGCGTAACCAACTAAAGTCTTCATTCATCGCTGTCTCAATCAGATGTTCGAAGACAGGCTGATCATGATAGACTTCGATCGTACGCTTAATCGCTTCTAAAAACTCATGTGCATTATAATTCGCGAACGAGAATCCATTTCCTTCTAACGTAAACTGATTGAACGGTTTGACCGTATCACGCAGTCCACCTGTTTCCCGGACAACCGGTAAACAGCCATACTTCATCGAAATCAACTGACTGAGTCCACACGGTTCAAAACGTGATGGCATCAAGAAAGCATCACTCCCCGCATAGATCCGTTGCGCAAGACCAACGTCAAACCCGATATAAGAAGCGATTTTGTCTGGACGAATCGACGTCGCATGATGGAATAACCCTTCGTACTCTGCTTCACCTGATCCGAGAATAATGAACTGGGCATCGAGTTCGAATAAATCAGGTAAGATATGTGCCAGTAAATCGATTCCCTTTTGATCGACAAGACGGGAGACGAAACCAAACAGCGGCACATCCGGATTAATCGGAAGACCAAGTTCTTCCTGTAAAGCAGCCTTATTCTTCGCTTTTCCTTCTTTCACTGTATCGACCGAGTAGGTTTCAACGAGATGTGTATCATGCGCTGGATCGAACTGACGATAATCAATTCCATTCAAGATTCCACGCACGTCAACGGCACGATGTTGCAAGACAGGTTCAAGCGTCTCACCGTAATACGGATCCATGATCTCATCACGATAGGATGGACTGACTGTCGTGATTTGATTCGAATGCACAAGCCCTGCTTTCATGTAATTGACGAGACCATTATGGGCGATACCGTCTGCTGTAAAGTGTTCTTGTCCGAGACCAAGTAAGTCACCGAGCACTTCCTCTGGGAAGACCCCTTGATACTGTAGATTATGGATCGTAAAGACCGTCTTAATGTCTTGATATCGCTCGAGATGCTGGTAATGGATGCGTAAGAAAGCTGGAATCACACCTGTTTGCCAGTCATGACAATGGATGACATCCGGTACTTCTTTTCGATCCAGATGTTGAATCATTTCAAGCACGGCACGCGAGAAATAAGCAAATCGTTCTGCGTCGTCATAATGTCCATAAATGACGCCATCCCGCTTAAAGTAATATTCATTATCGATGAAATAGAACGTCACCCCATCTTGTTTCAGACGGAGGACCGCACCGAATTGCTGGCGCCAACCGACTGGTACGATGAAGTCGAATAAAAACTCCATCTCTGATTTATACTGTTCCTTGATTTGACCATAATTAGGTAAAACGACCGAAACGTCTGCACCTTCCTCAGCAAGCGCTAAAGGGAGCGAGCCGACGACGTCAGCTAGCCCCCCTGTCTTGATGAAGGGTGTCGCTTCCGTGGCAGCAAACCATACCTTCATGAGTGACATCTCCTTTAAACGATTGTTTGTTTTTTGATGACAATTGGTTCTTCTGCCGTACCGCGGATGACTTGACCACGTTTGACGGTGACTTCTTTGTCGAGAATCGCATACTCAACGACTGCGCCCTCTTCAATGACCGATTTTTGCATGATGATCGAGTTTTTAACGCGAGCGTGTTTTCCGACTTTGACACCACGGAACAGGATGCTGTCCGTCGTTGTTCCTTCTAATTTACAGCCGTTTGCAACAAGTGAGTTCTTGATGTCAGAACCCGGAAGATAGCGTGTCGGTGGCTCATGTTTGATTTTCGTGTAGACGTGCTGGAAATCATTGATTGCTCCCCATTGCTCAAGCAACAGCATGCTTTCACGATAGTACGAACGAAGCGAGTGAATGACTTGTGATGTACCACTGTACTCATAACCATGCACATGTAGACGGTTCAACTGTGAACGAATGATACTCTGAAGTAAATCGTACTCACCACGAGCGATCGCCTCATCAACTAAACGAACGAAGAGATTTTTCGATAGAACGACCGTCTCCATGTAGAACGTCTCATCCGTCGGCTGGAATCCGCGTGATCCGATGGCTGTCACGCGATTTTGTTCACCAAAACGGATCGGACGGCAGTATTTACAAGGTAGTTCACGCTTAGTATAGACGACCGTGATATCCGCATTCGATTCTTTATGTTCACGTAGTACGTCACGATAATCTACCGCTGATAAAATGTTCGAACCAGAGACGACGACGTAATTTTCCTTACTACGAAGGAAAAAGTCACGGTGGAGATGGAAGTTCGATAAATCTCCGCGGAACTCGTTCGCATCTTGTGATAGTGCAGGTGGGAAAATGTACAGTCCACCGTTTGAACGGTCAAGATCCCACTCTTTTCCTGATCCAAGGTGATCCATCATTCCGCGATATTTCTCGAGCGTGAAAATCCCGATGTTCGCGATATCGTTTTGTACCATGTTCGTTAATGTAAAATCAATCAATCGATAACGACCGGCAAATGGAACTGCCGCTAAGTTACGATGCTCCGTCAATTCCTTGAAAAATCCTTCTTCGCCACTCAGATTGATGACACCTAATAAATCGACCTTCATTCGAATATCCCCCTTATTGAATCGCTTCTTTGATGACTTCGTTTTTCTTAACGATACTGTCTGCTTCAATGACGAAGACTTCTCCGTCCGGAGACCCAATCGTCGCACCATCTTCAACGATCACGCCATCTGCTAAGATCGCCCGGTGAATCGTGACGTCGCGTCCAATTTTGACGTTCGGGAAAATGACTGAGTCCTTGACGAGTGACCCTTCTGCTACATCGACACCATAGAAGAGAACTGAATGATTGATTTCTCCTTCGATATGGCATCCTTCGTTGATGATTGATGTATCAACTGTCGCAGCGTTTCCAATATATTGCGGTTGCTGATTCGGGTTGACCGAATGTACTTTCCACGACGGTTCATATAAATCGAATTCAGGCTCTGCCGTCAACAGGTCCATGTTCGCTTCCCAAAGGGATTGAATTGTCCCAACGTCTTTCCAGTATCCTTTGAATTTGTAAGCGCGAATATTGAGGTTTTCAAAGAGCATGTTTGGAATGATGTTCTTACCAAAGTCAAAGCTCGATTCCGCATCGCCGGCATCTTGAATCAAGTGACGTTTCAGTACATCCCAGTTAAAGACGTAGATTCCCATCGATGCAAGATTCGATTTCGGATTTTCCGGTTTTTCTTCGAATTCATTGATCCGTAAATCGTCGTCTGTATTGAGAATTCCGAATCGTGGTGCTTCTTCCCATGGTACTTCGCGAACAGAAATCGTGACGTCCGCACCTGTCACACGGTGTTCCTCGATCATTTTTTCATAGTCCATTTTATAGATGTGATCGCCTGATAAGACGAGTACATAGTCAGGATCAAATTGATTGATGTAACTCATATTACGGTAAATAGCATTCGCCGTTCCTTCATACCAGTTTTTCCCATTCTGTGCTTGGTATGGTGGAAGAATCGTCAATCCGCCATTACGACGATCCAGATCCCATGGGCTTCCGATGCCAAGGTATCGATTTAACTCTAATGGTTCGTATTGTGTTAACACGCCAACTGTATCGATTCCTGAGTTCGTACAGTTCGAAAGTGGGAAATCAATGATCCGGTACTTTCCTCCAAATGCAACAGCTGGTTTTGCAGTATGTTTCGTTAAAGCTCCTAGACGTTTCCCTTCTCCGCCTGCAAGTAACATCGCAACGACATTCTTCTTAGCCATTTCGTCCCCTCCATTTATGCTCTTTTTTTTCAGACAAATCGCGTTCTAAAATCCACAGATACTTCTATATACCCAATCTTTTCTCTTTTTAATATAACATTCCTGCAAAATAGGTTTATTAAAATACAAAAATCGAAAAAAAATCTATTGATTTCTCCATAAAAGACCGATAATAGGAATGAAATGGCTTTTTGAAAGGAGTTCTCATGCGAATTACGA
This sequence comes from Exiguobacterium acetylicum, assembly GCF_022170825.1. NCBI lineage: Bacteria > Bacillati > Bacillota > Bacilli > Caryophanales > Exiguobacterium > Exiguobacterium acetylicum. Next base: position 717,722 of record NZ_CP081878.1, on the reverse strand, counting down.
CAGGATATCTCGTCTTACTTGGTCTTGCGACGCTGCTTCTGTTTTCCTTATTTTCAATTAAAGATGAGTTAAAAACAGCACGCACATTCTTTTTCTGGGCCGATGAACAGACGACACGACATCCATTGACCTCCTACCAACCAATCACTGTAACCTATGAAAACAAACGGGTCGAGCTCTATGACGGACTGCGACGGGATGACTTAACCCCTCGAACATTACCGAAAAAAGTCGAGCAAGCGTTTGTTGCTATCGAAGATCAACGTTTTTATCAACATGACGGTTATGACATCACAGGAATCTTACGCGCGTTCACGAAAAATCAGTCTGATTCCAAATCTCAAGGTGGTAGTACGATCACCCAGCAATTAGCAAGAATGACGTATCTATCAAACGAAAAAACATATACTAGGAAAATAAAAGAGTTACTTATTGCTGTCTCTTTAGAACGAAAATACTCTAAAAAAGAACTCATGACGGCATATGTCAATCAAGCGTATTTTGCCAATAATATCTACGGAATTGAACTTGCCGCAAAATCATATTTTAATAAACCAGCACGCGAGTTGAATTGGTCTGAAATCAGTTTTCTGACAGCGATTCCGAACAATCCTTCTCTCTATGATCCGCTGCGCTTTCCTGAAAACACAAAAAAGCGCCAGCAACGAATCGTTCAAGCATTAGTGCGCGATCGTGTGCTGACGAAGGATTTTACTGTTTCTCGGGTGTCGCCTCGCTCCTATAAACCAAGTGTTCCTTATCCGGACTATATCGATGCAACCGTTCAAGCTGCTGTTCGGATGACGGCTCAAAAACACGGTTGGAGTAACAAATACGCTTTAGAATATTTGCATCAACAAGGCGCTGTCATCTCGACATACCTTGACTCAACAGAGCAACGACGTGCTAAAGAGTCCCTTCGTAATCTTCCAAACGCGATTGAGGGTGCTTATGTTGGCATTGACGGACAAACGCACGGTGTCACGGCTCTTGTCGGCTATAAATCCAATTTGACGGGGCAGTTCAATCGGGCTGTTCAGTCTTACCGACAACCCGGCTCAGCCATTAAACCGTTACTTGTTTATGGTCCGTATCTCGAGAAGACAAAAGCGCGTTTGTCGAGTACGTTAGACGGCAGTCCGGTTTGTATCGACGGGTATTGCCCATCGAATAGTGGGAATCGAATACTTGGACAGGTGACGATCGCTGATGCAATCGCCTATTCTTATAACACACCAGCGATTCGGGCATTCGCTGTCTCGTTTCGAGAAGGTTTGAAATCGATTCGTCCGTTCCAGTTCAGTCAATGGACACGTGAGGATGATGCCTTTACGAGTGCTCTAGGTGGTTTACAATATGGTATCAGTCCGTATGAACTGACAAATGCTTATACTGTATTCGTTAATGATGGAATTTACCGACCGGCATCGATGATTAAAAGTATTACGCTCAAGAATGGTAAGGTCGAACGACCAGAAGAAAAGGAACAACGGATTTGGTCAAGTCAGACGAACCGAGAACTACGTGCCGGTTTAAAGAATGTCATGACGTATGGAACGGGGCGCAAAGGATACGATCCCTCTGCTAACTACATCGGAGGAAAAACAGGAACAACGAATGATAATAAGGATATGTGGTTCGTCGGTATCAAGAATCAGCACATCGGCGGCATTTGGTTAGGCGCTGACCGCCCGCGTCCATTCCCTGTCGAAGCCAATGCAACATTACAGGTCAAAACGTGGGCGACGATTTTACGCCCTTGATTCAGCTTGGAAATAAAATCGCTTCCCCAAATGAATTGAATAAAGTCAGACCGACCCATGATAGACCAGCGAGTAGAACTCCCCATGCCAAGAAAGAAAAGATGATCAAGCCGACGGCTCCTGCTGCACTCGTCATTTTACTGATTTGGACCGTGTAAAAAATAAAATAGATGAAAAAGGATACAAGCAACACGATACCCACGTGTAAAAAGGACGTCATAAAGGCGAAGCTAACACATCCTCCAACAAGTAGAAGGATACTTCCCGGACGCAGCATGCTGAGTGTCGTTCCCTCTTGTTCCTTGATAAAAAAGGCGAAACCGAGTTGATTGATCGTGTCTGATAATAGCTTAAGCGAACTAAAGATCATGAAATAGACGATTAGGAAGCCCATCCAAACAACGAGTTTCGTATCGCGTGCCGTCAGGAGTTGAAGTAACTCATCATATACGCCGACTTGATCAAGCCAACGCAATGCGAGTTCGGTCGTTGCGATCGCAAGAGACGTACTAAATAATAAAATACTAATCAGCGGGGCATAACTTAATAGGTAAACATTCGTACGCATGTGGAGTCTCCATTCATAGAAAATTCATATGTAGCACACAATTTCACTTACAGGTATACTATAATAGATTATATCGGTTCAAGAGACTGAAGGGGGAAACAAAAATGGCATTTATCTTAATGGTCGGCGTAAGTCTTGCGTTTTTGACAGCAATCTTCACTGCAGGCTACAACAAAAAACCTGAAGGTAACGAATAACTCATAAAAGCTCCATCCTGAATCAGGATGGAGCTTTTGCTTATCTTACAGAAGTCCTGCGTAACCTTGCTGACGCAATGCTTCATAGACGATGATTGCTGCCGTGTTCGAGACGTTCAGTGAACGAACAAGATTTGATTGGGGTAGACGGATACAACGCTCTGCGTTCGCATCGATGACTTCAAGCGGTAACCCTTTCGTTTCCCGACCAAAGACGAAGAAGTAGTCTTGCTCAACGTCTGATAAATCAATCTGACTCGGATACTGTTCCCCATATTTCGTAATATAGTAGAAAATACCTTCCGGGTGCTTCTCCCACAACTCTTCCAAAGAATCATGATAACGGACGTCGACGAATTCCCAGTAATCAAGCCCTGCACGTTTTAAATGCTTATCGTCCGTTGAAAAACCGAGTGGTCGAATCAAATGAAGGACGGAATGTGTCGCCGCACATGTGCGTGAAATATTTCCTGTGTTTTGAGGAATCTCCGGTTGATACATAACGACATGAATAGCCATGGTTTAGTTCTCTCCTATCTCATGCGCTAAAAGCGCTTCTTTATGGGCAATTCCGCTTGCAAACCCGGTCATTTTACCGGTTGCCCCAATGACACGGTGACAAGGGTAAATCAATGCGATCGGATTCCGATTCAAGGCACCACCGACAGCTCGTGCTGCTTTTGGTTTCCCAATCATTCGAGCCAGTTCACCGTAACTGATCGTCTGACCAAACGGAACGTTGCGCAAAGCTTGCAGTACCGTCTCAGCAAATGGTGTAACACGTAACTGACAAGGAAGCGTATCAAGTGCTTGTACGTCTCCTTGTGCGTAACGATCAAATGCCGAGCGCCAAGCTTTCGGTAATTGCTCTTCATCTGTCTCTTCTGCTAGATACGTCCGAGCTCGCTCTACATTCAGTCCAAAGTCGAGGTAAACGATCTGTTCTCTCTCCCAAGCGACAAGCAATGTACCGAACTCATAAGTGAGCTGCTGAAATGGCATCTGCTTCCCCCCACTCTTCAAGTAATCGCTGACCTTCTGTTTGCACATCTACCGCAATGTCTGTTGCAAGACGTGATTCAATATATGACTTTTCTTCAATTCCACCAATTCGACCAACTGCCCAGAGTGCAAGGGCACGCATATCTTCACGGGCATCACTTTCTGTCATCAATCGTAGCGCGTCCATCGCACTCTTGTCTCGATAATGGACAAGCGCACAAATCGCATTACGCTGAATTGGCTTCTTACCACGCCATGCGCCAGACAACGTTCCAAAGCGACTCTTGAACTCACGGTTACTCATCGATAAAAGTGGGACTAAGAGCGGTTTGACTTGTTCCGGATTTGGTTGTAGCTCAGCATGATGTGTCGCGTTCTTCTTCCGGTTATACGGACATACTTGCTGACACGTATCACAACCGTACAGTCGGTTACCGAGCGCCATTCGGAATGGTTCTGGCAGTAACGTTTTGGTCTGTGTTAAAAACGAAATACAGCGTTTTGCGTCAATGACGCCTGGTTCAACAAGTGCATCGGTCGGGCAAGCATCGATACACTTATTGCACGTTCCACATAATTCTTCGACCGGTTGATCGGGCGGCAACACGAGATCCGTAATCAACTCACCGAGATAGAGATACGATCCGTGCTCCTCACTGATGATGGAACAGTTTTTCCCACTGAATCCGATACCAGCTCGTTCCGCTACTGCACGATCCACGAGTTCTCCTGTATCAACCATCGAACGTGTTCGTGCGCCTGGACTCAATTCTTGAATTTTTTCTTCAAGCAACATCAAACGTTGTCGTAGCGCCTGATGATAATCAAGTCCCCAAGACGATCGACAAAAGATACCGCGCCGCTCTCCTTCTTTACCGCGTGGAGCATTTTTGAGTGTACTTGGATAGGCGACTGCAATGGCAATGATTGAAGCAGCATCTTCTACAAGTAGAGACGGTGTCGTTCGAAGATCGAGATCTGGCTCTTCAAAACCAGAAGCGAATCCTTTTTCTTGTTGCGCTTGCAGACGACGCTTTAAGACAAGAAACGGATCAGCCGTTGTTATCTTCAGCTCATCGATTCCAATCTCTGCTGCGTACTCTTGTAAAGCCAATTTCAGTTGTAAACCATCCATCACAATCCACTCCTTTCCTCGTTAAGATTCCATTCCTAAACAAAAAGAGCAAGGTGTCAGCGAAAACGACACATTGCTCTTTTTTGGTAAGCGGGTGAAGGGAATCGAACCCTCGTCATCAGCTTGGAAGGCTGAGGTTTTACCATTAAACTACACCCGCATAATCAGGTGAAACATCAGATTGTGTAAAAAGTATAAAGCGGGTGAAGGGAATCGAACCCTCGTCATCAGCTTGGAAGGCTGAGGTTTTACCATTAAACTACACCCGCAAGATACCGGTGGTCGGAATCGAACCGACACTCCAAAGGAACACGATTTTGAGTCGTGCGCGTCTACCAGTTCCGCCACACCGGCACAATCTCTTGCAAAACTATTTAATTGAGAAATAGTTGGAGGCGCCAGTCAGAATCGAACTGACGATAAAGGAGTTGCAGTCCTCTGCCTTACCACTTGGCTATGGCGCCACTCATTGGAGCGGAAGACGGGATTCGAACCCGCGACCCCGACCTTGGCAAGGTCGTATTCTACCACTGAACTACTTCCGCTTGAAAAGCTGGGCTGGAAGGGATCGAACCTTCGCGTGCTGGAATCAAAATCCAGTGCCTTACCACTTGGCTACAGCCCAATAATAAGAGGGCGACTGATGGGAATTGAACCCACGAATGCCGGAATCACAATCCGGTGCGTTAACCACTTCGCCACAATCGCCATGGTAAACAGGGGCAGCAGGAATCGAACCCGCGCTGACGGTTTTGGAGACCGTAGTTCTACCGCTAAACTATGCCCCTATGGTGGTGGGGGGGGGCGGATTCGAACCGCCGAACCCGAGGGAGCGGATTTACAGTCCGCCGCGTTTAGCCACTTCGCTACCCCCCCACAATTGGGAAAATCATGTTGTTTTTAAAGATGGTGGCTTTGGACGGAATCGAACCGCCGACACAAGGATTTTCAGTCCTTTGCTCTACCAACTGAGCTACAAAGCCTTAACAATGGCGGTCCTGACGGGATTCGAACCCGCGATCTCCTGCGTGACAGGCAGGCATGTTAACCGCTACACCACAGGACCGTATGTAATTGCGGGGGCCGGATTTGAACCGACGACCTTTGGGTTATGAGCCCAACGAGCTACCAGACTGCTCCACCCCGCGACGCTATAAATGGTGACCCGTACGGGATTCGAACCCGTGTTACCGCCGTGAAAGGGCGGTGTCTTAACCGCTTGACCAACGGGCCATTATGAATTGAAAATGATGATGGCGGAGAGCAAGGGATTCGAACCCTTGAGACGCTTTTGACGCCTACACGATTTCCAATCGTGCTCCTTCGGCCACTCGGACAGCTCTCCATTGTACGTGGTGAAGAAGTAATAAATGGCTCCGCAAGTAGGATTTGAACCTACGACCTACCGGTTAACAGCCGGTTGCTCTACCACTGAGCTATTGCGGAACGATCGCCTGGCAGCGTCCTATCCTCACAGGGGGAAGCCCCCAACTACTTTCGGCGTTCAAGTGCTTAACTTCCGTGTTCGGCATGGGAACGGGTGTGACCACTTGGCTATCGCCACCAGACATTTATTATCTTAACATTATGTTCGCATAACGTCAAGACTTTTTTTCGTTTTTTTGAAAGGCTCGCGCCCTCAAAACTGAAGTCATCAACAAGCATCTGCTAGAACAAGGCCTCGACCGATTAGTATCACTCAGCTCCACATGTCGCCATGCTTCCACCCGTGACCTATCTACCTCATCGTCTCTGAGGGGTCTTTCTTGATTACTCAAAGGGAAATCTCATCTTGGAGGGGGCTTCATGCTTAGATGCTTTCAGCATTTATCCCGTCCGCACGTAGCTACCCAGCGATGCTCCTGGCGGAACAACTGGTACACCAGCGGTGCGTCCATCCCGGTCCTCTCGTACTAAGGACAGCTCTCCTCAAATTTCCTGCGCCCACGACGGATAGGGACCGAACTGTCTCACGACGTTCTGAACCCAGCTCGCGTACCGCTTTAATGGGCGAACAGCCCAACCCTTGGGACCTACTCCAGCCCCAGGATGCGATGAGCCGACATCGAGGTGCCAAACCTCCCCGTCGATGTGGACTCTTGGGGGAGATCAGCCTGTTATCCCCAGGGTAGCTTTTATCCGTTGAGCGATGGCCCTTCCATGCGGAACCACCGGATCACTAAGCCCGACTTTCGTCCCTGCTCGACTTGTAGGTCTCGCAGTCAAGCTCCCTTCTGCCTTTGCGCTCTACGAATGATTTCCAACCATTCTGAGGGAACCTTTGGGCGCCTCCGTTACTGTTTAGGAGGCGACCGCCCCAGTCAAACTACCCGCCTGACACGGTCCTCCAGCCGGATTACGGCTGCGAGTTAGAGACTCTATGCATGAAGGGCGGTATCCCAAGGGTGACTCCTCCGAAGCTGGCGCTCCGGGCTCGACGTCTCCCGCCTATCCTGTACATCATGCACAAAGCCTCAATATCAGGCTGTAGTAAAGCTCCATGGGGTCTTTCCGTCCTGTCGCGGGTAACCTGCATCTTCACAGGTACTATGATTTCACCGGGTCTCTCGTTGAGACAGTGCCCAAATCGTTACGCCTTTCGTGCGGGTCGGAACTTACCCGACAAGGAATTTCGCTACCTTAGGACCGTTATAGTTACGGCCGCCGTTTACTGGGGCTTCGGTTCAAAGCTTCGCTTGCGCTAACCCATCCCCTTAACCTTCCAGCACCGGGCAGGCGTCAGCCCCTATACGTCATCTTGCGATTTAGCAGAGACCTGTGTTTTTGCTAAACAGTCGTTTGGGCCTATTCACTGCGGCTCTACTCATGTAGAGCGTCCCTTCTCCCGAAGTTACGGGACCATTTTGCCGAGTTCCTTAACGAGAGTTATCCCGCGCGTCTTAGAATTCTCATCTCGCCTACCTGTGTCGGTTTACGGTACTGGCGCCTTCCCCCTCACTAGAGGCTTTTCTTGGCAGTGTGAAATCGTGACCTACGTCCCTACGGGACTCCGCATCGTTCCTTGACTTTGATGCCTGACGGATTTGCCAATCAGACGGTCTTGAAACTTGCACATGCACTTCCATCCGCATGCGTCACTATCCTCCTGCGTCCCCCCATTGTTCAAACGGTGGATCGGCGGTACAGGAATATCAACCTGTTATCCATCGCCTACGCCTTTCGGCCTCGGCTTAGGTCCAGACTAACCCTGAGCGGACGAGCCTTCCTCAGGAAACCTTGGGCTTTCGACGGAGGGGATTCTCACCCCTCTTTTCGCTACTCACACCGGCATTCTCACTTCCAAACGCTCCACTGCTCCTTCCGGTACAGCTTCACAGCGGTTTGGAACGCTCCCCTACCATTCCTTACGGAATCCGCAGCTTCGGTGGTATGTTTAGCCCCGTTACATTTTCGGCGCGGCGCCACTCGACTAGTGAGCTATTACGCACTCTTTGAATGGTGGCTGCTTCTAAGCCAACATCCTAGCTGTCTAGGCAGCGCCACATCCTTTTCCACTTAACATACACTTTGGGACCTTAGCTGGCGGTCTGGGCTGTTTCCCTCTTGACTACGGATCTTATCACTCGCAGTCTGACTCCCGAGTATAAGTTGCTGGCATTCGGAGTTTAACTGAATTCGGTAACCCTGTGGGGGCCCCTAGTCCAATCAGTGCTCTACCTCCAGAACTCTCAACCTCGAGGCTAGCCCTAAAGCTATTTCGGGGAGAACCAGCTATCTCCAGGTTCGATTGGCATTTCACCGCTACCCACACCTCATCCCCGCACTTTTCAACGTGCGTGGGTTCGGACCTCCAGTCAGTGTTACCTGACCTTCATCCTGGACATGGGTAGATCACCTGGTTTCGGGTCTACGACAACGCACTGAACGCCCTGTTCAGACTCGCTTTCGCTACGGCTCCGCCTCATCGGCTTAACCTCGCGCGTTATCGTAACTCGCCGGTTCATTCTACAAAAGGCACGCCATCACCCGTTAACGGGCTCTGACTACTTGTAGGCATACGGTTTCAGGATCTATTTCACTCCCCTTCCGGGGTGCTTTTCACCTTTCCCTCACGGTACTGGTTCACTATCGGTCACTAGGGAGTATTTAGCCTTGGGAGATGGTCCTCCCGGATTCCGACGGGGTTTCACGTGTCCCGCCGTACTCAGGATCCACTCTGGAGGGAAAACAGTTTCAGCTACAGGGCTGTCACCTTCTTCGGCCGACCTTTCCAGGTCCTTCACCTACTGTCTTCCTTTTTGACTCCGTATAGAGTGTCCTACAACCCCGAAGAGCATGCTCTCCGGTTTGGGCTGTTCCCGTTTCGCTCGCCGCTACTCAGGGAATCGCATTTGCTTTCTCTTCCTCCGGGTACTTAGATGTTTCAGTTCCCCGGGTCTGCCTCACGCTACGCTATGTATTCACGTAACATGTCCCATCCCATTACAGATGGTGGGTTCCCCCATTCGGAAATCTTCGGATCAAAGCATACTTACTGCTCCCCGAAGCATATCGCTGTTCGTCGCGTCCTTCATCGGCTCCTAGTGCCAAGGCATCCACCGTACGCCCTTCATACCTTGATCTAGCGTTGGTATTCTAAGAACACACGTCTTAAATGACATGGTTAATTAAAAGTTTGATGTCTTGTTGATGTCTTCAGTTTTCAAGGTGCGAGTGTCTCTTTCGAGACGTGAGAGACGAGCTCTCAAAACTGAACGATGGGCATGTCCCGTAAGGGACGTTTTCCTTAGAAAGGAGGTGATCCAGCCGCACCTTCCGATACGGCTACCTTGTTACGACTTCACCCCAATCATCTACCCCACCTTCGACGGCTGGCTCCTTGCGGTTACCTCACCGGCTTCGGGTGTTGCAAACTCTCGTGGTGTGACGGGCGGTGTGTACAAGACCCGGGAACGTATTCACCGCAGTATGCTGACCTGCGATTACTAGCGATTCCGACTTCATGCAGGCGAGTTGCAGCCTGCAATCCGAACTGGGAACGGCTTTATGGGATTGGCTCCACCTCGCGGTCTCGCTGCCCTTTGTACCGTCCATTGTAGCACGTGTGTAGCCCAACTCATAAGGGGCATGATGATTTGACGTCATCCCCACCTTCCTCCGGTTTGTCACCGGCAGTCTCCCTAGAGTGCCCAACTAAATGCTGGCAACTAAGGATAGGGGTTGCGCTCGTTGCGGGACTTAACCCAACATCTCACGACACGAGCTGACGACAACCATGCACCACCTGTCACCATTGTCCCCGAAGGGAAAACTTGATCTCTCAAGCGGTCAATGGGATGTCAAGAGTTGGTAAGGTTCTTCGCGTTGCTTCGAATTAAACCACATGCTCCACCGCTTGTGCGGGTCCCCGTCAATTCCTTTGAGTTTCAGCCTTGCGGCCGTACTCCCCAGGCGGAGTGCTTAATGCGTTAGCTTCAGCACTGAGGGGCGGAAACCCCCCAACACCTAGCACTCATCGTTTACGGCGTGGACTACCAGGGTATCTAATCCTGTTTGCTCCCCACGCTTTCGCGCCTCAGCGTCAGTTACAGACCAAAGAGTCGCCTTCGCCACTGGTGTTCCTCCACATCTCTACGCATTTCACCGCTACACGTGGAATTCCACTCTTCTCTTCTGTACTCAAGCCTTCCAGTTTCCAATGGCCCTCCCCGGTTGAGCCGGGGGCTTTCACATCAGACTTAAAAGGCCGCCTGCGCGCGCTTTACGCCCAATAATTCCGGACAACGCTTGCCACCTACGTATTACCGCGGCTGCTGGCACGTAGTTAGCCGTGGCTTTCTCGTAAGGTACCGTCAAGGTACGAGCATTACCTCTCGTACGTGTTCTTCCCTTACAACAGAGTTTTACGATCCGAAAACCTTCATCACTCACGCGGCGTTGCTCCATCAGACTTTCGTCCATTGTGGAAGATTCCCTACTGCTGCCTCCCGTAGGAGTCTGGGCCGTGTCTCAGTCCCAGTGTGGCCGATCACCCTCTCAGGTCGGCTATGCATCGTCGCCTTGGTGGGCCGTTACCCCACCAACTAGCTAATGCACCGCAAGGCCATCTCAAGGTGACGCCGGAGCGCCTTTCATCAGCGGACCATGCGGTCCGTTGAACTATCCGGTATTAGCTCCGATTTCTCGGAGTTATCCCAATCCTTGAGGCAGGTTCCTTACGTGTTACTCACCCGTCCGCCGCTCATTCCACTGCCTTCCCTCCGAAGAGTTCCGTCAGTTTCCTGCGCTCGACTTGCATGTATTAGGCACGCCGCCAGCGTTCGTCCTGAGCCAGGATCAAACTCTCCATGAAGTGTTTGACTTGCTCGTTGTTGTGACCGAAGTCACGATTGACGAAGCTTGCGCTTCATTCGTTTTTGTATTCCGTAGAATACGATTTTTGCCTCATCGTTCAGTTTTCAAAGTTCGTCGTGTCGTTTTCAGCGACTTTAATAAGATATCACGGAATAACTTAAGCGTCAATCCCTTTTTGAAATCTTTTTTCTTTCTCGTCGCCGTCCAGTGCGTGTTGCCCTGTCGACATGTATTAATATACTATCTCGATATAACACCGTCAATAGTTTTACTAAAAAAACTTTTAAAATCTTTTTCCTTCTATATTTGAACTACCTCCACCTACGTTCCGCTTAGATATGAAGGATTCCTGAGTGATCCGATCTAACGGTCGAAACCTGATCAGGCTAACCCCGTCGTCCTGCCGGTTAAAGAAGCTAAGATACGTTCTGCTTCTTGTTTGAGATTCAGTCCTGCATTCACATCACGGTCGTGATGGATTCCGCAATTCGGACATGTCCACTCACGCAAGCCAAGATGTTTCACGTCTTTGTGTTGATGACCGCAACCGGAGCATAGTTGGCTAGAAGCGAAAGTCTTCCCAACCTTTACGATGCTCTTCCCGTACCATCCTGCCTTGTACTCCAGCATGCGGAAGAACGATGACCAACTGACCTCGGAGATGGACTTACTCAGCTTGCGGTTCTTCTGCATGTTTTTCACCTGCAAGGTCTCGATGCCGATGACGTCGTGGTTTTTGACGATCTCGGTCGACACCTTGTGCAGGAAGTCGGTACGTTTGTTGGCAATCTTTTCTTGGATGCGGGCAACCTTCCGCTTTTGCTTCTGGTAGTTCCTCGCCTCGGACAGCTTGACTTTCTTATCCAAGGCCATGCACTGACGTCGAGAGAGCTTGCGTTGCTCACGTGCCAGCTTTTTCTCGAGCGTTCGGAAGTAACGGTCGTTTTGGTATACCGTGCCGTCCGACAGGACGGCAAAGTGCTTCAGCCCGACGTCGATGCCTACGGACATATCCGTCTTCGGCAGTTCGTGGATTTCGTGCTCGACAAGCAGGGAGACGAAGTATTTTCCTGAAGCGTTACGTCGGATTGTGGCGTTCAAGATTCGTCCTACTACCTGCCTGGAGTTGGCAAAACGCACCCACTTCAGCCTAGGTAGTTTAAGTCTGTTGCCGACGATTGATACTTCGGGAAGTTGGTTCTTCTTCTCGATATTGGTTTTGTAGGATTGGACGGGATTACGCTTCGATTTGAATCGAGGCCGTTGGTTCTGCTTCTTGAAGAAGCGAGCATATGCATCGGTCAGGTGCTTGACACTCGATTGAAGCGAATGGCTATCGACTTCTTTCAGCCAGTCAAACTCTTGCTTCAGCATCAGGATTTCTTTTGAACAAGTACCGTAAGACAGTCCTTTACCTGTTGCTTTATACGTCTCATCCCACTTCGCTAAGAAGTAGTTGAAGATGAAGCGCGAGCAACCAATGGTCTTCGCAATCAGGATTTCCTGCTCTTTTGTCGGGTATATCCTGAATTTGTATGCCTTATGCTTCCACATGATGTTCACCTCCTAGAAAGGTTTATACCCGAAAGGGAGGGGAACGATTCACCTCCCACTTTCACTTCGTTTAAAAGTGGGAGTACTCTCGCCTAATTTAGATAGCAAAAACAATCATTGAATAAAATAAAGCCGATCGTCATACGACCGGCTCATACGTTACGAGTTCGACACCTGCCCCTTTAGTCGTTTGATACGAAATCCGGATCAAACCTTTTCGCATGAAGAAATCAATCAGACTACTTAAGTCCACTTTGACTTCTTGTAGTCGCTCTTCTTCCATCAATTCGTACATCGTCCAAGGGACGGTACGTTCCCGCATGATTTCGAATAAATAGCGACCTCCCGATAAGACTTTCGACTGTAGTAGATGTTCAAGCCCAATCAAAGCGAGGTGAATACGCTGATCTAACGTCTCTTCACTCATCAATAATTGTTCATATAATTTATAGACATCCGGATCATCAAGTCGCGCCTGTTCCCAAACGACTGTCTCAGGATGTTTTCCTTTTTCGAGAACAGATAATCGTGCAAGATGATGCAACGCATGATGAACGTGTGTATAGGCATCATAGTGATGCCCGCGACTGAACAAGTTTCTTCCGTCTTGGAAACGACGTAAGAGTTTAGCAAACGAAATCGTCATCTGTAAATGTCGTTCCTCATCAGGAAAGTTTAACAGTTGTCGCTTCAAATCAACTAAGTAATCGTTCCGTTCGAAAACGATTGTTCCTTCTGCAATCCAATGAATTGCTCGTCGATTGGCATTCAACAAAATCCAGCGTGACAATACATCCTCATGCACGAGATGTAAGGATACTTTTATTGTATTTAATCGGTAATGTTTGATTGTCCACTCAACTTCCGGATCTCTCGTGATGACGACAAGAAGTGTATCAAATTGATCCGTTAAGGAATCTCGTGGTTGCCGTTTCTCTACAGCAATGATCCCTTGTGTTTCACGGTAAGCTGCGTATTCCGAATAAATCGTTCGTGTTGCTTGTTCCATGTACTTCTCACCCTTCTATACGAACTCGTCGTTACCATTTTCGACAAAAAAACAAGCTTTCCTTCTTCAGGCATTCACACTTCTTATGCTAGACTGACAACAGGGGGAATTCACTTGAAAAAACAACGTAAAAATAAAATAAACCGTGCGCGAAACCTTGCTATGTTTCTTGTATTCGGTGGTATGCTCGTCATGTACGGCGGTCTATTACTCAAACAATTTGAAATCATCATGGTCTTACTCATGCTTCTCGGCTTCGTCATGGTCCTCGCCAGTACGGCACTCTACTTCTTGATTGGTCTCACATCAACAAAAGCAGCTGTCGTCACTTGTCCGAACTGCGGAAAAGAAACAAAAGTACTCGGACGTGTCGATTTATGTATGCATTGTGACGAACCACTTACGATGGATCCGTCTCTCGAAGGAAAAGAATTCGATGAAAAATATAATAAACACAATAAACGAGCTCCCCGCTAAGGCAGCTCGTTTTTTTATTGGACATTCGATTGACAGTCCGGACAAGTACCGTACACTTCTAATCGGTGACGATCGACTTTGAAGCCCGTTAAGTGAGCCGCAACCGTTTCGACATCGTCAAGCACAGGATAGTTGAAATCAACGATCTTTCCGCAGTTTTCACAGATCATGTGGTAATGGCGCGTCGTAACGAAATCGAAGCGACTTGAAGCGTCTCCGTAATTCATTTCTTCAACAATTCCCTTTTCTCGAAAAACGCGTAAGTTATTATATACAGTCGCCACACTCATATTCGGAAATCGATGTTCAAGAGCACGATAAATCTCATCCGCTGTCGGATGCGTGTGTCCAGTCGTTAGATATTCCAAAATCGCGTGACGTTGTGGTGTCATTCGAACGCCTGATTCCCGAAGTGACTTCACGGCGTCATCCAGCATTTCGTTAGCCACGTCCATCCCCTCATTTCTATCTTTCATTGATTATCAGATTGTAATCTTTATAATTAGTCTACCTACAAATACCCATTCCGTCAACGGCTCTGCACCGGATTTGACGTCCATGATACAATCATATCGTGATATTTTTCACGAATCATCGATTGGAGGAATCCTCATGTCTACCCACACTACACGTCCTACTTCAGAGGCGTTATATGAAATCGCGCAAGAGTGTATCGTTGGTGGCGTTAACAGCCCATCCCGTTCATTCAAAGCCGTCGGCGGCGGCGCACCTGTCTATATGGAACGCGGAGAAGGTGCTTATTTTTATGATGTCGATGGCAATCGCTATATCGATTACTTAGCAGCTTACGGTCCAATTATCACAGGACACGGTCATCCCCATATTACGGAAGCAATCACGCATGCTGCCCAAAATGGTCTTCTCTACGGAACACCACACCGTTTAGAAATCGACTTTGCACATAAACTACAAAAAGCGATTCCATCGCTTGAAAAGGTTCGTTTTACGAACTCAGGAACAGAAGCCGTCATGACGACGATTCGTGTCGCTCGTGCTTATACAGGACGGGAACTTGTTGTTAAATTCAGTGGTTGCTACCACGGTCATTCGGATCTGATGCTGATCGCAGCAGGCAGTGGACCGGCGACACTTGGTTCTCCTGATTCAGCTGGTGTCACGAAAGCGACAGCAAAAGAAGTCATTACGACGCCTTTCAATGACATCGAGTCATACCGTCAAATCATGGAACAATGGGGCGACCAAATCGCTTGTGTACTCGTCGAACCAATCGTCGGAAACTTCGGTATCGTCGAACCACAACCTGGTTTCCTTGCTGCAGTCAACGAAATTACACACGCTCATGGCGCACTCGTCATCTATGATGAAGTCATCACGGCGTTCCGCTTCACGTACGGCAGTGCACAAGAATTACTCGATATCCGTCCCGATATGACGGCACTCGGAAAAATCATCGGTGGCGGTTTACCAATCGGTGCGTACGGTGGTCGAAAAGAAATCATGGAGCATGTCGCGCCACTCGGCCCTGCTTATCAAGCGGGAACAATGGCGGGTAACCCGGCATCGATGGCTGCAGGAATCGCCTGTCTTGAATTGCTCGAGCAGCCTGGCGTCTATGAACAACTCGATCATCTTGGCGCCTTACTCGAACAAGGTGTTCTTGAAGCAGCGAAACGTCATGACGTTACGATTACGATCAACCGTCTGAAAGGTGCCATGACCGTCTACTTCACGGATGAAACAGTCATTGATTATGATGGTGCAGAACGTGCTGACAGTGAAATGTTTGGTCGCTTCTTCAAATTAATGCTTGAAGAAGGCATTAACCTCGCACCGTCAAAATACGAAGCGTGGTTCTTGACGACAGAACATACGGAAGCCGACATCACGGAGACGATTGCAGCAGTCAATCGTGCCTTTGCTCGACTTTAATCAAATAAAAAGCAGCGACCCTCGCAAGGATCGCTGCTTTTTTGTCATTCAACAAGCTCCAAATTTTGAATCGCATACAATTCGAAATAAGCGCCCCGTTTTTGCATGAGGACTTCATGTGTTCCAATTTCCGTAATTTGACCATTTTCAATGACGACAATCTTATCGGCATCGGTAATCGTTGATAATCGGTGTGCGACAGTGAACGTCGTCCGTCCTTTCGCAAGACGTGCCAGCGAATCTTGAATCATCGCTTCGCTTTCTAAATCAAGCGCACTCGTTGCTTCATCCAAGATCAAAATCGGTGGATTCTTCAAGAAGACCCGTGCAATCGCAAGACGTTGCTTTTGACCACCGGATAATTTGACGCCTCGTTCCCCAACCGGCGTATGATAGCCGTTCGGTAACCGTTCGATGAATTCATGCGCATTCGCTGCTTTTGCTGCTGCGATGACTTCCTCGTCCGTCGCCTCCGGATTCCCCATCTTAATGTTCATCTGTACCGACTCACTGAAGAGAATCGACTCTTGCATGACCATCCCGATCTGATCACGAAGACCTCGTAACTTCAAGTCACGAATATCAACGCCGTCGAGCGTGATCCGTCCAGCTGAGACATCATAAAAGCGTGGAATCAAACTGACAAGCGTTGATTTCCCGCCACCCGACATCCCGACGAAGGCAATTCGTTCTCCTGCCTGGACGTCAAGCGTCAAACGATCAATCGCAAGCTCGCCACCTTCTTCATAAGCAAAGCTGATGTTTTCGAACTGAACATTCCCGCGAACATCTTTTGGATTGCGTGCATTCGATTTTTCCGTGATATCATACGGCTCATCTAAAAACTCAAACATCCGGTCCATCGAAGCAATCGATTGCGTCAATGTCGTTGACGAGTTGACGAGCCGACCGAGCGGAGCATACAGGCGATCGATGTAACCAATGAACGCGACCATCGTCCCAAGTGTCACTTGTCCGTTCAAGACGAAGAAGGCTGCTGTCCCGAAAATGAGAATCGGTGCGAAGTCTGTAATCGTTGAGACGACGACGTACGTCCGCGCATTCCAGTTCGTTTGGCGAAGTGCTGCTTTTAAGAAACCATCATTTTGATGTTTGAACGCTTTGTTTTCGTGCGGTTCTAGCGCAAAACTACGAATGACTGCCATTCCGTTCACTCGTTCCGTCAAATGACCTTGTAGTTCCGCAAGTGCTGCCGAGCGTTCCCGTGTCAATCCACGTAAGCGACCGTAAAAGAATTTGACCGCAAGTGCATAAAACGGCAATGGAATGATCGCGACGAGCGTCAATTTCGGATCAATCGTCCACATGATTGCAATGGCGATGAAAATCGTAATCATATCAAGCCACAGGTTCATTAATCCCGTGACGACGAAGTCTTTCGTCTGCTCAACATCATTGATGATTCGTGAGATGACCTCACCCGTTTTCGTATTCGAATAAAAACGAAGCGATAATTTCTGAACATGATCAAACAATCGATTTCGAACGTCAAATAGAATCTTCGACGCCGACCATTGCGCGAGATACTGGCGGACGTATTCAAGCGGTGGCTTGACGATCAAGAAGATGAAGACACCTCCTCCGATCAAATACGCTAATTGCTTACTTTTTTCTGCCATCGGCATCGTATTCCCAGTCAAGATGTTATCGATGATGTACTTATACAACAACGGAAGTCCGAGCGGGATCGAGAACTTGATGATTCCAACGAAGACCGTCAGGAGAATCTGTTTTTGATACGGCTTGACGAACGCCATATAACGGCGGATTGAGCCTTGTTTCTTACGTTTTGCTTGTGTTGCCACGTGTTTCACTTCCTTCAATTAAAAAAAGACGATGGCGAACCATCATCTCCGATATCTTGTTTCATATTCACGATACCACATATCCACGAAAGCCGGGTTAAACGGACCCTTCCGACTACGAATCCACTGAATCAGGATTTGGACATTGTCTTTCAATATACGATCGATCGCCTTCGGATAATTCATTTCTCGGCGATGTTTCTCGTATTCGTCCTCATCGAGGATCATGTAGGACATGTCTGGATACACCTTGATATCTAAATCATAATCAATGTACTTGACTGCTCGATCTTTCTCATCGAACGTAGAAGGCGATCCGAGGTTGCAATAATAATAAATGCCATCCTCCCGAATCATACAAATGACATTGAACCAGAGTTCTGTTGAAAAATAACAGATTGCAGGCTCTCGCGTTCGCCACTGACGACCATCCGATTCGCTGACCATGATGCGGTCATTGAACCCAATCAATTCTTCTTCCGTCGATTTCAGCACGAGCGTTTCTTCCCAAACTCTGTGTAAGCTCCCGTTATGTTTGAAACTTTGAATCTCAATCTTGCTACTTTCTTTTGGGAATCGACTCATGTGCTACTCCTTTCTAAAGCGTTTTTCTTCCATTCTGTTATACTCTCGTGCTTATTATACCCATTTTCAGAACGCATGAAAAACGAAAGGGTATTTTTTCAGAAAAATGACGGAATTCAACCTTGAAAGTGATTTAAAATCGCATTTTTTCGTTGAGTGAACATTGGTTTTAAGATGAACGCTTCAATGAACAAGGCTGGAAGGAATGACGCATAGGTCACTTCATCTACGAAATAGACACCAGATCCACGTTCTTCGACCCGGTGTACATGGCACCACGCTCGAAACGGATATGGAACTTTCGTGCCGACATCAACGAAGACATATTCTTCTACGAAAGGAATCCAGGATGTCCAGGAGACAAATAGTGGTGGAAACCCAACACGCAGACGAATCGTATTTCCTGCTCGTGTTCGTGTGTCGCCCGATGTTTTTACTTGCGGAAATACAGTCAATCGACTTAATGCTTTGGCATCACTTAAAAAGTCCCACGCTTGCTCCTTTGATGTATCG
The DNA here is from genome assembly GCF_022170825.1 of Exiguobacterium acetylicum. Classification (NCBI taxonomy): domain Bacteria; kingdom Bacillati; phylum Bacillota; class Bacilli; order Caryophanales; genus Exiguobacterium; species Exiguobacterium acetylicum. Next base: position 698,867 of record NZ_CP081878.1, on the reverse strand, counting down.
ACACGTGTCTCAAAACGAAAAGTATGCATTAAATTTCCCCCTTCAATAATCGATCGATCTTCATTTGTGCGACGGATATCGGATGCGTCGCATAGGTTTCCTGATCGACGAGCACTGTCTCGTCCGGCTGTTCCGTTACGCGATAGACAGCAATTTCCCAAATCCGGTGCGAAAAGATATGTCGGACGTGTCCGACAAGCGTTCCGTTTCGATCTTCTTCCGCTTCCCGTAGTGGATATTGCCACATGCCAGCGAGTAACCCGGTCTCAGCTCGTTGTTCGATTGCGATTTTTCCGTCTGCTTCATAGACAAGAGCATCATAAGGAATAATTTGCGTCTTCCCTTTCTTCGTCTTCACAGGCAATTCTTCCTGTGCATTTCGATCATATGCGAAACAAACGTCTTGAACAGGACAAAGTCCACACATCGGTGACTTCGGGGTACAGACCATTGCCCCGAGTTCCATCAGCCCTTGATTAAAACTCGATGGGTCAGCCGGATCAATCAATTGGTGAACTGCCGCCTCAAACAACTTCCGTGTCTTCGGAGCTGCAATATCCTCATAAATTCCAAGGACACGCGAAAGAACGCGCATCACGTTCCCATCTACTGCAGGTTCTGCTTGTCCATAAGCAATCGACAGAACTGCTCCGGTCGTGTACGGACCGACTCCTTTCAACTGACTGAATAACTCTTTCTCATCCGGAACGATCCCATCATATTTTTCAACAACTTCCTGAACTGCGATTTGAAGATTCTTGACACGGGAATAGTACCCTAAGCCTTCCCAATGCTTCAGAACCTCACTTTGTTCCGCTTGCGCTAAATCATGCGGTGTCGGAAAACGTTTCGTGAAGCGCTCATAATACGGAATCACAGTATCGACGCGCGTTTGTTGAAGCATGATTTCGCTGATCCAGATATGGTACGGATTTTTAGTTCTCCGCCAAGGCAGATCTCGCTGTTCACGCAAGAACCAAGCAATCAGTTCTGTGGTAAATTGTGTTTTATTAAAGTTTGTGAAATATTCTTGAACGACAGTCAAAAGGTTACCTCTTTTCTCTTAGATACGATATATTAAATAAAAATTGCACGAACGACCACAATGGCACTTAGCCATTATGATTTTTATAGAAGGAGCGAATTCGCATTGGATACTGGGACGCATATCGGCATGGGACTTTGTCTCGCCGCCATCTCAACGCTACACCCTGACGTCGCAGCGAGCACGACGATGTTTGCTGCCGTGACGACGACGGCGCTCGTTGGCTCACATGCACCGGACTTCGACACCGTCTTCAAATTTAAAGGAAACAGCGCCTACTTGCGCCAACACCGCGGAAAATCGCACGGCTTGATCGCTTTGATTGCCTGGCCCTTACTGCTTTCGATCGTCATCGGTACGTTATTCGGCGTACCTCCGACTTCATTATGGCTGATGGCACAGATTGCTGTCGCCCTTCATGTCTTCGTCGATCTGTTTAACGCATACGGGACACAAGCCTTACACCCATTCAAACAATCCTGGATTGGTTGGGGTGTCATTAACACATTTGATCCGTATCTATTCACGATGTATTATGCTGCGTTCGGGATTTGGTTATTAACGAGAGCGACAATCGTCATCTTCCCGATACTGATCGCTATCGTCATCATCTACTACGCCGTTCAGTTCAAGTTGCGAAATGATGCCCTGGCAACCGCAGCCCGTTATTATCGCGGAGCGCATAAGCTCTTCATCTCGCCCGGCATGAAATGGGACGAGTGGCATGTCGCGGCACGTTTACGTGACGAGTACTCTGTCGTCAAGATCAACAGTGGAACTGTCGTTGAATGTGGCAACTTCCGCATCAAGGACGAACCACATGGGGACGCTTTATATGAAATCGTCAAACAAAATGCTGACTTGCAAGCGTTTCTTGAATTCTCGAAGATCCATACGTATACGGTCTCACGTAAGGACGGTATTGTCGAATACCGCTTTACGAACTTGCGTTACTTCACGAAGGAAGTTTATCCGTTCGTTGCCGTCGTAAGAATCGACGCAGCGACGAAGGAAATCGTCAGTTCCTACACCGGTTGGGTATTCAGCGAACGGACCTTGCAGAAAAAGCTGTTCATCCCTGCATTATAAAGACAAAGCTCCGCGCAACGGTAATCCCGATGTGCGGAGCTTTTTCATTCGACGTTTCGACCTGTCATCAAATGTTTGAACTTTTCATTCGTCGTATTAAACCGGTGCAACATCGCCCCGTGCTGCTTAATCTGCTGTTCGACGAAATGAATAGCGACGGCTTCACCTTGATATTTTTCACCAGCACGCGCGAGTGTCGCTTCAAAATCTTCCCATAAAACTTCGACCCATGTCAGAGCCTCGTCGGGCGTCAGTACGTCGTTCACCTGTAATAATTCTTCAGCCAGTTGCTGAAGTGCTTGTTCTCGATTCGTCATATCTGTTCTCCCTCTCCTGTAAATAATGCGAGTGGAATCGCGACTTCTTGAGCCGTTCCTTCAAAATGTCCCCAACCCATGACCCCATTGACGAAGTGTAATTCAAATCGTGCCTCTTCTCCTTCGATCCGGTAATAAGCACCCCGTTCAAATCGTTCCGGGTCGACTAAATAACTTTTCGCAATGGCGATCTTACGCGTCACGACCTCCACTTCACTGACGTTACCGTGTTGTTCGGCTTTTCGTTTCTGTTCACTTAATTTCGTGATCAGCATTTCAAGCTCGTATTTTGATAATTGACTCATCCGTGTCTCCATAAAAAAACTCCCCCTCTTCGTTTTTCAGTATAAACGAAAAGGAGGAGAAACTGGATCGATTAGCTTGATTTCAATTCAAGATTACGTTTGCTTTGCAATGCGTACATTTTCGCATAAATACCAGACGTTGCAAGGAGTTCATCATGCGGTCCACGCTCTACGATTCGACCATGATCGAGAACAAGAATCTCATCCGCGTCCTTGATCGTCGACAAGCGGTGCGCAATGATGAACGTCGTCCGTCCTTTCGTTAACGTCAGCAAGGCATCTTGAATGACTGCTTCCGTTTCCGAGTCGACACTTGCTGTCGCTTCATCAAGAACAAGAATCGCTGGATCAAATGCCAACGCACGGGCAAAGCTGATTAACTGGCGTTCCCCAGCTGATAACGTAGCGCCTTTTTCAATGACTGGTTCGTCGAGTCCATTCGGTAAGCGATCGATGAATCGATCGGCACCGACGGCTTCGATTGCTTGACGAACGCGCGCTTCCGATATATCAGGATTGCCGAGCGTGATATTCGACCGAATCGTTCCCGTGAAGAGGAACGGATCCTGTAAGACGATCCCCATATGCTCACGGACTGCTTGTTTCGGTAAGTTTGTCACGTCTTGTCCGTCAATCAACAATTGTCCTTTTGATGGATCATAAAACCGCATCAGCAAGTTCATGATCGAGCTCTTCCCACTGCCGGTATGACCAACGAGGGCAATCGTTGCACCAGGGCGAGCGTCAATTTGAATCTCACGCAATACGGGATTGCCTGCCTCATAACTGAATTCGACGTCTTTGAAGGACACCGCACCTTTAAAACGCGGAACACGTCCTTGTTCGACCGGCTCGCCTTCTTCATCGAGCAACTGGAACATCCGGTCCGCTGAGACGAGTGCTTGTTGTAGTGGTGATAGCTGATTCATGATTTGAGTGACCGGTTCGAACAAACGGGACACATAATCGATATACGCGTATAAAATACCGAGCGATAAAAACGACCCGTTTGTCAGACTTTTTCCACCGACGACCCAAATCAACAGGGCAAGCGTCAGGTTTTTCAAAAAGTAAGATAAGTTATGCGACATCAAAGCATCGAGTCGCAACAGCTTTGCCCGTGTCTGGTAATTCTCTTCGTTTTTTTGCTCAAATTCGGCAAGGACTTCCTTCTCGCGCGCATAGGCTTGGATGATCGGCATCGTCTGAATGTTTTCATTCAGTTGACCATTCATGTCAGCAACGAGCGAGCGAACCTTGAAGTTATTCTTCGTCGCAAGTTTCTGGAACAGTTGAATCCAGAAATAGACGATCGGAATGATGATCAACGAGACAAGACCTAATCGATAATCGAGGAAGAACATCGCGACGAGAATTCCTGCCATCGTGATGATTCCCGAAAAGACCCGTGCGAGCACACCGAGATAAAGATCACGAATCGTCTCCGTATCGTTCGTGACCCGACTGACGATTTTCCCGATTGGCGTCTGATCAAAGTAGCGAACCGGTAACCGTTGCAGGTGCGTAAAGACATCGAGTCGCATCCGTTTGATGATTTTATGGGCAGACCGCTGGAGTAAAATTTGCTGCACCCAGTTCAATCCAGCTGCTACTAGTAACAAGATGACGTAGATCAACGATAGCCAGCCGATCGCTTTTAAGTCGTTCGAATAAAAATCATAGACCTGTCCTTGTGTCAGTTTTTGAATATTGTCATACGTGTAGACGTCGTCACCACGCGTAACGGTCATCGTATTTCCACTGATGTTCCGTTCCCCACCACTGACGACTTGTTTGGGTACGAAATAGTAGCCTTTTGCTGTTTGAACGATCGAGACGGATCGAATGATTTCATTTTTAGAGACATCTTGTGCTTTGGCGAATTGACGACCATCATACGTGACCGCCCCATCCGTTTTAACTTCAACCCAGTCCTTTTCAATCGCTACGATATGTTCATCGATGATGACTTTAGCGATATACGGGCCAGTCAGTTCTGCTCCGACTGCTAGTACGAGTAGAAACAGCCCTAAAAAGATTGCTTGTTTCTCGTGCATCGCATAGCGGATCAACGAACGGATCGTCGTCTTCCGCCGTGCCGGATCGAGTTGATATAATTCCAGTTCATTCATGTAGAGGCACCTCCTTACATCTCTTCACTTTGTCGCTCGAATTGTTGAGCGTACCAGCCATTTTGTGCCATTAGGCTGTCGTGTGTTCCCCGTTCTGAAATCACCCCGTCTTGCAAGACGATGATTTCGTCCGCATGCGCCACTGCCGATAAGCGATGGGCAACGATTAATGTCGTTGATTGATGACGATTCGAGCGAATCGAATCGATGATATGTGATTCAGTTTTCGCATCTACTGCCGACAGTGAATCATCCAGCAGTAGCAATTCTGGTTTTTTCAACATTGCACGTGCGATCGACAGACGTTGCTTTTGTCCACCTGATAATGTGACACCTCGTTCGCCGACCATCGTCTCAAGTCCTTGCTCGAGCGTCTCGATGTCTTTTTCAAAGGATGCGAGACGAATCGCTTCCTGTAATTCTTCTTCCGTCGCTTCACCTACACCGAACAAGATATTGTCGCGGACGGATTTCGAGAACAGTAAATGTTCTTGTGAGACGTAACCTGTCCATCCACGCACCGTTTCAAGCGCGATATCTTCATACGGCACACCGTTGATCGTCAGCATGTCTCGACCGATCGGATACTCACGCAGGAATTGACGCAAGAACGTTGTTTTCCCGGAACCGGTTGGTCCAACGATTCCAATCGTTGCTCCTTGTTCGATCGTCATGTTCAAATCTTGTAATACTGGATGCGCCGTTTCTGGGTACGTAAATGTCAAATTCGTCATCTCAATCCGCTCCGGACGCTCGACGTGCTCCCGCGGCGTCGAGGCAATCAACGGTTTCACACGCATCGTCGCTTCTAAGCGGTCAAGACTCGCTGTTCCCCGCTGAATGACGTTGATCAATTCACCAAAGGCATACATCGGCCAGATCAGCATTCCGAGATAGATATTAAAGGCGACCAATTGTCCAAGCGTGATATCGTTCGTAAAGACGAGATATGTCCCGAACGACAAGCCGATCAAATAACTGAATCCGACGAGTAGTTTAATGATCGGTTCAAACAAGACATCGATTTTTGCGACGTGCATATTTTTCTCAAAGACATCCGTCGTCACATCGTCGAACCGTTTGACATCGACTGGTTCTTGTACGAATGAACGGATGACACGCAGTCCAGAAATCGACTCGACGACCTGATCGTTCATCGTTCCGAACGAGTCCTGGGCAGTAATGAAACGACCATGAATTTGACTCCCCAGCTTATTCATCGCATAGGCGAGAAGTGGCATCGGTAATAATGCAGCGAGCGTCAACTTCCAGTCGATCGCGACACCCATAACGACGAGTGTGATGGCTGTCATATTCAGCGAATCAACGAGCGTCAAGACACCAAACCCAGCTGTCCGTTCGACGGCTTTTAAGTCGTTCGTTGCGAGTGCCATCAAATCACCCGTCCGATTCTTTTGATAGAACGTTGGTGTCAATTTCAATAAGTGCGTAAAGAACCGACTCCGCAGTGTCCGCTCTAGTAAAAATGCCGTTCCGAATAATTTCGCTAACCACTGATACGTCAAAATGAAGGAGATGATGGAAATGACCGTTAATCCACCGACATACTGTAAGAGTGTCGTTCGATCCATCGAACCTGAGCGTAAACCGTCGATCACTTTTCCAATCAACCACGGCGGCGTCAAATCGATGAAGCCCGTGATGATCAGTAAGACGACTGCTACGAGGTAAGATGATTTGTGTTCTTTTAGAAACCAACTCAATTGCCGAAATAAACGCATGAGGGTCCCCCCTTTACTGTGAAATGAAGTGTTTTTTCCGAGCACGCAAAAAGGCATACGGATTTCCGGATGCAGTCCGAGAATCCGTATGCCTTGAAATAGACATACTGTTTTCTTGTTCGTCTGCGCGCTCGGGAGACGAATCCCCTTGCTCGCACATGAAATGAATTACTTATACGTGCTCAAGAGTCTCCGTCGTATTCAGCTGTTGGATGTGTGTGAAACCAATTGGCTTTTTCATAGGACGGTTCCTCCTTTTCTTAGTCTGTGCGTAGAATAACACAATTGTCGGATAATTGTCAATTTTTCGTCTTGCTTTCGTTATTCTGCCTCTTCTTCTTTAACTTGTTCAAGAACTTGAGCCGCTAGTCCATACGGAAATCCCTTTCGGACAAGTGCCTGTTTTACCTTTTGTTCGCGTTCAAACGGTTCGAGTTGCCGGTACTTTGGATAATACTTGCGTGCTTGATAGAGTGCTGCTTGTTCTTCTTCGTCACCTTCTTCAGCTAAGAATACCTCTTCGATGCCCGCCTTAATTAAATCGGACGAAAATCCACGCTGCATCAACGTCATCTGTAGTTTTTGTGTCAATTCGCGTACGGAACGTCGTTGCAACTCTTTTTGTTTTTGTCGTAAAAACTTAAGTATTTTTTCGTATGCTTCTTCATCCGTAAACGTCATGATTGCCTCATCAATCGCTGTCTTCGGTATCTTCAACGCCTCAAGATCGCGGCGAATCTTGCCTGGTCCTTGCGGTGTCGTTGCTTTTTTCGTCGACGTATACGCAAGAGCGAACTGTTGATCATCAAGATAGCGTTGCTCGGTCAATCGTTCGATCGCATGTTTGATCGCATGTTCCGGTGTCTCTTTTTCCGTCAGATACGTGACGACCTCACTCGTTGCCCGCATCCGGTATGATAGGTGATTCAATGAGAGACGATATGCTTTCTGCTGTTCTTCAGCCGTTAGTACTTCCTTGACGAAGTCGTCATCGAGTTCCTTATCGCGTTGCAGATTGTATTTGATTAAGATATCGACGTCTACGGCAAATGCATATTCTTCTTTACCATCACGTTCGACATAGATATTGAATCGTTCGCTGTTCTTTTTCTGGGTCGAGATCCGTTTGATCTTCATTTCGTTCCCTCCTCTAACCTGATTTGATAGTTCTACGATAGCATGAACAGGCAGGTCTATGTTTGACTGAAACTAAGGAACGGGAACAAATGGTAAGAACCTTATTTTGATGGATTTCAGGGAGGATGGATTATATGAAGATTGCAATCACGGGTGGAACTGGAATGATTGGTCAAGCTTTAACGAAGCGTTTGCTTGAGCAAGGACATCATATTTTTATCTTAACGCGTCATCCGAAAGCGAATGATGCGCATGTCACATATATCAAGTGGATGACAGAAGATGCAAAACCGGAACAACATCTAGAAGGAGTCGATGCTTTTATTCATCTCGCCGGCGCTTCAATCAATGATGGTCGTTGGACGGATGAACGAAAACGCGTCATCCTCGATAGTCGTGTCAGTACGACAAAAGAACTGGTACGAATCGTCGAAGCACTTGATCAAAAACCAAACGTCGTCTTATCTGCTTCGGCAGTTGGAATTTACGGACAAGATCGGCATCAGACGTTCTCAGAAGACCAACCACTCCCACCAACCGCTGACTTTTTGAGTCATGTCTGTGTCGCATGGGAAGATCTCGCTCGTCCGATTGCTGACGCTGGCATTCGACTCGTTCATCCACGAATCGGTGTCGTCTTGACGAAAGCCGGCGGTGCTTATCCACTCATGCGTTTACCGTACGTCTTGTTTGGTGGCGGTACGATGGGCGACGGAAAACAATGGGTATCTTGGATCCATATCGATGATTTAGTCGATTTATTCATCTTCGCCCTTGAGACCCCGACAGTCGAGGGACCGCTGAACATTACCGCCCCTCATCCGGAGACGATGCGTCGCTTTGGTCAGACGATTGGGAAAGTCTTGCACCGTCCACACTGGCTCCCTGCTCCACGCTTCGCGTTAGAACTCGCACTGGGTGAAAAGAGTACGATCGTACTCGAAGGAGCGCGTGTCGTTCCGAAAAAAGCGCTCGAAAACGGATACAAGTTTCGGTATGCTGAACTAAAGGATGCGTTACGAGCAATCGAGCATTCAAACTAGTACAGGGGTGGACGATACTTGGATATCTTAATTCGAAATGCACATATCTATCCGATTACTTCGGACAGTTTTTACGGGGACATCCGCATTCGTGATGGGAAAATCATTGAAATCGGTGAATTACTGGATCACTTAGAAAACGATCAAGTCATTGAAGCAGAAGGTCACTTTTTATTACCCGGTTTCATCGATGCCCATACACATCTCGGATTATATGACGAAGGTACCGGAACCGTCGGAAATGATGCGAATGAGACGATTTTTGCGATGACCCCTCATCTGCGTGCCATTGATGGCGTGTACCCACTTGATGAAGGATTTAAGGAAGCCGTCGAACACGGGATCACGACCGTTCAAGTCATGCCCGGTAGCATGAACATCATCGGTGGTGTCACGAGTGTCATCAAGACGCACGGACGGTTCATCGATGATATGATTCTTCGAAAGTACGCGGGTCTGAAGGTTGCGCTCGGTGAAAACCCAAAGCGTGTCCATAGTGCTGGTCGCGCCGGTGAACTGACACGGATGGGCATCATGGGGATGTTGCGCGAAGCCTTTCTTGAAGTTCGGACACAACGAGTTTCCGAAACGTTCGCTCACCAGATGATCAAACGGGTCCTTGATCATAAAATGCCGCTTCGTGTACATGCGCACCGAGCAGATGATATTCTGTCCGCCATTCGTTTTGCGGAAGAGTTCGATCTTGATTTGCGTATCGAGCATTGTACGGAAGGTCATCTCGTCGCAAAAGAGATGGAGCAGTTGCCGATCGAAAAAGTGACCGTCGGACCGACCTTTACACGTAAGTCTAAAATCGAACTGAAGAACAAAACGTGGGAAACGTACCGGATACTACACGAGCATGGTCTTGAGATTTCGATTACGACCGATCATCCGTACACCCCTGTCCAGTATTTGAATCTCTGTGCTGGCCTCGCTGCACGAGAAGGTCTACCTGTCGACGTCGCCTTACGGGCGATCACGATTCATCCCGCTCGCTCGCTTGGTGTAGATGATCGTGTCGGATCGATTGAACCCGGAAAAGATGCCGATCTCGTTCTCTGGAGCCACTTCCCGCTTGACTATTTAGCGAAGCCACTCATGACGATGATCGACGGAAAAATCATTTTTGAACACGCTCAACTGAACCTGACTTAACCCCGCCCCCGCCAGGTGTTTATAACGCCTTTCGGGGGTTTTGAACGCTTCTGAAAAACATCTTGTTTTTGTATCTTTTTTCAAAAAAATTATTTTCTTGCAATTTTAAAAAAAGAAGGTAATATTATCTTATCCGACAACTGAAGAAGGCATACCATGCGCGGTTCAAACGAGTCAGACAGGTAGCTTTCGACAATCATTCTTGCGGTCCTAAAAAGGAGGAATGGAAGTATGCTCAAGCAACGGGAGCTGAGCGACTGCGCTGATTTGTTCGAACTGATGCAGCATCAAGACGTATATCCGTACGTCCGCCAAAAAACACGGTACTTTGATGAATTTCTGTTTACTACAAAGCAGGCAATCGAAGAGGAAGAACGTGGTGAAATCGTATCACGTACCATCCTAGATGAGTTCGATCAACCGATTGGTACGATTAGTTTACTCGATATCGAAGGACAATATGGGTTTCTCGGTACATGGTTAGGTAAACCGTATCATGGTAAAGGATACAATCATTTAGCGAAAGAAGCCTTTTTCTCTGAGCTGTTCTTCGAGCTCGGATACGAGAGCGTCTTCATGAAAATTCGTAAAAGCAACGTCCGTTCACAAAAAGCAGCTGAAAAATTGCCTTACGCATTCTGTGCTGATGAGTTGCGCCCAGCGCTCCTTGAGCAACTGAATACCGGCGAGACACAATTCACGCTGTATGAAGTCTCAAAGTCTAGTTTCCACATGTATATTCATGGTCGGGAGCTCGAAACACTATACGATCACCAACAACTCGAAGCATGAGAGCCTTGTCTCTCGTGCTTTTTTGTGTCCACGCATGCGTTTCTAAAGTTTGAAATGGTATGATAAATAAGAAAACTCATCTTTATGGAAGAAACACTTTCTTCTACAGGAAATGGAGCGAAGACTAATGCCAGAATCGTTTAACATTCTCGTAGTAGATGATGAAGCACAAATGCGTGACCTTCTCGTCTCGAATCTTGAAAAAGAACATTACACGACGATGACAGCTTCTAATGGACAAGAAGCGATCCATCTCATTCAACAAAATACATTCCACCTCGTCCTACTCGATGTCATGATGCCGGAAATGGACGGCTTGACGGCATGCATGCGGATTCGTGAATTCTCAAACGTTCCGATCATCATGCTGACGGCACGTTCGGACGAACTCGATCGCATCCACGGATTGAAAATCGGAGCTGATGACTATATTACAAAACCATTCAGCCCACGAGAACTGCTCGCTCGTATCGAAGCGACGCTTCGTCGTTCTCATCGCTTTACAGTTGATCAATCGGCTACTTTAACGCTCGGCATGCTTGAACTCGATACGGAAAGTCGGAGTGTCCACGTCAATGGCAAGCCGGTCAGCCTGACGCGTAAGGAATTTGATTTGTTGCACCTGTTCGCCCAAAACAATGATAAGGTCTTTTCCCGGGAACAGTTACTCGATCAAATCTGGGGTGCGGATTATATTGGTAACTTACGGACGGTCGATACACACATCAAAACACTTCGCTTAAAGCTAGGGGAAGCTGGTGGCTCGATTCAAACGGTCTGGGGCATCGGTTATAAATTCGAGGAAGTATGATTAAACGTTATACGATCCGACGTCGGATTTGGATCACGATTTGGTTTACGAGTGTTTTTTCTGCCATCTTATTCGTATTGTTGACATTCTATCTCTACGATCGGTTTTATCTTCAGACGCAGGAAGATATTTTATTGAACCGAGGCGAAAAGCTGATTAACATTTATGAATCCGAAGGGTTATCCGGTGCTTTTTACGATGGAATGACTTATACGAATGAACTGACGGAATCCAAAGTCTTCTTCATCGATTTTCTAAAGAAAAATCCAGCTGGACTGCGCTTTTTGACGAATGCGGATATCGAAGAACTTCGAAATGGTGAAACCGTCGTCTCGAGTCGAACCCATCCAATTGAAGGGACGGACATTTTGATGACCGGTTTTCCGATCATCGAAAACAATCGACTCGTTGGTACGTTAATCTTGTACTTGGAACTTGGTCAAATCAGTGAACCGTTCCGCCCGCTCCGGCTGATGATTTTCTTCATGATCGGACTGATCGTCCTGAATCTCGTCATCTTCGGACGACAAATCATCGATACGATCATCCGTCCGTTGATCGACATGAAGCGTGCCTCGACTGTTTATGCGCAAGGTGACTTTGATTACCGGATTCCGATTCAATCGGACGATGAGATCGGGGAACTCGCAGAAACGTTAAACAAGATGGCGGAATCGCTCGGTGAGGTCGATGAGCAGCGTAAAGAATTCCTCGCGAACGTCAGTCACGAACTACGGACACCGCTCTCCTACATCCGTGGTTATACGGAGATGATGCAGGATGATTCGCTTGAGGAAGAAAAACGTGCTCAGTACTATCAAATCATCGAACGGGAAACCGAACGTTTGCAACGTCTTGTCAATGATCTGCTCGATCTCGCTCAACTCGAGCGCGACTCTTATCCGATGTCGAAACAACCACTTGTCTTCAGTCAAGTGCTTGAAGATGTCATCTACCGGATGGAACCGATCGCTCAATCAAAAGGGGTTACATTCGTCATGAATCTCGACCCGGATCAAATCGTCTTAGGTGATACGGACCGTCTCGAGCAAGTCTTCGGTAATTTGCTCGATAATGCTTTACGGTACACACCGCCTGGCAAACAGATTTTCTTGTCGACCGAAACGATCGGCGACCGGACGCATTGTCTTATCCGAGATGAAGGAGAAGGCATTCCGGAAGAACATCTCGATCGACTGACGAAACGTTTTTATCGTGTCGATAAATCACGAACACGTAAAGATGGCGGAACTGGTCTTGGTCTTGCGATCACAAAACATATCATTGATCGGCATGATGGAACGATCCGGTTCGACTCCGTCCTTGGAGAAGGAACGACTGTCCACATCGAGTTGCCGCTTCTTCCGGATGAAGAGGATGGATTTGAATGATGGAACAGCAAGTCGTGCAAGTCTTCGAACTCTTCGGTCCGTTTGCACCATTCGTGAGTGCCTTGGTCGGCATCGTCGTCAGTGTAGTGGGTGTTCTACCGAGTACGTTCGTCACCGCTGCGAATCTCGTCTATTTCGGACTATGGATGGGCACGTTGCTCTCCTTCGTTGGTGAAGTCCTCGGTGCAGGGTGTGCCTTCCTTCTCTACCGGAAAGGACTGCGGTATGCCCTTCGTCGCCCACTTCCGGATCGATTCGCTCGTCTGCAGCAAAAGCTACAAGCGCAAAAAGGACGCGAAGCGTTTCTAACGATTCTCTTGTTACGGCTGTTACCGTTCGTGCCGTCTGGCATCGTCAATATCGTTAGTGCGGCGAGTGGTGTTTCTATCTTGCTTTTCCTAACTGCAAGTACGCTCGGAAAAATTCCAGCTATGTTACTCGAAGTACTCGCCGTCCATCAATTCATGCAATCCTCGACGATGATGCAATGGTCGATTGCAGGCATCGCACTTGCCGGTTATCTGATCTATCGCGTATATCAAAAACGAACATCATCGATTTAAATTACAAGCTAGCTGAAAGGAATTGTCGTTCATGGAATTAAGAAGTTTTGGAACATCCGACTTACTTGTTTCCCCGCTTGGTTTTGGAGCCGGTCATATTGGCTCAGAACAGATGACGGATCGCGAAGCGGTATATTTACTGGAACAAGCACGGGATCTTGGTATTAATCTGATCGATACAGCACGTGGCTATGGTTTATCGGAGCAACGTGTCGGACAATTTCTAAAGAGTCGTCGTCACGATATCATTCTGTCGACGAAAGTCGGATATGATGTTCCGGGTGCACAGGACTGGACGTTTGAAGCTGTCCGTGGTGGTATCGATCAAGCCTTACGGACGATGCAAACGGATCATCTTGATATCGTACACTTGCATTCCTGCAGCCGAGAAATTCTTGCTCAAGGCGACGTCATCGAGGCACTCGAACAAGCAAAACAAGCAGGAAAAGTCCGGGTCATCGCTTATTCTGGTGACCGGGAAGACTTGCAGTATGCGATCGAAACGAAACGCTTCGATAGTTTCCAGACATCCTTCAATCTGTTTGATCAACGCGTCGATCAAGTCTTACCTACACTTTTGAATCACGGGGTCATCGCCAAACGTCCAATTGGTAATGCACCATGGCGTTTCACGGAGCGTCCGGTCGGACAATATGTCGAACCTTACTGGGAACGAGCGCAACAACTCGCTTATCCACTCGAGGAATCGAGCTGGCTTGAGACGGCATTACGTTTTACAGTCTTCGAACCAGGGATTACGACAGCCATCATCGGCACGTCTCGACCAGAACACCTCGCTTTGAATCAGCAACTGATTGAACGTGGTCCACTCCCAACTGATCGTGTCGCTCAGTTGAAGGAACGGTTTACCGAATGTGACGCCACGTTCGATTATGTTTCGCAAACGTAAGTGAGCAGTCACAGAAAAAAAGCCCGTATGTTCACTCGCTCAAGGAGTGCATACGGGCTTGTTACTTAGAACTTTTTCTTTTTCTTCTTTTCGAGCACGACGATCGCTTCAACGTGCGCCGTTTGTGGGAACATATCATACGGTTGAATGTACGATACCTTATATCCCGCTTTCATTAAGTGATCGCAATCACGTGCAAGCGTCTGCGGGTTACACGAGACATAGATGATTTTTTTCGCCTTAGACGAAATCATTGCGTTCAATAACTGCGTATCGCAACCTGAACGGGGTGGATCGACGATGAAGACATCTGGAATCCAACCTTCCTTGACCCAACGTGGAATCCATGCTTCTGCCTTACCGACGACATAATGCGCATGATCAAAGCCATATTGCTTCATGTGCGCATTCGCATCTTCAACTGCTTCTTCAATGATTTCCATCCCGCGGACTTCTTTTGCCCCCTTAGCAATCCAGAGTCCAATTGAACCGACACCTGCATAAGCATCCACGACACGTTCTTCGCCTGTCAAAGCAGCAGCACGGGCAATTTCCTCATACATCCGTTCTGCCTGTTCCGGGTTCAACTGGAAGAAAGCGCGCGGCGACAGTTGATACGTGAACTCGCCCATTTCTTCTTCGATCCGCTCGACACCACGCAAGACTTCCGTCTCTTCCCCGAAGACACGTGACGTCAACTTATCATTGATGTTCAGTGCAACAGAGACGACACCTGGAATGTCCATGATATCGCGCGATAAGCCCTCTAGATCACGGAAGCCATCTTTAAAGGCAACGAGCACGACTTGAATTTCGCCCGTTTTGATTCCTGTCCGGACGACGATATGGCGCATGACACCGTCTTGTTTTGACGCATGGTAAACGGGTACTTTATAGTCATTGAGTAATTTCGTAACAGCTTGGTTGACGCGAAGCGTATCCTTATTTTGGACGACACAATCATCGATTGCGACCAGACGATTCGAATTCGCAGAATAGAGACCACTGACGATTTCATTGCCTTGTTTCCCGACAACGAATTGTGACTTGTTGCGGTATCCCCACTCCTTCGAACCAATCGTCGGACGGATATCGGCTTTCTCAACATTCAGTTTCGTTGATTTCAAGAAAGCGTTGCGAAGCATTTCTTCCTTATAACGCAATTGTCCATCGTAACTCATATGTTGTAATTGACAGCCGCCACAGACACTATAGACCGGGCAAAGTGGTGTCACGCGATCCGGTGAACGATCGTCACGCTTTAAGATCTTTGCATTCGCATAGTTCGCATGAATTTCTGTGATCTCGATTTGCGCCGTCTCACCTACAAGCAATCCTGGGATGAAGACGATCTGTCGCTCGAGCGTCGCGATCCCTTCACCGTTGATGCCCATCCGTAGACAAGTGACCGAACGAACCTCACCTGTCTGTAATTTGATTTTTGTTGCCATTGATTTCATCCTTTCCATTTGCACAAATGAAAAAGCGGTCTCAATCTACCGCTTTTTTCGTTTCTTCTTGTTCTTTCATATCCTTCGCATATCGAACGACTTTCGCCTTGAGTTGATCTAATGATACGATCAGTCGTTCCAAATCTTCGATATCTGATGATTCATCGAGTGAATCGATTGTATGACAGAGAAGCTGCATTCTTGATTTTAGCACATTCATTTGACCAAGTTTATCAGTTCTTGCTTTTCCCATTATTCAGACTTCCTTTCTTCCGCTGGATTCCGACGTTATTTTAGCATACGATACGAGGTGGAGCACTAAAAAGGAGGAGTATCTATGTCACATTCATCACCCATCACGATCGCGAACGATCCGTGGGAAGCTTATCGCGACATTGAACAATACGGCACGGTCCGTTTGACGAACATTGAAGTCACGACAACAAAACTGTGTAACATGCGCTGCGAACATTGCGCCGTCGGTTACATGTTATCTAGTAGCGAGTCACCCGAGATTCCAATCGAGCTACTTATTCAACGTCTGGATGAAATCGAGCATCTGCGTGCCTTCTCAATCACCGGCGGCGAACCGATGCTTTCAATGAAGTCCATCAAGGAGTACGTTGTCCCTTTACTTAAGTATGCCCACGAACGTGGTGCTAAAACCCAAATCAACTCAAATTTAACACTTCCGTTATCTCGCTACGAATTAATCATTCCTTATTTAGATGTCTTGCACATCTCACATAACTGGGGAACAGTCGACGATTTTATCGATGGTGGCTTTGCGATGATGGAACGAAAACCGTCACGCGAAGCACGGACGAAACTATTTGAAACGATGAAAGAGAATGCCCGCGTTCTAAATGCACGTGGTGTCATCGTTTCTGCAGAGACGATGATCAACAAACGGACATTACCACACCTTGAAGCGATCCATAAAGAAATCGTTGATATGGGCTGTGTCCGTCACGAAGTCCATCCAATGTACCCCGCTGACTTCGCGTCGATGATCGAAGCCGCTAGCTTACCCGAAATTCGCGACGGGATCCATCGTTTGCTTGACGTTCGGGATCCGAACGTCTGGATGTTGTTCGGAACGCTTCCCTTCTACGCTTGCTCGATGGAAGAGGCGGATTTAGAACTTCATCGTCGCTTGCGTCAAGAGAAAAACGTATCTGTCCGCAATGATCCTGATGGGCGTTCCCGTCTCAACGTCAACATCTTTGACGGCGAAATCATCGTAACGGATTTCGGTGACGAACTTGCTTCGCTTGGTACGATTCATGAGACATCCTTCAATGATGCTTATGCCGAGTGGCAAGAAACGGAACTGAATAAAAGCTTGTCGTGTCACTGCCCTGCGGTGCAATGCCTTGGACCGAACGCGCTTGTGAAGAACGCATACTACCCTGAGATTGATTTCACAAAACAGTCGAGCCGGCTTTAAAATCGAAAAAAAGGTTTTGAACGACGGCGTCCCGGGAAAAATGTCACAAAGTAGACACATTCTGTTTTTCTAAAAGGAGTGACCGGGATGGAATGGCTCGTAGGTATTGTCGCAATCATCGGTACGTTCAGCATGGTCTTGTTCGTAATGATGGTTGGTATTCGTACTTCACACAGCATCGAACATGATGAAGTGTTCGATCAGACAGATTGGGATGAACATCTTCTGCATATGCCGCGTCCGACACGTTTTGAACAAGAAAATAAATGAAGTACGCCCCGGTCTCCCATTTCAGAGACCGGGGCGTGTTATGCTAAAAAGAAAAAGAAAGGTCGTCGTTACTTGTGTCACGTCGTTTTGCTCTTATCTTATCGATCGTCTTCATTTCCGGATTCACGCAAGGTCTGTTGATTCCACTGTTATCCATTTTACTTGAACGTCAAGGAACACCGGCTTTCATCAACGGTCTCAGCGCCGCCGTTCTTTATGTTGGTGTCATCGTCGCTGCTCCTTTAATGGAAGGACCACTGCGACGACGTGGTTATATTCCCGTCATCTCGTTCGGTCTTGCTCTAGTTGCTGTCGCTGTATTCTTATTCCCACTCCTTCCAAGCGTCATTGCTTGGATGATTTTACGTTTCCTCGTTGGGTTTGGTGATCAAACGTTACATTATGGATCACAAGTGTGGGTCACGTCCATTACCCCAAATGAACGGTTAGGACGAACGATGTCACTATACGGGATGGCATTCGGTCTCGGTTTCGCTCTCGGACCTCTCGCTGCACCACTCGTTGACGTCATTGATTGGCTACCTTTTGTCTTAACTGGAACATTGGCTGTCATTGTCCTGATTTTGTTATCACGTATGCCGAATGAAAAACCATCGTCCGTCATGCCCGAGGAATTGCAAAGTGCAGCCTCACGCTATCGACTTGTCTTATCGACGGCTTGGTTCACGCTACTCCCTGGCTTTACATACGGTTTTCTCGAAGCTACACTCAATGCTAGTTTTCCTGTGTTTGCCACGCGTAATGGATATGGATTATCAGAGACGAGTACCTTGATTACGACGTTTGTCGTCAGCTCATTAATCATGCAGTTACCACTTGGACGGCTCGCTGACCACTTCGGGAAACGTCGGACATTAGTGACCGTACTCTCGATTGGATCCGTCGCTTTTCTCATTGCTTGCTTCGCCTTCGAACGATACGGTTGGCTGTTTGCAATCTTTGCAATTAGCGGGATGGCGCTCGGCTCGACGTATTCGCTTGGCGTCGCCTATATGACGGAACAATTACCACGTCATCTCCTACCGACCGGTAATTTACTTGCCGGAATCGCTTTTAGTCTCGGTTCGATTCTCGGACCGATTGCTGGCAGCCTGTTCGTGCTGCTACCAGCTATGCTGTATTTTAGTTTATTCGTTCTTGTCCTTACGACACTTGCGTTTCTCTTACGATATGCAAAACGTCACGAGACACCTCGAATCTAAAAAGGATCTTGCGCTACTGATGCGCAAGATCCTTTTTTTATTTCACGATTCCTTCTTGCCGAAAACTCCGCCAGAGCTTATCGTCGATCGCATATGGTTGTTCCTTTGCACGCTTTAACTCTTCTGTCTCAAGCAATACGACGACCTCTCGACCGTTGATTGACCACACTGAATCGTAACCTCTCTCCGCTTCAATGATTTCCACATCCACATCTCCATGGGTTTCCTTCAATTGCTGACTGACGCACGTCACGACGAACCGGGCAAACTCATCACGTGGACGACGAGTGGCAATGATCTTTCGAACGATCTCATTCCGTTCCATCCGTTTTCATCTCCTTCCGTTTTATAGTCGCACTAGCCTTTCAGACAAGGCCGAATCGGTCTTTAGATGACCGTACAGAAAAAAGCCGAACGGGTCGGCTTAAGCAACGAACGATTGGGAGTTACTTTAATTGAAACTATTTTTGCACGATTCTGAATCTTCGTCAACCTCGCTTTTGAAACCAGACAGGCAAGTACGTCGAAACTAGAATACCACCTACGACGAACAAGAGACCGAACAACGCTTGCGGTGGAATCGTCTCGCCAAGAATCAAGGCAGATAAACTGACTCCATAGATCGGTACGAAGAACATAAATAACGACACCTTACTGACAGGATTATATTTCATCAGTAAATTCCATAGCGTAAATCCAGTCGCCGATAAAAAGGCGAGATATACGAGCATCCACGCACTTGTCGTTGAAAATGCGAACGGTGCAACGCGACCGTCGAGTATGACGCCCGCAATGAAGAGACCAATTGATCCAATGACCATCGCCCATCCTGTCATCGGCGCAACCGGATAACGTGCCGAGTATTCTTTTGCGATCAAATTACCGAATGCTCCGGAAATCATTGCTGCAATCAACAATCCTTCTCCAAGACCAAACGAGACACCTTGTCCACCTTGCGGCCAGTTTGCCAAAATGACACCTGTAAATCCGAGGAATAGAGCGATTCCTTTAAATCGATTCAGTCGATCGTCTTCATATCGAAAATGAGCCAGTAACATCTGGAAGAA
Source organism: Exiguobacterium acetylicum (assembly GCF_022170825.1). Taxonomy (NCBI): domain Bacteria; kingdom Bacillati; phylum Bacillota; class Bacilli; order Caryophanales; genus Exiguobacterium; species Exiguobacterium acetylicum. The sequence goes on along the minus strand of NZ_CP081878.1, from coordinate 678,971 downwards.
CGAAGTCGATCCCGCAATGATTGATCCTTGCACGCCGGTTGATAAAGATAAACCGATATAAAAGAAGACATACTGCAAGAATGTCAAAAAGAAGCCGAGTCGGCTATAGGCATAGGTCCGCTCCTTCAGCGTAATCGTCTGCTTGAAGACGAAGACACTGACTAGAAGTAACAGCACTCCGGCTAAAAAGAAACGATAGCTCGCAAACAGTAGTTGCTCTCCGTATTCCGAAGACGTGATTTGTAATAATTCATAACTTTTTTTTATGAAGGGAAACGCACTTCCCCACAAAAAAGTCGTCAATAACGCAAAGACGACGAGTCCAATCCGATGGGTTAAAAATTTTTGCATCTTTCTGGTTCCTTTCCTGTTCCTTTTCACTGAAGCATGGTATAGTAATTCTACAGATAATAATAATTATAATCTAGAGACAATGAAACTCATTATCAATCAGTTAAACTCATTGATATATCACATTCTCATTCTCTTTCTATAATGATTTCATTTCTCATTTACATTTTGAAAGGAGTTTTAATATGACGACTTCCACTACTACCGATGTTCAACAGCGTTCCGTATTCCGTCATGCTTGGGATGAGCATCACGAATTGATTCTAGCATTGTTTAGCGGAATATTGATTTTAGTTGCTTACGGACTTGAAAAATTCAATGCGGCGTCTGCCGTTTATGTCACATTGTACTTATCTGCATATGTGATCGGAGGATATGCGAAAGCGAAGGAAGGCTTGACGGAGACGTATCAAGAAAAGACGTTGAATGTTGAACTGCTAATGATTTTAGCAGCCATCGGTGCTGCTGCCATCGGATACTGGATGGAAGGTGCGATCCTGATCTTCATCTTCGCATTATCCGGTGCCCTTGAAACATATACGATGAATAAAAACGAGCGTGCCCTACAAAGTTTGATGTCTTTACAACCAGAAGAAGCGACACGCCTGAACGCAAACGGACAACTCGAAGTCGTCGGAATCGAACAATTAGCAATCGGTAACCTCGTCTATGTCCGTCCCGGTGAACGAATCCCGGTTGATGGTGTCATCATTCGTGGTCAGGCGGCGATTGAAGAAGCGTCGATTACTGGTGAATCAATCCCCGTTGAAAAACAGACCGGTGATACTGTCTATAACTCGACCGTTAATATGAATGGTGTCTTGACGATCGAGATGACGAAAGCTGCAGATGAATCCTTGTTCCAAAAGATCATTCATATGGTTCAAAACGCACAAAGCGAGCAATCTCCATCTGCTCAGTTCATCGAACGGTTTGAAAGCCGGTATGTCAAAATCGTATTGCTTGTCGTCGCACTTATGATGGTCCTTCCTCCTTACATCGTTGGTTGGACGTTTGAGACAAGTATTTACCGCGCGATGATTCTACTTGTTGTCGCCTCTCCGTGTGCCCTGGTTGCATCGATTACACCTGCTGCTTTGTCTGCAATTGCCGCCTCTGCGAAAAATGGTGTTCTCTTTAAAGGAGGCGCACACATTGAAACGCTCGGACAAGTCGACACGATCGTCTTCGATAAAACAGGTACTCTGACGACAGGTAAACCAGTCGTTACAGAAAGTCGTTACGCGGACGGATTGGATGTTCAAGCTGTTCAACAAGCCGTCGCTTCGATTGAATCGCAGTCGAATCACCCACTCGCACAAGCGATCGTCGACCACTTAAAAGCTGATGTTCGTGAGCCGTCAACGTTTAAAGACGTGACAGGATACGGAATTGAGGCAACCGTCAATGGTGTCACGTATCGCATCGGTAAACGGGCATTCCATGATGGTCTAGACGATCCATTCGTCGCGATTGAACAATCACTTAAAGAACAAGGACATACAATCGTTTATGTCAGTAATGGATCGCAAATCGTAGCACTTTATGCACTACGTGATACGATTCGTCCGGAAGCCAAAACAGCGATTGCTGCTTTGAATGATCTCGGAATCGCAACGATCATGTTGACAGGCGATAATCCGGTCACAGCAGCCGCTATTTCGCGGGAAGCGGGATTAACGGATTTCGTCGCTGAATGTCTACCTGAAGATAAAGTCCGGTATATCAAGCAATACCAAACAGAAGGTCGGACCGTTGCGATGGTCGGTGACGGTATTAACGATGCCCCAGCGCTTGCACTAGCGCATGTCGGAATCGCTATGGGTGAAGGAACAGATGCAGCGCTTGAGACCGCTGACGTCGTTTTGATGAAAAACGATTTAGGTCGCCTTGCCTATGCCGTGCATAAAGCACGAAAGATGAACCGAATCGTCAAACAAAACATCACGCTTGCGATCGGTGTCATTCTCCTATTGATCGCATCGAACTTGTCACAGTTCTTGATTATGCCGTTCGCTGTCGTCGGACACGAAGGATCGACGATTCTTGTCATCTTAAATGGTTTACGCCTCCTCCAACAGGACGCTTTACCACGCCTTACACCACGTCCTTCTGAAAAACAATTAGCTGCTTAATCATCAAAAAACGTCTGACTGCCGCGTGGCAGTCAGACGTTTTTCGTATCTTCATCCGAACGTATTCGTCGGAATTGCATCGAGTTCCGCCTGTTCCTTCAAGCGCTTCTCTTCCATCTTCTTCGGATCCGCTTTTTTCATGAATCGTTCCCATGATGCGTTCAATTCAGAACCGAGTAAAATGATCAAACCAGTGAAGTAGAGCCAAAGTAACAAGATGACGACACTACCGAGCGAACCGTACGTTTGATTGTAATTGGAGAAGTTTGAGACGTAGAAACCAAATCCAACCGATAACAATTGCCAGACGATGACACCGAATACAGCTCCTGGAATCGCTTCTTTAAACGTAATCGGACGCTTTGGTGCGACGCGGTAAAAGATTGACAGAATACCAATTAATAGAACCGTCGACACGACGTACCGCAAGACCGTCAACAAGACTTTTTGCCCCATATCGATCGGGAGGACGAAATTCGCAAGGTAAGTAATAATCGGACCACCGAGAACATTCAAGACGATCAACAATAACATCCCGATTCCGAGCACGATCGTCAGTAACAAGGCAATCCCTCGTGCTGCGACAAAACCACGGGGTGAGAAGTCACCATACGCATGGTTTGCTGTCGTAATCAAACGATCGACCCCTTTTGAAGCCGACCAGACAGCAAGAATCGCACCGATTGATAACAGTCCACCTTGTGGTTCCTTGATGGCTTGGAAAATCGTATCTGTAAACGTATTGACGGCTCCGCCTGGCGCTAGGTCTCGAATTTGTGACTCGAGCGTCTGCCGATCGATATCAAAGAACGATAAGACGGAAATGACGAAAATGATACCTGGGAAAATGGATAAAAACCAGTAATAAGCGAGCGTCCCTGCATAATCCGTGATGTTATGATCGGACATTCGCTGCTTTAAGTTCAGGGCAAGCCCTTTTGGGTCGCGTGAATGCGCCATCGTCATCTCTCCTTCATGAAAAAGAGGCAGTCAACGACCACCTCATTGTTTTAATATACTTTTCCCATTTTATTTCAACTAAAACCTCATTCGTTCTCAGAAAGGATTAATTCATAGAACGGTTCTGTCATTTCTGCCAACTGTTTCGCAAGTGACGGCGGACGAATCGGCAATGAAGGTAACTCCGAACGTTTAATCCAAACTGGCGTATAACCCGATCCTTCTTCTTCGAATTCTTCACCTGTTCCCGTTCCAAAACGACCACCAATTGTTTTTGCCCAAAAATAAGGGTTATCGAATCCGTTAAAACGGACGATAGCGGCGACGCCGGTCAACTCCACGTCGATACCAAGTTCTTCATGTGCTTCACGAATCGCTGTCTCTTCTAACGATTCCCCATCATCTTTCCCACCGCCTGGAAAGACATAATACGTTTCGTTCGGTTTATCCCTACGGATTAACGCAATTTCATCCTGTTCGTTTCGTAAAATGATCGCACTTCGTTGAATCGGCATGACGCCACCCCCTCTTCAAATTCTACTTATTGAATCGCATCCAGCATTTCAGGAACAAGTCCATTCTCTGTCGAAGCGATGACTTCTGCTGCTACCCTCATGCCAAGCTTCAGTGCCTCTTCTGCCGACTTTTCTTGTGTCAGTTCAGACAAGACAGCGGAGAAGAAGGAATCGCCTGCTCCAGTCGAATCGACGACTTTTACTTTTTTCGTTCCGACGTGACCTGATGTCGCCGTGCGACGATCGACATAGACCGCACCGAGTTCGCTCATCGTGACGACCGTGAACGGAGCGCCTTTTTTTGCTAACTCGTTTGCTACATGAATCGCATCTTCTACCGTCACGATCGATAGATCAGACAAAATTTCTGCTTCTTCTCGACTACAAATGAATCCAGTGAATCCTTGTAACAGGTGACGATTTCGTTCGATGACGCTCAAGTGACCGCAAACACCAAACAATGGTAACTCCATTTTACGACATAAATGAATCAAGCGTTCGAGCACAGTAACAGACAAATCAAGATCGATTGCCACGGCATCGACTCCATCAAGTGCATAGATCGATTGACGTAAGATCGCTTCTTCGAGCAGTTTGGCATCTGGCTGTTTCGAGATTGAGGTTTGCAAATCACCTTCGTTATCCATGACAGCTAGCCACATACCCATTCCATGATCTTCTAACATTTCGACATGATCCACATTCGCACCGTAAGATTTCAACTCATCGAGCACTCCTACGCCAATCTGGTCATTCGTAACCGTCGAGATAAAGCGAACTTCATTCCCGAGGACGGCTAGGTTTTGTGCTACGTTGCGTCCTGTTCCTCCATTCGAAAACGTGATGTCTCCTACGTTTTTCGCATCCTTGTGTAAGGGAGCGAACGAAGTTCCTTTTATGTCGACGAATACTTTTCCGATTACCGCGATTTTATTCATTCCAGTTCCACCTCTAACCATATTTCCTGATTTCCGACCTTGAATTGATCTTTCAGGCACATTGCTTCAATTATAGTAAAATTTTAAATCAGTGACAACCGAAGCACTTTTTTTCTAACTGTTCTCTCTTCGCATGAAAAAGCAGCAAGCGAATCGCCTGCTGCTTTAGTTGAATTCAAATATTCGCGATGACGAGACTAATTGCGAGTAAGAGTCCAAAAATCGTGTTTACCTTACCAGTCTGTGCCATTCCAGGCATTAGCTTTTCCGGTGGTAGGTCTTCCCAGAAGAGACGAACGGCTTTAATCATGAGTGGAATACTTAACAATGCAAGTAGTGCAAACCACGAGACCTCGAATGCAAGTACAGCAATGACAAGAGAGAGAACTGCGGCTGCAAAAAATCCAATCAATACGTATACAGCACGGCGATGTCCAACGAGACAAGCAATTGTTTTACGTCCATTGACTTTATCGTTATCCAAGTCACGAATATTGTTCGCAAGCAGAATCGAGCCGATCAAGATAGCAACAGGTACTGAAATTGCAACGGCTTCTGTCGGTACATAGCCGATTTGCAAGTACGCAGAAATCGCAATGATAATGTAACCCATGAAAAAGCCGGCAACGACTTCTCCGAACGGCGTATAGGCAATCGGGAGTGGTCCCCCCGTATAGATATATCCGACGAACATCGAGATGAGTCCTACGACAAGCAACCACCACGATGTCTCGATACACAGATACACACCGAGCACTGCTGAGATGCCATATAACGTCAGTGCGAACGCTAAAATCGTACCCGGCTTGAATCCGTCACGAACGATCGATCCACCAATTCCGACCGATTCCTCCGTATCTAAACCACGTTTGTAATCGTAGTATTCATTGAACAGATTCGTTGCGATTTGAATCAGCATCGATGCGATCAACATCGCCACGAACAAATCCAAGCGTAACGATTCCACGCGTGGTGCGACAACTGCCGTACCGACGACGACCGGAACAAAACTTGCCGTTAAGGTATGCGGTCGTGTCATTCGCCAATAGACAGCGATTGATTTATTCATATAATAACCCCTTTCCTGTCTAAGTGTATCGGGTTTCGTTTTTTGCTGTCAATGTTCAATCCGAGATAGCTTATTCCTTCTTTTTTGTCCGTAAAAAGTTTACACTTATATTAAGTGAAACATATCACAGTATCTACAGACTAGGGGGCAATGAGCGGTATGGCTTACGCTCAACAAGAGCTAAAACAGTGTATCGAACAGGCCGTCAGTCAGGCAAACGCCTCACAACGACCTATACTCGCTTCGTATTCATGGGAAATCGAAGCAACTGACATGCGTTCCCTCGAACAGGGTATCGAGGAACGATTTTATTTCGCGACACCTGATCGCTCGATGCGGGCCATCGGGTTTGGCATCGTACAACAACTTCAGGCTTCAGGAACGGATCGTTTTTTACGAATTCAATCACAATGGGCAAACTTAAATCGCGATCACGTCGGTCATGATTTGTTTGCGTTTAGTGGATTTTCTTTTGCTGAACTCAAGCAACCAGACTATCGCTGGTCTTCATTCGGAGATGCCTCGATGACGATTCCGAAGTTTTTATTTTTAGAGCAGGACGGACAGACACGCGTGACGATTTTTGCTCGTGTCGAACCGATGGATCAAGTCGATTCAATATTAAATCAACTCGCACTCGATTTCGCCAAAGTGAATCAACCGCAAGCACTGACTTCGTCAGGCGTCACGCGTCTACGGCTGTCACGAGATGGAAATGAGGCGTTTGAAGCATCATTCCACCAAGCCATGCATTACTTGGAGACAACACTTGAAAAAATCGTTTTGGCACGGGAAGTCGTCTATGAACTGGATCGCCCACTCGACGTAGCCGCTGTCGTCGCTGAACTAGAAGACACGCAGCCTGGTAGTTACGTCTTCTGTTTCCAACCGAATCCAGAAGAAGCCTTCATCGGTGCGACACCGGAACGACTCGTTCAAAAACGCGGACGTCGCCTTGAGACGGCAGCAGTGGCTGGTTCCGCACCACGCCACGAGATCGATGAGATGGACGAAGCACTTGGTCAGTCACTCTTACAAGACCAAAAGAATCGGATGGAGCACGGTATCGTTGCAGATTCGATTGAACGGACGTTATCTGTATTTTCGGAGGAGCTAGATTGTCCGGACACACCGATTCTCTTAAAGAATCGCCATATCCAACATCTTTATACACCAATCACAGCACGTCTAAAAGCAGACGTGACGTTGTTTCAATTGATTGAAAAACTGCACCCGACACCTGCGCTTGGTGGTGAACCCAAACAGTTGGCGGTCGATGCCATCCAAGAAATCGAGACGTTCGAACGGGGTTGGTACGGTTCACCCGTCGGTTGGATGAATGGACAGGATGACGGGGAATTCATCGTTGCCATCCGCTCCGGACTGTTTACGGAACGGGCAGTCATTCTTTATGCTGGTTGCGGTCTTGTTGAAGGTTCTCATCTCGATAGTGAGCTGGCGGAGACGGAAACTAAACTATCACCGATGTTACAAGCACTGTCACATGTCGGTTCGATTGAAAAGGATGATATTTATGTTGACTAAGTGGATGCATACGTTAATCGATACGCTCGTCGCTTCTGGTGTCCGGGACTTCGTCATCAGTCCCGGTTCCCGGTCGACACCACTGGCTATTGCTGCATTCCTGCATCCGTCTAGCCGTACCCACGTCCTTGTTGACGAACGGTCGGCTAGTTTTTTTGCATTAGGTTTGACGCGGACGGAAGATCACGTTCGTCCTGTTGCCTTAATTTGTACAAGTGGTACCGCTGCGACAAACTATTATTCGGCAGTGACCGAAGCCAATATTTTCGAACTTCCACTAATCGTCTTGACGGCCGATCGACCACATGAGTTACGTAATGTCGGTGCCCCACAAGCGATTGATCAAGTCGGATTGTACGGAAAACAAGTCCGACATGCGTTTGATCTACCTTTAGCGGAAGAAGCGAGTCTTCCTTATGTCGCTCATGTCGCACAACGGGCAGCCTTACTCTCCCTGACGGAACCAGCAGGACCGGTTCAAATCAACGTCCCGTTACGAGAACCACTTGTTCCGGAACTCGATCTCTTACGAACAGGTCGTCCTGTCGGCGAATTACCTGCCCCGACACCGGGAGTAAATAACGCTTTAACGGTTGCGCTTCAAGAAGAGCGTCTTCTTTTTGTGCTTGGACCTCAACTCACTGCGACGGACAGTCAGGTTGTCATTTCATATGCGAAACAAGCAGGTATTCCGGTCTTAGCAGATCCACTCAGTCAAGGACGGCAATCGCAGGAAAATCATGTTTTTGCCTATTATGATACATGGCTAAAACATCCGGCTACTGCTCAGCACGTCCGACCGGATCGCATCATTCGTTTTGGTGCCATGCCAACGTCAAAACCTTACCTGCTCTGGTCTCGAGATATCCCGACGACGGTCGTTGGTCACCCAGGCAATTGGCGCGATCCACAGCTTCATTCGGATTTCGTGATTGGTCATGCGCGACAACTCGAGCATCAGGAACTCATTTTGCATGACCCTACGTATCTCAATCTGTTACAACAGGCCGAGCGACAAGTCGCGAATGCCTTTACGACGATTAATCAAGAAGAGATGACGGAATATAACGTCGTTCGTGCCTTGACGACGTTACAGGAAGGAAGTCTCTTCGTTTCAAACAGCATGCCGATTCGAGACGTCGACACGTTCCTGCCGACAGGAACACCCCTTCGCCTGCTCGCGAACCGTGGAGCAAATGGGATTGACGGGATTCTCTCGAGTGCTCTCGGAGCAACGTTTGATGCCAAACGCCGCTATTTACTCGTTGGCGACTTGGCATTCATTCACGATATCAACGGGCTAATGACAGCACGCACGCTTCCGTTAACGATTATTCTCGTCAACAATGCGGGTGGTGGCATCTTTAGCTTTTTACCGCAACAGCAACTCGAGCAAGAGGTGTTCGAGCCGCTCTTTGGTACACCACAACATCTTGACTTCGCTTCCCTCGCTTCTGGGTATGGCGTGACCTATCAGGCGATTGATTCAATTGCTGCGTTACGTCAAGCGCTTGCGGAAGAGACCAACGTGACACGGATTCTTGAAGTCAAGACGACACGAATCGAGAACGTACAGATGCATCGTGCGATTTGGGACGTGACGAATCCAACGTTGACCGAGGTGTTCCGATGATTTTACGGGGGCATCTCTATCATGTGAAAATTGAGGGTTCTGGTCCGCCACTCCTATTGCTCCATGGTTTTACAGGATCCCTCTCGACGTGGGATATACTAAGTGAGCATTTATCCACTCACTTCACTGTCTACCGTCTTGATTTAATGGGACACGGAAAGACGGCACCAGCGTCCGATCAACGAATGCGTTTGACGCAACAAGTCAAGGATCTCGAGACGCTGCTCGCTACGCGATCCGAGCAATGGGTCGTCCTCGGTTATTCGATGGGTGGACGAATTGCTTTAATGCTGAGTGTCGTCTCGGAGCGAGTCGCTCGAACGATCGGCGTCAGTACAACACCAGGAATTAAGACGGCATCTGAACGAAAAGCACGTCGGGCATCCGATCGAGTATTAGCTGATCGTCTTGAAAAAGATGGACTTGAAGCTTTTATCGATTACTGGGAGACACTTGGACTGTTTAAACCACAAGCCCTTCTCCCGGAACCTCAACGTCAGCTTCTGCGTCAGGAACGCATGTCACAAACGATTAAAGGTCTAAGCGCCTCGCTTCGTTCACAAGGTACGGGAAGTATGCCTTCGCTTTGGTCATGCCTTCCGCAAGAGATTGATTGGATTGTCGGGGAAGAGGATGAAAAATTCCGAACGATAGCTTCGCATGCCGCATCATCTGAAAAAATTCACGTGATTTCGCATGCTTCGCACGCCCCACATATCGACCAACCGCAAAAGTTTGTTACAATGGTAGAGAATCTACTTATTCATCACTAACATATTGGGGGAATTCAAATGAAATACGCTCCGGAATGGGTATCAGCCCGTAGCTATGAAGACATCAAATATGAACAATGGAACGGCATCGCGAAAATCACGATCAACCGTCCAGAAGTTCGCAACGCGTTCCGACCACACACGGTCCACGAACTCATCGACGCATTTTCACGCGCACGTGACGATCAAAACGTTGGCGTCATCATCTTAACAGGTGAAGGCGATCTCGCATTCTGTTCTGGTGGAGACCAAAAGGTACGTGGACATGGTGGATATGTCGGCGACGACGAAATTCCACGCTTGAACGTCCTTGATCTTCAACGTTTGATTCGTGTCATCCCGAAACCAGTCATCGCAATGGTTGCAGGTTATGCAATCGGCGGCGGACACGTCCTTCACCTCGTGTGTGACTTGACGATCGCTGCAGACAACGCCCGCTTCGGGCAAACAGGTCCAAAAGTCGGTTCATTCGATGCTGGATATGGCTCTGGTTACCTCGCACGCGTCGTTGGACACAAGAAAGCGCGTGAAATCTGGTACCTCTGCCGTCAATATGACGCGCAGCAAGCACTCGATATGGGACTCGTCAACACGGTCGTTCCACTTGCAGATCTCGAGCAAGAAACGATTCAATGGTGTGCTGAAATTCTTCAACATTCACCAACTGCTCTTCGTTTCCTCAAAGCGGCATTCAATGCTGATTCAGACGGTCTTGCAGGGATCCAGCAACTCGCAGGAGATGCAACATTGCTGTACTATACAACAGACGAAGCAAAAGAAGGACGCGATGCGTTCAAAGAAAAACGCAATCCTGACTTCGGACAGTTTCCACGTTTCCCATAATGAAAAGAAGGTTCAATCGTCTTATGACGTTGAACCTTTTTCGTATATTCATCACAAAGGAAGTGATTATTTTGTATCCTTGGATCTATACACGGGCAAAAGAACAACCAGATGATCTTGCGCTCATTACGGAGACCGAGCGCTGGTCGTGGTCCGAACTCTATGCCCGCGCGCATCGCTTAGCGAGTACTTGGGCGACAATCGTAACACGCGGAGATCGGATCGCCCTTTATGGTCCCTCGAGTGCGCGTTACATCGTCGCACTTCACGCGGCTCAATTGCTCGAATTGACCGTCGTCCCAATCAATACGCGTTTGACGCAGACAGAAGTTCTACGCCAATTCGAACAAGCAGATGTACGACTCGTCGTGACGGACCGGGCACTCGATACAGCGATTCCGTGTCGCTCTTTTTCCTATGAAAAGGAAGCCCCCGACCTATTAATACGCCATATGCCCAAGCAATACGTCCAATCCATGCTCTTTACGAGTGGTACGACCGGACATCCAAAAGCGGTCGAACAAACGATGTTGAATCATTTCTCGAGTGCGACGAATGCTGCGCGTCACATTGGATCACTTCCGGAAGATCGTTTTTTGATCGTCACACCGCTGTTCCATATGAGCGGGCTAGCCGTTGTCTATCGAGCAGTTATCTACGGGGTACCAATCATTCTTGAGCCACATTTTTCACCAGAACGTGCTTTACACTGGATTACGACGGAACGGGTCACACATGTCTCACTCGTCTCCATCATGCTTGACCGATTGCTCGAAGCTGGACTTCGTCGGCATTCACTCCGCGTCGTATTAACCGGAGGCGGACCTGTCCCTTTACCAATTCTGACGCGAGCCCTAGATCGAAATATCCCTGTCATGCAGACGTATGGTATGACGGAAACGGCTTCTCAAATCGCAACTCTCTTGCCTGAGGATGCCTTGCGAAAAATCGGATCGGCCGGACAAGCCATTCATCCGACACAAATTCGTATTACGCGTCATCAAGAAATCGAAGTCAAAGGACCAACGATCATGAAAGGCTATTTTCATGATGAAGAGAAAACGGTAAATGCCTTTACGGCAGACGGATTTTTCAAGACTGGTGACTTAGGTCGTCTCGACGCCGATGGATACCTCTATGTGCTCGATCGTCGCAGTGATCTCATCATCTCAGGTGGTGAGAATATCTATCCGGCTGAGGTCGAATCAGCGCTCCTCTCAATCAATGGTATTCAAGAAGCAGGTGTCGTCGGACGGTTTGACGCAACATGGGGACAGGTGCCGGTCGCCTTCATCGTCAGTAGTCTTGACGAGACAACCGTCCGAACCGAGATCAGTCAATTGCTCGCTAAATATAAATGTCCGGTCGATTACATTTATCACAGCGCTTTACCACGCAATGCGAACGGTAAGTTGCTTCGTAAGCAACTGAAAGAGTCGTTATGAGTATCACGCTACGTTCCGCTGAATTGTTTGATGTTCCACTCGTCTTTCGTCGTCCGATGCAAACCGCCCTCTCAACATTGACGGTTCGCCGCACGACGATTCTACGCCTAACCGATTCAGAAGGACGAATTGGTTACGGGGAAGGTGTCGCGTTCGATACACCATGGTATACATCTGAAACACAACATTCCCTCCAAGGAATCGCACAGTTACTTTATGAGTTGCTCGAACCACCACTCCATCATCCAGCTGACGTCACGGATCGCTTCCGTATCGTGCAAGGTAACCCGATGGCAAAGGCGATGTTCGAAGGGGCAGTCTATGAGTTATTTGCAGCAGCTGCCGGGCAATCGCTTGCTACGTACCTCGGAGGTGACGAGTCAGCCCTCGTTCCTTGTGGGAAAGCACTCGGACGGGCATCAGCAAAACAAACGATCGAGGCTGTCGGTCAAGCCGTTGCCTCCGGATATGGACGGATCAAGCTGAAGCTCGCCCCGACAGACACGGCAGTGCTCGAACAGGTTCGCTCTGCTTTTCCTGATGCGCCTTTAATGTTTGATGCAAATGGCAGCTTCACTGAGGCAGACTTCCCTCTCTTACAACACTGGGATTCATTCGGTTTAGTGATGATGGAACAACCGCTCGCAGCATCTGATTGGTCCGGACATCAACGTCTCGCAACACTTTTGAAGACACCGATTTGTCTTGATGAATCCATCGTTGCTCCAGCAGATGCTGATTTGATGAAGATGACGCAGGCTGGTCAGATTTTAAACATCAAACCGGCACGTGTCGGTGGACTAACGAATGCTTTATCGCTTCGAACGAAGGCTCCCTACTGGCTCGGTGGGATGTTTGAGAGCGGCATCGGACGTCGTCAAACACTTGCCTTCGCGACACTTCCCGGTCTCGCTTATCCGATTGATATGGCAAGTACTGCTGATTATTTTGAAGAAGATTTGCTCGAGATCCCTTACCATGTTGAACATGGACACATTCGCTATACAGCCTCGGCTGTATCTGAAACACAGTTAACCAAACTGGCAACGTCCCAGATTTTTTTGTAAAAAAGAATTCACAGCGAAGAAGAGGCAACGGATCGGTGTCCATTGCCTCTTCTCGTGTTTTACTAAGAGCTTCTCTTAGAAAGATTCTTTTCCTTCAACCTTCGTCAAAATCTCATAACCATCTTTTAAGACGACAACGGTATGTTCGAATTGTGAGACAAGACTCCGGTTTGGTGTGTATAACGTCCAACCATCCCGCTCATCTTCGATACAGAACTCGTCTCCTGTCGAAATGAATGTCTCGACAGCGATGACTTGTCCTTCCTTCAACAGATCGTTCTCTTCACGATTGAAGTAGTTTGAAATCGATTCCGGCTCACCATGAAGTGTCTTCCCAAGACCATGCCCTGCTAAGTTACGAATGACAGTAAAACCACTCTTACGTGTTTCAGCATAAATCGCTTTTCCGATTTGATTGACCTTCGTTCCGGCTTTGACTTTCTCGAGTCCTTTTTCGAGCGCCGTCAAAGATACTTCAACGAGTCGGACATCTTCCGGACGTTTTGCTTCTCCTGCAATGACCGTCTTTCCTGTATCTGAGTAATAGCCATTTTTCACAGCTGAGACATCAACATTGACGATATCTCCTTCTTGAATGACGTATTTACCAGGAATACCGTGTGCCGCGATATCATTGACACTGATACATGTCGCTCCTGGGAAATCGTACATGACGATCGGAGCAGACTCTGCACCCTGTTCTTTCAGGATACGTGCACCGATTTCGTCAAGTTCTTTTGTCGTGATTCCTGGTTTGACAGCGTCTGCCATCTCATCGCGCGCCATGGCGACGATTCGTCCAATTTCTCGTAATGCTTCATAATCATAATCTAACACTTTCATTTCCTCCTCATTCACTCAATCGTTCTTGATATAGATAATCTGCGGAAATATCCGCAAATAAGAACATTCCATTACTGAGCGGCATACTAAATGTCCGCGTTTGTTCACTCGAACTGAAGTCGACGTACCGTTCCGACAAATACCCGCTGTGACGTCGTTCCATCGCTACGGTCGTCCGAATGAAGTAAGGACGGAAACTCCAGTTGTATCCTTTGTAGAAGGAATACAGTCTCCATTCTCCACTCTTTTTACTGACGTTCGAGGATTGTTGGAATCCATTTGCATCCGTAATGTAAAAACGAATGAACTCTGGTTCCATCTTCCGCGCAAGCATCATCAACCATTCATCGAGATCCTGTTCTGATTTTAATGATTGGCAGTATTCGTTAAAACGAACTGTCCAGTCTTGCTCTAGTTGGAACAATCGATTCATTTGTTCACGATCGTATTTATAGAACATCGGAACTTCATGGATCAAAATCTCCATCCCTGGACAAGTCATGACCCAATCAGGTGATGCTTCCCCAAGTAAATTCCCCATATAGTAACGTCCTCCGTGTTGCCACGCATACCGAAGTTGTCCTAAATGACTAATGTTCTTATACAAAAGTGGTGCTCCAAGTTGGTCACAGAGATGCTCCATCGTTTGTAAGAGATGCGGATACGTCGCTGAGACGGTCTTCTTCTCAATCATTGAGGATAAATCGACGATCAACATATCCGGTGACATCGAAAAGACCCGTTCGAGACTCGTTGCTTCGGCACGGTCCAGCGCTACCTTCAGTCCAGAGTTCTGGTAGTAGGCAACGATCCGACCTAGGCGATCAAAGTCATCGACTTGGACATCCGTCAAAGTAACGTACATCCGCTCTTTTGGAAACGACGAGTCGACCGTCCGCAAGACATGCAAGAAATCCTCACCGCCGTTTTCAAACAGCCAGGCTGGACGACAACGGATCAGGATGAATGCTTGTGCATCGGAGGGTACTTTTTGGAATGCTTGACGGACGACATGTCCCATCACTTCGAGTTGATACTCGATCGGAACATCATCTTCCTGAAAAAATGGTTTTAACGGTTCTCCACGAAAATGGGACTGGATTTCATACCCTTCCACCTTAAAAGGGGCAGCGCCTACGATCGGTTGAAACCACGCCTCTATCTCTTCGGGATGAACGATGACATCTAATGCATCCATTCTATTCCCCCCTTGTACTCTTGTTCTATCTTAACAAAAAAAGGGTCTCTCTGTAACGAGAGAGCCCCTGTTTTACGATAACGTCGTATCTTTCCGCAATGCGATATACAAGTACACACCGAATGTCGCCGTCAAATAGATGATACTCAAGACACCATATTGAATTCCGACGGCTCCTCCCTTACCGATGGCGAGCACAAGAAAAATGATGCCGCCAAATAATAAGGTCGCTAACGGAATATAACGAAAATGTCCTTTTGTCGTCCGCTCACAAATCTTTTTCGTTGCGACGATCAGTGCAACGAGACAGACGGATGCTGCTACATAAATGGTATACACGAATGATTCAGCCCTCTCCCTATCGTTCATGGCTCATTTTATCATGACCGCTTAGATAAATCATAAAAAAGAACCGACTTGTCTGTGACAAATCGGTTCGAATCGTTTACTTTTCAAAACGTGGTTTGCGTCCGCCACGGTTACGATCGCTTTCGCTACGGTTGCTACGTCCAGCATAACCGCCTTCACGACGATCTGATGAAGAAGATGGACGACCACCTTCACGACGTTCGCCACCGCTACGTGGGTTGTTTCCACGGTATCCGCCACTGCGGTTGCCGCTTCCACTTCCACCTTTGTTTCCGTAAGGACGACGGTTTCCACCACCGTTGCTACCGAAACGTTTTACGCGGATTGGTTCGATCGAGGAGATTTGGACTGGTGTTGCATCCGGCTCTTTCGTCAATCCTTTAAGTGCTGCTGAAAGAAGTTCCACTGCTTCGTACTCTTCTAAGAGTTCTTGTGCAAGTGTCGTATATTCTTGTGAATTTTTTGCTTCAACGCGTTTGATGAGTTCTTGTGCAGCAAGCTTCAAGTTGCCTTCTAAGATTTCGTCAAGTGTTGGCGCATGACGACGTGACATTTTTTTGTTCGTGACACGTTCGATTGTCTTGATTTGACCGAATTCACGTGGTGTAACGAACGTGACAGCCGATCCTGTTTTACCAGCGCGTCCCGTACGACCGATACGGTGAACGTAGCTTTCTGGATCTTGTGGGACGTCGAAGTTGTAGACGTGCGTGACACCAGAGATGTCAAGACCACGTGCTGCAACGTCTGTTGCGACGAGGATATCGATCGTTCCTTTTTTGAAACGACGGATGACTTGGTCACGTTTTGCTTGTGTTAAGTCACCGTGTAAACCGTCAGCTGTGTATCCACGTTGGATCAAGCCTTCAGTCATCTCATCAACACGTTTTTTCGTACGACCGAAGATGATTGAGAGTTCCGGAGAATCCGTGTCGATCAAACGGCAAAGAACGTCGAATTTTTGGCTTTCTTTTAATTCGATGAATGACTGGTCGATGTTTTCAACTGTCATTTCTTTCGCTTTGACTTTGATGTGTGTCGGAGTCGTCATGAAACGATCTGCGATTTTACGAATTTGTGGTGGCATCGTTGCTGAGAATAAGAGTGTTTGACGCGTTTCAGGAAGTGCACCGAGGATTTTCTCGATATCTTCGACGAATCCCATGTTCAACATCTCATCTGCTTCATCAAGGATGACCGTTTGAACGTGATCGAGGTTCAACGTTTTACGGTTCATGTGGTCCATCAAACGCCCTGGTGTTGCAACGACGATTTGTGGATTTTTGCGAAGTGCGCGGATCTGACGATCGATTTGCTGACCACCGTAAACAGGAAGTGCATGAACACGTTTTACTTCACCGATCCGGTTCAATTCTTCTGCTACTTGGATTGCAAGTTCACGTGTTGGAGCAAGAATCAACGCTTGGATGTGGCGTGATTTCGCGTCAAGACGCTCGATTGTTGGGATACCGAATGCTGCTGTTTTACCTGTACCTGTTTGTGCTTGACCGATTAAGTCAACGCCGCTGAGTCCGACAGGAATAGTTTCCGCCTGGATTGGTGTTGCTTCTTCAAAGCCCATTTTTAGGACACCTTTGATAAGTGCCTCACTAAGATTTAATTCACGAAATGTTGTCAATGCTAAATACTCTCCTTTGTCATATGAAAAGCGTCTGCCACTAAACAGACGCTACCGTAACGAATACAATCGACTACCTATTATAACAGAATCTATCACATAAAGATAGAGTGGTTTCTTTTATAATAATGTTTAGGGAAGTCACCATCATAATCGTTGCCATAAGGGCGAGGGAAAGGCGAAAAGCCCGGACCGTGCGATGAAACGTCATCGCGTGCCCCCACTAGTGATGGGGTATATTCAGTAAATGGTCGCCGGTAATCAAACCAGCCGCAACCACCAAAATGATGAATTCCTTACTATCTATTCGAAACGCAGGCTTACTCGGCTTGATTATTTCGTCAACCGAATACCCGTTTCATTTTTTTCTATTTTTTTATCTTTCAACAGGCGACCGAGCGCTCGTTTGAATGCTGCCTTACTGAGACCGAATACTTCGTCTATCGTCTCGGGAGCTGTCTTATCACCATACGGCATCTGACCATCATGTTCAAGTAGATGGTTCAAAATCAACTCCGCGTCTGTATCAATGGCTTCAAAGGCACGTGGTCGTGCTGAAAGTAATACTGTACCATCTGGTTTTACATTTGTCACTCGTAATTTCAAGACTTCTCCAAGACGCGGCCAACGTTCCATCTCGCGTTCATGCAAGAATCCGATCGACTGATCGTTGACCCAGACATTAACGCCTGGTTCGCGTTGTGAGAAGACGAGACCTTCTACGTCCATGTTATTCCACTCTTCTGGTGCCGGCTTTGCACGTAAGTTGAAGTAAGCATATGGTGCAGGATCTCCGAGTAACCGAAGCTTCTGGTCATGTTTTAGACGAATGAAGAGTTGATCGCCTTCTTCTGGCCAGAACATCCGTCGTTGCGGTAAATCGTCAAGTGAGACGAGTACGTCTTTTTGAATGCCGATATTTGCGAATACTCCTGTGTTATAGCGTGTCCCATTGATCGTCGTCTTGACGTAATCTTCAAATGAAGCTTCTGGAATCGTCATCGATGATGCTAGACGCCCTTCATTGTCTTGATACAAGAAGACTTCTACTTCATCATCAAGAGTTACTTTCTGTGTTTGTTCATTGTTATGCAACAACACATCTTCGTTCCCATCTGTCAAAAACACTCCGAACTCTGCTTCGCGTTCTACTTTTAATGTGACAACCTGTCCTGCGCGTAATCCCATTTCGGGTCATCTCCTCTCTGTGTTTGAATCGATTCAAGTCACCTCGAATCGTTCTGCTGTTCTTTCCCTACCATACTATACTCTTTTTTCGTTCACCTCTGATATCGACCACATAGTGCCAGATGTGACATATTTGTGAACGGAACACATTTGCGTGATTTTTTTGAAAAAAAGATATATGATTAAATAACAGGAAAAAGAAGGTTTAGTTTAGGTAAATATGGGGGATAAAAATGTTTCATAACATTCAATCGCGTTCGTTCGCACGACGCTTCACGAAAACATTGGTTTTTGCATTTTTTGCGTTCCTTGCTACGATTGGAATCGTCTTTGCAGAAGGATCAAACAGTACGGATATGACACCGAAGACACCAGCGCTTCAGCAAATTGATCGCCCTTAAAATCTACACCTTCCGTGTGGATTTTTTTATTTTTTCCGAACATTTACAGGACGATAAAGGAAAATCATGACTTACCTCGAATTGTAATGAACATACCATTATTTTAATTTTCGAGGAGGAAACGGACGTGCTCTTCTACTTATTCACGACGATTGCGGGTCTCATCACTACATATTTAAGCTTTGTCACCGGCTATTACACAAGTTCGATTGGTGTGTTTGTCTTTACGTTAGCGATTTGCCTATCGTTATCATCGATCCGTCAGTTGATTCGCACTTCCTATCTCACTTATATTGAATATATCCAACACCGTCGTGTCAAAAAACAGTACGAACGGATGAAAAAACGCGAACTTTCTTATCAAGTCTCGTATCCTCATCAAGATTCCAGCACACCACTTGCATTCTCCGCGACAGACCAGCATGATAAGTAAAGAACACGATTTCATCATCTAGGAGGAACAGATTCATTATGAACGAAATCCCTTTATCAAACGGTTGGACACTTCGCTACTCACCTGTCATCGATTTATGGTTGAAGGAAGATGGCGTACTGCTCGTAGATCACGAAGATAAGGTCCGCTTGACTCTCATTTTGGATGAGGAGACGATGGAGATCAAACAGATCGACAATACGAACGCTACGTTCTCCGTTGATCCAACAACACGTCGCCTTACTTTCGAACTAGGAGAAAGCGAAGAGGAATCTGAGCCTCGTTACTGGGAATAATCACGCAGACTGGGTGCGACACCCGGTCTTTTTTTGTACAATAACATCAGCAACGAAAAAAAGGAGCTGTTACTTCACCATGATACGTACTGTCATTTGGTTCATTTATTTTGGACTTGTCTTACCCTGTACCTTACCGTTTTTACCTGGTGCAAAACGTCGAACTCACCTCGCACGCTATGCATTCGTCCAGCGCGTAGCAAGCGCATGGGCAAACTCTCTCCTCCGACTCGCTGGTGTCCGTGTCAATGTGACGGGTCGTGAACACATACCGGCAAATGAGCCTGTCGTTTTCATCTCGAATCACCAAGGGAACTTTGACGTCCCGATTCTACTTGGAAAAATCGACAAACCTAAAGCATTCATCTCAAAAATCGAAGTGAATAAAATCCCGATCGTCAATGTTTGGATGAATTTGATGGGGTGTGTCATGATTGACCGAAAAGACCGACGTCAATCCCTAAAAGCGATTCGTTCTGGTGTCGACACGATCAAGGATGGACAATCAATGATCATCTTCCCTGAAGGAACACGTTCAAAAGGTGGGCCGATGGCAGAATTCAAAGCGGGCAGTTTTACGCTCGCGACCTCAAGTGGTGCTCGTGTCGTACCAGTCGCAATCTCAGGTAGTTATCGTGTCATGGAAGAGACGGGTAAGATTCGTCCCGCTACAGTCGAAGTCACGATTTTACCGTCGATTGATCCAAGCACGATGACACAGAAAGAACTCGTCCAAACGGTCGAACATCAAATCAAACAGATTGTAGAAGGTGTCTAATATGTTAATGAAAGTAGAAAATTTAAAAAAAGAATTTGCTGATAAAGTCGTCTTCGAAGATGTCACATTTTCCGTCTCGCCTGGTGATCGAATCGGTATCATTGGTGTCAACGGTACTGGTAAGTCGACACTCCTGCATATATTGGCAGGTAAAGAGACATCTGACACCGGTACGATCCATCACCCGAATGATTATCGTATCCGTTTGCTGTCGCAAACGACGGATTATCCGGAAGATCAAACGGTCATGGAAGTCTTGCTATCAGGTGACACACCAACGATCAACGCATTACGACACTATGAAACGGCGCGGCTAGCACTCGAACAGGATCCAACGAGCGAGACGTTGCTTAACCGCTTCATCACCGCTCAAACTGAAGTCGATGCTGCGCAAGCTTGGGACACGGAATCGCGCTTAAAAATGATTTTAAACAAACTCGGTATTCTCGACTTGAACGCGTTGATTGGTTCTCTTTCCGGAGGACAACGGAAACGTGTCGGACTCGCGGAAGCGTTGCTCGACGAAGCCGATCTCCTGTTACTTGATGAGCCGACGAACGAACTCGATGCTGAGACGATCAGCTGGCTTGAGACACAAATCAAGGAATACCGTGGCGCTATCTTACTGATTACCCACGACCGCTATTTCTTGAATCGCGTGACGAACCATATGATGGAAATTGCAAACGGTACGGCATACTTCTACGTCGGAAACTATGAATCGTTTCTTGAAAAACGTGCCGAACGTCGCGAACGAACTGCTTCTATGGAAGAAAAGCGTCAAAATATCCTACGTCGTGAACTCGCTTGGTTACGCCGCGGAGCAAAAGCACGGACGACGAAACAAAAAGCTCGGATCCAGCGCGTTGATGCCTTGCAGGATCTCTCGTACGAGGAAGAAGAGTCGACACTTGAAGTACAAGTTGGGTCGACCCGCCTTGGTAAGAAAGTCATTGAAGCGCATGACGTCTCGCATCGATTTGGCGAACGAACGCTGTTTGAGTCGTTCAATGCTCTGATTGGACGGAAAGAACGATATGGCATCGTTGGACGGAACGGCAGCGGGAAATCAACGCTCCTTTCCATCCTCGCGAAACGTTTAGAGCCAACAACCGGCGAGATCATTCACGGCGAAACAGTGAAAATCGGTTTTTATGGTCAATTTGCTGAATTCGCGCATCCAGAACGACGCGTCATCGATGAAGTCGAACGCATCGCAAAAGTCATTACGACTCTTGCTGGCGAGGAGATTACAGCTAGTCAGATGCTCGAGCAATTCCTCTTTAAGCCAGAAGCACAGTACAAGCAAATCGGTAAGCTATCCGGTGGCGAAAAACGCCGTCTGAAATTGTTGACGATTTTGATGGAAGAACCAAACGTCCTCTTCCTCGATGAGCCGACGAACGACTTGGATACCGAGACGTTATCGGTACTCGAAGACTATTTAGAATCATTCCCTGGCACCGTCATCACGGTCAGCCACGATCGCTACTTCCTCGACCGGGTCGTCGATCGCTTGATTGCATTTGAAGACGGGAATATCGTCTTTTATTACGGACAATATACAGACTATCTCGAGCAAATCACGACACCTACTCCTTCAGTAGTTGTTGAAAAAACCGTTTCAGTTGCTCAACCAAAAGTAGAGGCACCGAAGAAATTAAGCTATCAAGAACAACAGGATTGGGAAATCATTGAACAACAAATCGAAGAGAGTGAAACCGAACTAGAGCAATTAGAAGCTGAACTTGCTTCGGCGGGAAGCGATCTTGGAAAGGTCAATGAATTGTATCAATCCATCGAGAAGACTAAAGCAACACTGGACGAACGAATGGAATATTGGACGTATCTATCTGAAAAAATCGAGGCATTCGAGACATATCGTCAATCTAATCAGTGATATGAATAAGCGGAGTTCTTCTTTCTAATCAGTGATATGAATAAGCGGAGTTCTTCTTAATGAAGAACTCCGCTTATTTCATAAAATGGGAACGATTTCTCCATTCCATTTTGAATATGAAAATAAATGTGAATTCATACTAGATATCGGGTAATGGTATAGCATATTTCATTTTTGAGAAAGGCTTGCGAAAGGAGGAGTTCCGGTGAAACGGATCGTTCAAAACATCTACCCTACCGTCGCATTCTACTTAGTCGTTACGTACATCTTGCTCTGGCTATTACCACAAGACCGCTCGTTACAACTTTCGGCAGTCGTTAGTTTGACCGGTTCTTTCGTGATTTTCTTACTTAGCCGATCTAGTGTTTTTAAACAAACTTCCCTACCATACAAATGGCTATCAATTGCCTTCTTTTCGTATTTTTTAGGTGATTTACTCAATATGTTCGGACGTCTCTTACAATGGGAATCGATTAATCTGAACGTCTTGCTCGATCTACCTTATACGATCCACTTGACGATGATGGTCATTTTCTTTTTTCGACAATTGGACTTGTCTTTATTTAAAAAACAAAAGTTATTGATTCTCGATTCTTTAACATTGTTCACCGTATCGATGATTGCTGGATACATCGCCATTTTCCGTTTCGTTCCTTCTTACACGCGAACGATGCTCGAACAGGTCAGTTGGACATTTTATGCTTTCTTGACGATTCTATTGACGCTGTTCTTTTTCTTGCTTTATGTTTCCGGACTCAAACGAAACGTATCACGAGCAGGATTCATCTTTCTCGTACTCGGAACGTTCATTCTAGGTATGACGAACTTCGTCTTTTATACATTGTTATTGAACGGCGAACCACAAATAGCGGGTCAATTGCTTCCGCTATATCCACTCAGCGGTCTGTTCATCCTCGCCTTCATGAACACGCGTGCTCTTCCCATCAGTCGTGAGCAACAAGCTAATCTCATTCGGGTCGAAACACTTATGCGTTCACTGATGGTTTATATCTTATTATCTGCGCTGATTCTTTATATCACGTTCTTCCCTGTCTCTCGAACCTTCTTCTTATTGTCTGTCGGTATTACGTTTTTATTATTTTTAACACGTCAGCTTTTCTCTTATCGGGAAAATCTTCGATTGTTACAGGAAACAACGGCACTGCAAACGAATCTAGAAGACATCGTCCATCAAAAAACAGCACTTTTACAGTTACGAGAAAAGGAACTGACATCGCTTTTCCTGTCTTATCCAGAAGTTGTTCTTGAAATCGATGCAACGTATCAAATCCGATCCGTTAATCCAGCTGCTACAGTGGCAGGATGGAATGATTTACCGCTTGGACCGACTCAACGCCTACAACTTGATCGGCTCATCCCATTGCTTCAACAAGAACAATTGGTCTATCCCGCTCATCTACTACATGTACCTGCTACGGAGGAACATCCAGAAACCTTTTTGAATACGACTATCATCGATATTCCACATCAGCAACGTTATTTCGTCATCTTAGCAGATGTCACGGAAGACTATCAGCAGGAAGTATGGCTAGAACGTATGGGGTATCATGATTCACTCACTCGCTTGCCAAACCGTCGTTACTTCGAGGAACAACTTTATCTGACTCTTCCGATGTTAGATCATGGATCCTTATTATTCATTGATTTGGACGGTTTCAAACAAATCAATGACACCTATGGACATGATGTCGGTGATTTACTGTTACAAGAAACGGCAACGCGTCTTCAATCGATGACGACGACAACTGATCTCGTCGCACGTCTGGGTGGAGATGAATTCTTGATCTTTATTCAGGCATCTGCTTCGGAAACACGACAGTTTGCCGAACACGTTCTCGAAGTGCTGAATCATCCATTCTATATCCAAACGTATACGCTTCGTGTCACACCATCCATTGGCATATCCTTATATCCTGAAGATGGTAAGAGCTCAGAACAGTTATTAATTCGGGCAGACGAAGCCATGTACCATATCAAAAAAACCGAAAAAAATAATTATATATTCGCTGCCCACATCAAACGATAGGAGGGATCCCGTGCTTAAATCGACCTATTTCATCCGTTGGTTCCCTGCCATGCTCGTCATCTCATTCGCCTTAATGATCCTTGCTACATGGACTCCCTCTATTTCTAACCGGATCGTCGAACAAGTACTTCAGTATATATCACTTGGATTGATTGCTTACTTCATTCTTACGGCTTATCGTAAGGAGCAAACATTGGTTGTACCAAGACGCAAGTTCTGGCTGATTGCTTTAGGCTCGTTAGTTTTATCCTGCATCGGTTCCGTTCTTGAGACATTACGTTTTTTTGATTCAAGCATTTCCGTTCCCGCTGTCTACAGTCTGGTTTTGTTTTCGATATCGCATTATGTATTTTTATACGCGATCTTTTACCGGATCATCACAAAACGAACGCTCGGACAACACGTGCTTGCTTTCGTCGATGCTGCGATCATCGTCGTATTTATTGGACTCGTTGCGTTTCACGTTCTCAATGAACTGACGAATCCGGGGCTGCAAACTGTCCCTTACGCCATCATCGTCATTACGAACACGTCACTCGGTTTATTTGTCTTCTTCTATTTTACATTCATTCAAGAAACACACTGGGTATCACGGATGACATTGTTTTTATTGTTTTTATCGATTTTCATTCGCGGCATCTATGAAGTCTCAAGTGTCTATTTCCCAGATTTCTCAGCGAATTATCTGTTGTTTTTCCCGATATTGATCCGGTTGGCGCAAAGTGCAGCGATTTTATGGCACGTTGATCATATTGAAGAAGGAACCATCCGAACGACGGTCATCCCCCGCTCATGGCTCCCTTTACTAGCGGTTCCTTTATTTATCCATTACATGGTCGAACAAGAAGGCGGGAAGCTCGATATCTTTATCATTTTATTTTTGCTAATCATTCGACAAATCTTGATTGCACGTCAGCATGGATTGATTGTCGCTCAATTACACGACCGGAACGAACAGCTTGCTTCACGCATCGAGCATCGAAAACAACAAATTCAAGAAAGCGAACAGCAAGTGATTCCACTCTTTCTCGGTCATCCTGATCCGATGATTCGGCTTGATCAATCCGGAACTGCTCTGTATGCGAATTTAGCTGCCCAACGTTTGTTTCATTTGCCCGATATGACGATTGAACAGGTCCCTCGTACGATGCGTCACTTATTAGAGACACTTGAAACAGATGTTGACGAGTATGAAGATGAACAACAAAAACAGTATGAAATCATTGATATTCCGATTCAAATCGCTTCGACTTCAATGGGACGATTTACGATTTTACATGATGTCACCGAGCGAAAGCTCAGACAGAAACGAATTGAATATCACGCTTATCATGATGCTTTGACAAGTATCGGTAACCGTCGTTCCTTAGAACGAGATTTTTCAGACCGTTTACCTGAGATGAATTATCTGGCAGTGGTCGATTTAGATGGTTTTAAGCAAGTCAATGATACGTATGGTCATGAGGCCGGTGATTATGTATTGATTGAGGTTGCGAAGCGATTACATGATCATACGAATGCTTTAGAACAGGTCTATCGACTAGGTGGAGATGAATTTGCGATTCTCCTGCAAGCTGATGACGAACTATCTTTACGTCGGAAATGTAAAGCCTTCTTACAATATTTAAGGCGCCCTTATGTCTATAAAGGACAATCCCTATTTGTTTCCGCCAGCATCGGTGTGACGGCACGTAATCAATCCGATCTTGAAACATGCTTAAAACAAGCCGATCTTGCCATGTATCGTGTAAAACATCGGGATAAAAACGACGTCTCTTTATATCGAGCGGATTCATGAAAAAAAAACCTAGAACGAGTTGACCGCGCTTGGGGTCAATTGTTCTAGGTTTTCGTTTTATTCTTCTGGTCTTGGTGCGATATTGCCCTCTTCGATATCAAGGAGTAAATCGATTAACTCTGCACAGAATTCAGGATACTGCCGAAGTAACGCATCTTCTCCTACTTCATCTACGAAATCGGTTAGCAAGGCAAGGACTTCCGGTACTAATGCGCGCGCTACCTTCATATAAGCAATCGCAAAACGCCATTTTCCCGAAATGTAGAGTAGTTTCCCAACTAATAAATCACCGACTTCGACTTCAATCTCAGTCAAATCGGTCTGATACGTTTGTTTTGACATTAAATCAACGACGCCCTCCGCCTCGACCTGAAACAATGAGGGCATTGGGTCTGCTAGTCCACGTAAGGCACGATAGAGACTAGGCGATAACTCTTCTTTTACTTGCTCAAGAAAACGACCGTGAGGCGTTTTCCCTTGATCATCTGTCTCATAGAAGATCGCCCAGTCAACGAACAAATCCCGGAACAATTCAGCATCTTTTAAATACCAACGTCCTTCCGTCGCAATCTCTTCAATGAAAGCGACCCAATCCGTACTACGCGCTGTTGCTGCCTCTTGATACATTTTCTTCAAGGCTGCATTCATTTCCGCTTCAGAAACCGTCGTCGGAAATGGAATTACTTTTCGATCGTTCTTCATTTCGATCGCCCTTTCCGGTGAGGAGTAGCCGGTCGCTTAATCGTCTGTGGTGCTGTGAATTCACGTTTTGGAATCACTTCTCCACGGTAAATTTCCATTGGTTCCATCTCGACGCCCATTTGTTTCGCAAGTGTTTTTAAGTGCTTTAAATCTTGATCCGTTACAAGAGCGAGCACCATCCCGTTTGCATTTCCGCGTCCCGTCCGTCCTGAGCGGTGAACGAAATCGTCAAGCGACTCCGGCAAATCATAATGAACGACGTGCGTGACCGCCTCGATATCAAGTCCACGTGCTGCAAGACCTGTCGTGACGAGTAAGGGGAACTCCCCTTTTTTATAAGAACGTAATGTCTCCATCCGCTCACGTTTCCCTTTTTCAGCGTCTAGAATCCGATACTTTAATGAGAATTTACTTAATTCGCCATTCAATGGTCCGAGGAATGAACGATTGTTGATGAATGTCAGCACTTTTGATCCTTGCATGTTCGCAAGACGACGTAACAACTCTGGTTTCTGACGACGTGATGTCTCTAGATAACCAAATGTCACTTGTGTGCTGACGGCACGTTCGACGCGAATCGTCTCAGGGTCGTTCGCAAGTGTCCGTCCCCATTCTGCTGTCCGTTCCGGCAATGTCGCTGATACAAATGCCAGTTGACGATCGCGTAATGCACTGTTTGCGATCCGTGTCGCCGAGTCACTCATACCACTCTCATAGATTTGATCCGCTTCATCTAAGACAATCAACTTCACTTTATGCATCTTCAGCTTCTTTGAGTCAATCAACTCGACGAGACGTCCTGGTGTTCCAACGATGATTTGTGGTTTTTTCTTCAATCGCTCATATTGTCGCTTCAATTCAACGCCACCAATGAATGCTCCAGATTTAATGCCACTTCCTTGGGCAAATAATTGGATGACTTGATGGATTTGCATGACGAGTTCTCGAGTGGGTGCTGTGATGACGACTTGTACGTGCGGTTCTTCTACTTCAATCTTTTCTAAAGCTGGAATGACATAGGCAAGCGTCTTCCCTGTTCCTGTCGGCGCTTCAGCAAGGACATCTTTTCCTTCGCGCAACAACGGAATCGCTTGTTCTTGAACAGGCATCAACTCCGTAAAACGTGCGCGTTCCCATGCTTCTTGTAAAAATGGTTTTGTAAAATTCATAACGATTTCTCCTACTCTCTTAATTCCATCATGCCGTTACGTATTCGACATGATCTCCTGATCCATCACGGTAACCCCGTAACGTTTGTGTATATTCATTTCCTGCATCGAGCAATCGAATGTGGAACCGGACTTCTTCTTCTCCTGCTTCTTCTTCTAGAATCTCAAATCCTTGGATGACACGATCCTGTAACTCAGCAGCGAGTGCCGGATACTCTGCAAGACTTGCATACGTCGCTTTTACGTCAACCGGACGGCGAACAAGCGCAATCCAATACGATTCATCATAGCCGATAAAGTCTTCATAATCAAAGTCATCCTCAAACCGAATCCAGAATCCATCACTTTCGAATTCCGTGATCATCCCAGTTCGTGTCGAACCGTCCGAACCGATTTTTAGCGAGACCCAGTCTCCTGACTGATAGTCTCCTTGTTGTGTTAATGACACATACTCCATTTGGCACACCTCCACGTTCTATATTCCCTTTTTCATTGTCAACGATACGTCCTAAAAACACAAGATACCGTCGCGTGACATTCCTCACAGTTTCAACTGTTCTAGTGATTCTTTTTCAATTCAACTCATACAGTCCTCAAAAAACCTTGATTTAGCAAGCTCCAACTGTTTTTTCTAATTCGTTCTTATATGAATACAGAATTGAAGAAAGCTTGTCATATCAACGCTTTTACATTTGTTAAAACATTCACATGAACGTAAAGGGAATTCACCTGTCCTTTTGTTACACTATTCACATAAGGAACTGATTTTAGCTCAATTTTAAAGGAGTGGTATCCATGTTATTAGAAAAAACGAGTGCCTGGGCGACCTTTACGTCTGGTGAATGGGTAAATGTAATCGATGTTGCAGACTTCATCCGACTTAATCGCACGGAATATACAGGAGATGATCACTTTTTAGTGGGTCCAACGAAAGCAACGGAACAACTCTGGCAACAAATTCTACAGCTGACGAATGAAGAACGACAACGCGGTGGAGTTTTCGCCGTCGATGCCAAAACACCTTCATCGATCCTATCGCATGCTGCGGGTTACCTTGATCAATCGCTCGAAAAAGTCGTCGGCTTACAAACGGACGAACCGTTCAAACGTTCGATCCATCCGAACGGCGGGATTCGCATGGTAAACGATGCTTTAGCTGCTTACGGATTTGAAGCAGATGAGACCGTGACGAAAGTTTTTAGCGAATACCGGAAGACACATAACCAAGGCGTCTTCGATGCCTATACGCCAGAAATGCGCGCAGCACGTAAAGCCGGTATCATTACCGGACTACCAGACGCCTATGGACGCGGTCGGATTATTGGCGACTATCGTCGCGTCGCCTTGTACGGTACAGCACGCTTGATTGAGGAGCGCAAACGGGATTTGAAGGCACGCGGTGGCTTCCTCTCTGAATCAATGATCCGTGACCGTGAAGAGATGAATGAGCAATTACGTGCATTGATGGAACTGACTGAACTTGGAACACGCTATGGTTTTGATCTCTCCCGTCCGGCAGAAACGGCACAAGAAGCGTTCCAGTGGGTCTACCTTGCTTATCTTGCTGCGATCAAAGAGCAAAATGGTGCCGCTATGTCCCTCGGTCGAGTCTCGACGTTCCTCGATATTTATGTCGAACGTGATCTTGCGACCGGCCGATTAACGGAAGAAACCGCACAAGAGCTCGTCGATCATTTCGTCATGAAGCTTCGGATCGTCAAATTCCTGCGGACACCGGACTATAACGATCTCTTCTCAGGTGATCCGACGTGGGTCACGGAATCAATCGGTGGTATGAGTGAAGATGGTCGATCAAACGTCACGAAAAGTTCATTCCGCTTCTTACACACGCTCTCGACACTCGGTCCGGCACCGGAACCGAACTTGACTGTCCTCTGGTCTACTCAGCTTCCACGCGGATTCAAGGAATTTTGTGCGAAGATGTCGATCGTATCGAGCTCGATTCAGTACGAAAACGATGATTTGATGTTACCGGTCTACGGGGATGATTACGGTATCGCTTGTTGCGTCTCCGCCATGCGGATCGGCAAACAG
This sequence comes from Exiguobacterium acetylicum, assembly GCF_022170825.1. Classification (NCBI taxonomy): domain Bacteria; kingdom Bacillati; phylum Bacillota; class Bacilli; order Caryophanales; genus Exiguobacterium; species Exiguobacterium acetylicum. Next base: position 648,881 of record NZ_CP081878.1, on the reverse strand, counting down.
ATGCAATTCTTCGGTGCACGGGCGAACCTTGCGAAAGCATTACTCTATACGATCAACGGTGGGATTGATGAGAAGCTCAAAATTCAAGTCGCTCCCGCTACACCATTGATGCTCGATGAGGTACTCGATTACGAAACCGTCATGGCGGCTTACGATCGTCAACTCGATTGGTTAGCAGAACTGTATGTCAACACACTCAATGTCATCCATTATATGCACGATAAATATAGTTACGAACGGATTGAAATGGCTTTGCATGCCCCAGAAATCCTACGGACAATGGCGTGTGGTATCGCTGGTTTATCAGTCGTCGCCGATAGTCTATCTGCTATCCGTTACGCGACAGTCCGTCCGATCCGAGATGCAGACGGGATTGCGATTGATTTCAAAATCGAAGGTGAATTTCCGAAGTTCGGGAATAACGATGAACGAGTCGATCAAATGGCTGTTGATCTCGTGACACTGTTCATGGAAAAAATCCGTAAACATCCAACGTACCGGAATGCACTTCCGACACAGTCTGTCCTGACGATCACTTCAAACGTCGTCTATGGTAAAAAAACAGGGAATACACCGGATGGTCGTCGCGCTGGCGAACCATTCGCACCGGGTGCTAACCCGATGCATGGACGTGATACTCGTGGTGCTGTCGCCGCACTGACATCTGTCGGAAAATTACCATATGAACATGCACTCGATGGTATCTCGTACACGTTCTCGATCGTTCCAAAAGCACTTGGTAAGGATGAGGCAACACGAATTCGCAATACGGTCGGTTTACTTGACGGATATATGGGCGGTACGACTTCAAAAGGTCATCACTTGAATGTTAACGTCTTTGACCGTGAGACGTTACTCGATGCCATGGAACATCCGGAGCAGTATCCACAATTGACAATTCGTGTATCCGGATATGCCGTCAACTTCATTAAATTGACGCGTGAACAACAGATTGACGTCATCAATCGAACGTTCCACGGTTCTCTCTAAACAGTTTAGTATGTGAAAGGAAGTGAGCAGGATGACGCACGGGATGATCCACTCTGTTGAATCATGTGGAACGGTCGATGGTCCAGGCATTCGATTCATCGTTTTCACGCAAGGATGCCCATTACGATGTCAATACTGTCATAACGTCGATACCTGGGAATTTGGTTGCGGACGCCGTGTTTCAGCAGACGAAGTCATAAAAGAAGCAATCAGCTATCGCTCCTTTTTCGAGGCAACGGGTGGCGGCATCACCTTCTCCGGAGGTGAACCGCTCGCTCAGCCAGAATTCCTGGAGGCTGCTTTAACAGAAGCAAAACGCCATGGGCTGCATACCGTCATCGACACAGCAGGATCCGTCGTTCCAAAAAACATCGATGCGATTCTCGATGCGACGGATTTGGTGTTGCTTGATATCAAACATATCGACGATGCCGCTTGTCGCGTCTTGACCGGACGGAGTAACGCCAATACACTCACTTTCGCAAAACGCCTGGCTGAGCGAAACATTCCTGTCTGGATCCGCCACGTCCTCGTCCCAGGCATTACGATGTCGGAGCAGTTCCTCCGTCAGACCGGTGAGTTCATCCGGACGCTCGGAAACGTCGAGCGCGTCGAAGTACTTCCGTATCATCAACTCGGAGTCTATAAGTGGGAAAACCTCGGTCTTGCTTATCCGTTGACGGATGTTCTTCCCCCTTCGCCGGAAGAAACAAATGCTGCGCAAACGCTCCTTGAATCGTACTTGTGTTAACGTTTCCATTTTGTTACAATGACTTCATAGATTATGAACAGGAGGTACAACACCGACATGAAGCAATCACTCGTACACGTCGCTTGATGAATGAAATCATCTCTTTCGCAATGCAGTTGCGGATGCTTGACGCTACGAGTCTGCTCTTTTTCGGTGTGACCAGTCTTTGGTCATTCCCTTCTTTGAGTTACTCCTGCACACCATCCGCGCGCTTCGGATGGTGTGTTTTCATTTCATCTTACTGGAAATGAACCCTAAAGGAGCTGCTTTTATGCCTACTGAAACACTTACGATTCAACACCTTTCGATGGATTACGACGAACGACGACTTTTCACGAACGTCTCTTTTCACATTCATGCTGGCGAACACGTCGCCTTGATTGGTCCGAACGGTATTGGAAAAACGACACTGTTACATTTAATCGCTGACCAACTTAAGCCGACGTCCGGTTCAATCAAGCGTCATTACAAACAGCTCGGTCTACTATCGCAACACTTCAGAGCGGATAATCAAACCGTTCTTGATGTCGTCGAACGAGCAGATTCAGTCCGTTATCAACTTCGCGCTGACGCCATGAACGGTGATTTGACGGTTTATCAACAAGCACTTGATCGGGATGCCTTCTCCCTTGAAGCAGATGCAGCACGCGTCTTAAAAGAAGTGAAATTAGATGAAGCACTTTGGACACACGAAGCATCCAGTTTAAGCGGTGGTGAACAGACACGCCTCCAACTGGCCTGTCTACTCCTGTCGCGACCTGATTTCATCATTCTCGATGAACCGACGAATCATTTAGATCAAGAGACACTCGAGTGGCTCACGGAATGGGTCAACACGTCACAGATCTCGATTCTTTATGTCTCACACGAACGATTTTTCATTGATGCGACGGCAGATGCCGTCATTGAACTGTCCGAATCAGGAGCAACGCGATACAGCGGAAACTACCAGTCCTATAAAGAACAAAAAGAACATCAAGCTCTGTCGCAACAACGAGCGTATGAAAAACAAGAACGTACACGTAAAGAGCTGACCCGCATGATCCAGGGCTATCGGCAGTGGCATCAAAAAGCTACGGATCAAGCCAGTGAACGTGATCCGTATGCGAAAAAGAAAGCCGCTAAACACGCAACAAAAGTCAAAGCAAAAGAGCAACAACTCGAGCGTCTCCTAGAGGACCGCATACAAAAACCAGAAACTGCACCGACTGTTCACGTCGCATTCCAACATGAAGCAATGCATGCGAAGCGACTTGTTTCGTTCGAAGGTGTCTCGTTTAGACATGAGACGAAAACCATTCTAAACGATATCTCATTTACGATAGAGCGCGGCGACCGGATTGCTGTCATTGGACCGAATGGGAGCGGAAAAACGACCTTACTACGTCTCATCGAAGGTGAATATGTTCCCGATCAAGGGAACGTGATCCGCCATCCTCGATTAAAAACCGGCTATTTTTCACAAGCCCTTTCCCACTTACCGACGTCAGGAACGTTGTTAGATGTGTTACTCGAGTACGGCACGATGAGTGAGACGGACGCCCGGACGTTGCTCGCCTGTTTTTTATTCCGGCGCGATGAGGTATACCGGTCGATTACTGACGCCAGCATGGGTGAAAAATGTCGGATTGCTTTCTTACGCCTGTATTTTTCTGGTGCTCACTTGCTTATTCTCGACGAACCGACAAACTACTTGGATCTCGCAACACGTGAACAAATCGAAGCCGCTCTCGATGTCTTCCCTGGCGAACTCCTCTTCGTCTCTCACGATCGCTATTTCACCGATCGGCTATCGAACCGGACGTTTGATTTAACGGATGGATTCAACGATCATCCGGTCGGAACAGCCACCGTACGAAATGCGCGTCAAAGTGATCCTGAAGCGATTCAATCCGACTTACATCGTCTTGACGCCTTAACGGGCATCGTGCCGTTCAATACAGAAACAAATGAATCACTTTCAAAAGAATAACGAGAAAAAGCATCTGCTTGGAAAAAGGGACTCCTTTTCCGCTGCAGATGCTTTTCGTATGTCAGTCACGTTATCGCTTTTGATACTTCACTTTCGTATGCGCTTGTGCTTGTTTGTGGATTTTTTTCCACTTGTCTTTCTCCGCTGCCTGCAACGCAGCATTTTGCTTACGTTCCGCATAAGCGATTTCTCGCTTTAACTTCACGAAGCTATTCCAACGTTCGGAGGATAGTGTTCCATCCTGTAAAGCTGTTCGTACAGCACATCCCGGTTCCTTGTCATGTTCACAGTCTCGGAAACGACAGTTCCCAGCAAGTTCTTCGATATCGGAAAAGGTCGACGATAAACCATCACTTCCGTCCCACAAGGCTAATTCCCGCATCCCTGGTGTATCAACGAGCAACAGACCATTCGCAAGTCGTTTCAGTTCGCGATGCGTCGTCGTGTGACGTCCTCGTTCATCGTCTTCCCGTACGCCCCCCGTCTCCATTAACTGCTCTCCAGCTAAGGCATTGACGAGCGTCGACTTCCCGACACCGGACGATCCGACTAACACGATCGTCTGCTTGATTTGTAACTGTTCACGCAACTCTTCTAATCCGTCACCGCTTAAAGAATCAACGGCAAGGATCGGTGTTCCGAAAGCGATCGCTTCGACAGCCTGCAGTTCTCCTGCGATTGACTGCATTAAACTCTTTTTCGTCAGGACGATGATTGGTGTCACCCCTGCATCCCAAGCAACTGTTAAATAACGTTCCAGTCGACGGACGTTGAAGTCATGTCCAAAAGCCATAACAAGCAAGGCAACGTCAACATTTGCGCAGATGATTTGTTCCTCGGTTTCCGTGCCGGCTGCTTTTCGAGAAAATTGAGACGATCGAGGTAAGACACGCTCAATCCGTCCCTTCCCCGGTTCTCGCTCCGTTTGGATGATCCAATCTCCGACTGCCGGCAATTCTGACTTCGTCGTAGTTTGGAAACGCAATTTACCAGATAGTTCGCTGAGTGACTCTCCTTCTTCCGTCATGACGCGATAATGTGTTTGATAGACGGCAATAATTCGTCCTAATCGTTCTGTTCCTGTCGTTTCGTAGACAGGTAGTGTACCCCATTCGTTCAAATGGTTTCCTCCTCTGATTTAAGGGAGGGAAACCCCTCCCTGGCTTCCGACACATGTTACTTTTTTAGCGTTGATAGTTGCACTCATCAACATCACTCCTCTCAATTCGATTCCTTTCTAGAATATCATATCAATCGTTCATTCTGATAGCGCTTCCCTCAAAGTCAGACCTTCTCTCCGCCTTAAGTCCGAGAGCAAATACGGTCCAAAGAGCGTCGTGTGAATCAAGGGACTCCCGTATCATAAAGGTATCAACACAAGGGAGGCTTCCTCATGAAGCAATCGAAAGGAAAACAAGTGGTGATGATTCTTGCGGGACTCGCATTACTCGCTGTCGTTATCGGAACATTACCGCACATGGTCGGACTTGGTTTAGGGGCGTTGCTCGCGTTCTATTCCATCAGCAAGTTCATGCAATCCAGTAAGTGGCCAGCGAAACTCGGCTTTGGATTACTTGCAGCTATCGGGATCGGGCTTGCCCTCTCGAACATCTGGGCTGTCATCGGAATCGCCGCAGCAATCGCATTATACGTCGGTTACATGCGTATGAAATTACAGCGTGTCGACGTTCAAAACTTATTTGCCCGCCGCCGTACATCAACGACGCACTTTGAAGCAGATTGGAAAGACCTAGACGAAAAACGATTTTAATTAAAAACATGCCCCTATACCATTTGCTACTTCCAAGGAGGAATTTTTCATGAAGAACGTATTTGATCAACTCAATGATTTTGCGACACAGATGATGACAGAAGTCAAAAAAGCAGCCGAACAGGGCGAAGTACCCGCTAAAAAACTGGTTCGTCATATCCGCTCAACAGAAGCTGACTTAAAAGAGATTGATCGACTCCTAGAGCGTCAACGGACGTTACTGCAAGAATTAACGCATAAACAAGAAGAAGCGAAAGATTTAGCCGATAAACGCTTTAAGCAAGTGGAGATTGCAAACGAAGCCGGTGAACAACAACTTGCTGAACGTGCAGCCATCGAATCGAAACATTATGGTGAGCAATACCGGTTCTTTGAAGAACTTGTCGCTGAAACAAAACGCGAGTTGAACGAGCTGGAACGCGAAGCTCTCGAGTTGAAGTTAAAGCTAGAGGATCTACAAAATAAACGGTACGAGTGGATGATGCGTGAAAACGTCTCGAACTTAAAAAACAAGATGAACCAGGTGCTAGATCGTGAACCAAATGCTACTATAAAGGAAGAAGCACATCCGTTCACGACGGAAGAACCAGAAGCAAAACAACCTGTCGTCGATGAAGATGATATCGATGCGCGTATCGCTGAGCTCGAGCGCCGCATTCACCAATAAGCAGTCAATGGCGAAGGAGGCGTATGCCTCCCTTTGTCATGTTAGAAAGGAGATTGATCGTGCGACGATTAAGTACGAAACAACTGGTCGGTTACGTATCGATCCTGTTCGCCCTCGGTCTGTTCTACGACCTATTATCCGGTGCAGGAAACGTATTATTTGGTGTTCTATTTCCTTTCCTGCTGTATTACGTCGGGATCCATTTCCGGCGCCGTAATCATGAAAAACTAGCGATTCTATTCTACATCGTCGGTACGATCATCCTTGCTGGCGTTGTCCTCAGTTCGGCTGCCATCGGTTTTGTCATTGCCGGGATTTTGCTCTATCTCGGGATCATTCTCGTGACACGGCATTCCGTCCGCGAATTTTTGTTTTCACGGATTGCCCCGCATCAATATGAAGAGGAAGGCATCAAGATTCAGCCAGCCTATTCCTTCTCGACCCAAGCCGATGCACCGTATGTCTTACAGGATTTAAGTGAACAGTTCATCGTCAAGGATTTAGAAATCGATTTGACGCATGCTTACGTCCCGGAAGGTGAGACTTTAATCGTCGTCAGCGGCGTCGTCGGGGACGTCCGGATTCTGTTACCGTCTGGATACGACTATACGCTCGATACTTCAATCGGCTTCGGAAGCGTCAAGACAGACATCCGACGGATTCCGACCTTCTTCAATCGACGTATTCAATTCCGAGCACCGGAATACGGTGAAGCAACGCGTAAAGTTCGTATTCATGTCATGCTCGGAATCGGCAACGTGGAGGTGTCTTCGATATGAAGCGTGATCAATTCCCGCTTGGTGTCATTGCGCTCCAAGTCATGACGGGCTTTTTGACAGCCGTCATGACGACGTTGTTGTTCTTAAGTACACGTCAAGTCGATTGGCATGTTCTCTTTGTCCGGCAACAAGATTTCCCTGTCCTGCTACTCGTCATCGGACTATCGTTACTACTGCCGCTTGCAATCGGTAGCATGCATTACTTTTTCTTGCGCCGTGACTTCAAACGTGTCACGACTGCGATCATTGAACTGGAACAAGGAAAAGATGTGACGATCGTTCCGGGTCCTTACTTTCATACGTTGACACGCTTGTCGCGGATCGGGAAACGCATCGATGAACAAGTCGAGACCGTCCAAAAGATCAGCACACGTCCGCAACATGTCGAGCAAGTCCGGGTTCAAGCTGTCACGGAAGAACGCAAGCGACTCGCACGTGATTTACACGACTCCGTGTCGCAACAGCTTTATGCCATCTCGATGATGACGACAGCAGCCAAACAGACGATTCTGTCTCAACCTGAAGCTGCCGCCAAACAAATCGAGATGGTCGAGACGATGGCACAAACGGCGCAGTCTGAAATGCGCTCGCTCTTACTTCAACTTCGCCCCGTCGAACTCGAAGGAATGACGTTACAACAAGGACTTTCGCAATTGCTCGAAGAATTATCTAGAAAGCAGTCTACACAATTGAGTTGGAAGTTAGAAGAGATGACACTCCCACGACAAATCGAAAACGAGTTGTTCCGAATCGTCCAAGAAGGATTGACGAATGCATTACGTCACGCGAAAGCTTCTCATATGGATATCGAACTCCGGCAATTCAACGAAACAGTCATCTTGAGCATGAATGATGATGGTGTTGGATTCGTCGTCGATGAAAAAAAGCTTGCCTCTTACGGCATTAATTCGATGCGGGAACGAACGGCTGAGATGGGCGGAACGATTCGTCTTGTCAGTGTTCCTGGACAAGGAACCCAAATCGAAGTCAAACTTAGAAAAGATCGGATGGTGCAAGTATGATACGCGTATTATTAGTAGATGATCACGAGATGGTCCGGGCCGGTGTGTCTGCTTTCCTTTCCACACAACCAGACATCGAGGTCGTCGCTGAAGCATCGGACGGTCAAGCAGGAGCCTTGCTTGCGCTTGAACACCGACCGGATGTCATCTTGATGGATTTAGTGATGGAACCAGTTGATGGCGTCGAAGGAACACGACTGATCCGCAAGGACTGGCCGGAAGCAAAAATTCTCGTCGTGACGAGTTTTCTTGATGATGAGAAAGTCTATCCTGTCATCGAAGCCGGTGCGATGAGTTATGTCTTAAAGACAGCTAGCGCTTTTGATATTGCAGAAGCGATTCGTAAGACCGCAAACGGTCAATCTGTCATGGCAGCACAAGTGACAGGTAAAATGATGGAACGTCTCCGTCGTCCTACGACACACTTACATGACGACTTAACAGAACGTGAGCAGGAAGTTCTTCAATTGATGGCTCGTGGTATGGCGAACCAAGAAATCGCAGACGAATTATTCATTTCCTTAAAAACCGTCAAGACACACGTCTCGAACATCTTATCGAAACTTGATGTCGTAGACCGCACACAAGCCGTCGTTTATGCTTTCAAGCATAATCTCGTCAAATAAGAGTTAGCACTTCATTACTTATTCCTTCAGCTCACACAAGGAACCCCGAATCGTCTCCTACTCGGAAACGATTCGGGGTTCTTCGCTTTTCGTTATATGATTTACCAGAGCTTCCATCCTGGTGCGCCTGGAGGGGCATTTTCGATCATATGCCAGATCGGCACCGTGTATGCAAAAGCAATTAAAGCGAACGTCACGAAAATCCATAACTTCCAGTTCTCAAAGAAGAGCGGTGTTGCCATCGCCTCTTCTTCTGTTTCAGCAATTGGAAACTCTTCTTTTCCCTTCGGTGTGCGGAATGCGAGTTGGAACATCGCATAGAGGAATAGTAGAATTGAAATAAATAAAATTGTTCCACCAATCGCCATTGCGACATGATACGGAATCCAGTCAGCGACGATGGAGTCCTTGAAATAGGTTGCTGGTCCAGTCCGTCTTGGGTTACCGAGTAGTCCTGAGATATGCATCGCTGTCGACATGAAGAGCATCCCAATCGTCCAAGCAGCCGTTTGGATGAGTCCTAGACGATTCATTGCTGCCGTTAACGTCCGACCACGTAAGAGCGGGACAAGCCAGTAAGCCGTTCCGAAGAACGTCAATGCCACAGCTGCACCGACCGTAATATGAAAGTGTCCTGTGACCCATAACGTGTTATGCACAATGATATTTAGTTGATGGGATGCATTGATGACACCACCAGCACCCGCTGGAATGAAGAACAACATCCCGATGAATGGTGCAAGGAAACGGACATCACGATATGGCATTTTTTTCACCCAACCAAATATACCAGTCGCCCCTTTCCGGCGACCCGCCAACTCAAAAGTCGCAAACATGGAGAAGGCCGTCATCAATGATGGAATGATGACAAGGAACGTCAAGACGACTTGGACATACTTCCAAAAAGCAGAGATCCCCGGTTCTAACAATTGATGGTGAAAACCGACCGGGAACGAAAAGAGTAGGAACAATAAAAATGACATTCGTGCTAACGCGTCAGAAAAAATCTTCCCTCCAACGATTTTTGGAATGACGGTATACCAGACGATGTATGCAGGTAACAACCAAAAATAGACGAGTGGATGACCAAAGTACCAAAATAGCGTCCGGGATAGTTCGATCCCGACCTTATCCGTCCAACCGAGGGATAAAGGAAGCAACTGAAAGAGAATCGTTGCTGCTACGCCGAGTGTTGCAACGACCCACAGTAAGGCAGTCATGATGCTCATATACGCTTGAAGTGGCGGATGGACACCCGGATGCTCCCGCTTGTAATCGGCGTACATCCGGAACATAGCAAAAGAAGCAATCCACGTTCCGACAACGAAGATGACGAGTCCGATATAAAATACAGGATGCGCCTTAAGTGGTGCATAGAATGTATAAAGGACGGAAGCCTCACCTGCAAGCACCATCCATGTGACGAGGACGACGCCAAGGATCATGAACCAGAATCCGACCCACCCGAGGCGACGAGGAAATTCTTCGAAACGTCCAAACGATTGACCTAAAAATGAGAACAATAATCCAAAAATAAATAACGTCGTAAAAACGATCGCAAGCATCAATCCGTGTGCAGTCAGAAGTTCATAGTATCCGACTCCGGCGATTTCTGGGATGGCACCTGTCCGGACCATCGTTTGTAGTAATCCACATAGACCGCCGATCAATAAAGCAACAAGTGAAAAACTGACATGGGCAAAAGCGAGTTTTGCTTCCTTGATTCCAATGACGGTAGCCGGTAGACCACGTTCCATCTCGAACTGTCGTAGTTTTTTTGAAATGGCATTCATCTTATTCCACCACCTTGATTTTAGTTGCCATCATATGATGAGCATTTCCACAGTATTCGTTACAGACGACGAGATACTCGCCAGCTTCCTTGAACGTATACTCGATCGAGTTGATATGTCCCGGAACGACCATCATGTTGACGTTCGTCTTGACGATTTCAAATCCATGGACGACGTCCTTTGATGTCACAAGAAAATCGACTGTCGCTCCTTTAGGTATGACCATATCTTTTGGCGTAAACTGAAAAGCTTGTGAAACGATGACCGCTTCGTAACGGTCATCATCAATCTTCTTTAGTCCTGGCTTATCGAACGGTTTTGTTTGATCGACTTTCGTCGGATCAATCAACGTTGCATCGGATGGTGGTTGATTCCCGGATGCAAAGGCTGATACACCGATGATAGTTAAGAAGACCGCTAGCATCGTTACTCCGAAGATCAACCAGATTTTTTCTAGACGATGAATGTGCATCGTGATTCCCCCTTAACGTGATATGAACAATAAAAAGATTGAGCTCCACATCCCAATGATGACACCTGCTACAATCAGGACGGCAACGAATGTTCCTTTGAGGTTTGATTCTGTTTTTTGGCTCACGGTGATTACTCCTCTCCTGCTTTGAACTTGTCTTTATTGTAAGAATTCAACAAGTCAGGAAACTGTGATAAATATCACGTCAAATATGAAATTCCGCACTTTTTATTTCGAAAACACACAAAAAGTTCACATCTAGATGAGAGTAAAAAAGGCTTCTACACACAAAAAAATGACGCGAGACAGGAAAGTCCTGTTTCGCGCCAAGATTGGTCGTACATCCTATTAAATTCGACAAACACCTGCCGGACACCCTTCACAATGACACAGATCCCGTAGGTATTGCGGATCGTGAATGATGATTTCTTTTGCTGTCATCGAAATGACCCCTTCTTTTTTCCACTGGGAAAACATCCGATTAACGGTCTCACGTGGTGCACCAATCAATTGACCGAATTCCCCGTCGGATGGTCGCTTCGCAAGACGGTAGGTTTCTCCCACTTGTTCCCCTTCCATCGCAATCAGACGAAGTAACGTCGACGCTAATGCACCTGGTTTTCCGAACAGTAGCAAGTCCCGTAGTTTCGTTTCTGTCTGTTTTCGCATCAATGCTTGCCATCGCATGATCTCAAGCGCAAAGGCACCGTCTTTTTTCATCAGCTCTTCTAATTGGTTTTTTGATAAGAACCCGATGATGCTATCTTCCATTGTTTCGATACTATAGGAACTCGGAAAGGCTTCTCCTACATCAAATTCGCCAAACAGATCTCCCTTGAAATATAAGAACATGAGTAATGGACTACCTTTTTTCGTCAACTTCGATAGTTTGACGCCTCCTTGTTTCACATAAAACAACTTATCGTTCATTTCCCCTTCCCAACAGACGATGGAATCCTTTTTGAACGTCGTTTCTGTCATGAAGCTCTCAAGCAACGTTCGTGTCTCGGATGATAAGACGAACGTATTAGCTTCAGTCGTTCCACAAGTTAGCATATCCATTTCTCCTCTCCTCTTCTTCTGCTTTTAGTATAGAACATCACAGTCGAAAAGAATGGATTTTCAAAAGATTGTCAAAATTTGTTCAACATTTCACATTATTATTTTAAATATTGCCTGACGACTGCTTTTGAAAGCACAAAAAATCGTCAGGACTGATGTCATTAATCTACACCATAGTAATGATGAACAATTCGACTGACTGCTTGACCCGGTGTCTGATCATACCAGTTCGTTTGGAAATCCTGCATGTGCTGACGACATTCTTCAAGTACCGTATCAGACATGATCCACTCCATCAGCTGCTCCATCCGTTCTGTCTGTCGGACAGGTAACGGCTTCGGATACTGATCGACGAGTCCTGGTAGTTGGCGGTATGTGTCGATGTCCGGTGTATATAAGAACGCTGGAATCTTGAGGAGACAGCTTTCGAATGGAATTGAAGAATAATCGGTTACGAGAACATCCGTGATCAGCAAGTAATCATTGATTTGATACGTATCGTCTAACAGATGAATATGCGTAGAACGATAGGTAGAAAGCGCTCGAATCGTCGGATGTAATTTGACGAGAATCGTCCACCCCGCTTTTGCGAGTTGTTCGAATTGTTGAATCGTATGATCTTCCATCCCTTTATATTCTCGGTATGTCGGTGCATACAATAAAATACGGCGGTCAGTCTTTCCGTATTGTTTTCTTAATTCCAGTATCTTCTGCTTTCGTTGCTCCTCATCAAACCAATAGTCCGTTCGTGGCATGCCGAACGACTTAAAATGGGAACGTTTTAAATCGTGTGGTGCCATGAACTGTGTCGCACAGCGCATCCCTGGTACGATGAAATCACCATATTCCTGATACACTCGTCGAAATCGATTGCGTATCCGTTCCGATACGAACAAACTTTTTGAGGAAGTCAGTCCAAACTGCTTTAATGTTCCGGCCGCGTGCCATAGTTGGATACGTCGTGTTCCTCGTCGCGTTTTTGCGACACTGAATTCTGCGACATAATTATCGACGAACACCGTCCGGGAAGTTGCAAGTAAATACGCAAGCCGGACGAACCGTAAACGACGAAAGCGAAGCATCCGATCTGCCCTCCACAAATCCGGTTGTTTCATGAACTGGTGATCATACACAAGATACCGCTTCTCATTTGGCAAAGTATGTGTCAAACGATCATTTACAGGTTTTGCATTATCACCATACGTCATCCAAAACAGAGTGACCGGTCGAAGCGGCAACCACCGAAAGACACCATAACAAATTCGAAATAACAACAGATAGATCCATACGATTCCTTCTCTAACCACTTTCATCCTGCCCTTCTACGAAGAAAGACCGCACGTCGATCGTGTGGTCTCCTCTTCAATCACTTCGAAGCTAATTCCGTTTTAATCTGACTTGTAGAGATACCCTCAGTCCGGCTAAGATAAACAACTTCGCAATGCTCTTTCAAGAAGTCGAACTCGCCTTTCCAATCGTCACCCATAACGAAGAGGTCGACGTCATGCTTCTTCACATCTTCTACTTTTTGATCCCAGCTGTTCTCTGGAATGACTTCATCGACATAACGGATAGCTTCTAAAATCATCTTCCGATTTTCGAAGTTATGGTAAGACTGTTTATGTTTCAAACGATTGAATTCGTCTGTTGAAATCGCGACGATGAGATAGTCGCCCATCTCTTTTGCGCGTTTTAAGATATTGATATGACCCCAATGCAATAAATCAAATGTTCCGTACGTAATTACCTTCTTCATGATTTTGCTCTCCCTTTTATCCGTAAATTCTCATTATAATCGTCTTCATCGCCCGTTCTGAAGCCTGCCCATCATCCCATTGACAATACGTCTCTTGGAACGCTCGGAATGCTGACGCATAACGTGTGTGCCAATCATCCAACTGATCGAGTTCTGCAAATAGTGCTGTCTCCGTCGATAGTAATGGTCCCGGTGCCTCCTGTTCAAAATCGAAGTAAAATCCGCGCAACTGATCACGATAATGTTCTAAATCATACGTATAGAATAAAATCGGACGCGATAAGTGCGCAAAGTCAAACATGACAGAAGAATAATCCGTGATCAAAGCGTCTGACGCCATATACAACTCTGCGATATCCGGGTAGTCCGATGTATTTCGAACGGATGGATAAGCAGTGACATCGAGACGACTTCCGACTAAATAATGCATTCGGACAAGCAGGACATATTCATCCCCAAATCGCTTTTCAAATTCCTCTAACGAAAAGGGCAGCTCAAATGAATATCTTCCTTGACCTTCGAACGCATTATCTCGCCAAGTGGGTGCATACAACAAGACTTTTTTCGAAGGATTAATCTCATAGTGGCGATAAACCGTTTCTTTGATTTTAGCATGCCGTGCCTCTTGATAAAATATATCATTTCGAGGATATCCAATTTCTAGCATCTCACCTTCGAATGCAAATGCCTGTCGAAAGATTGAACTAGAGTACGCATTAGGCGAAACTAAGCTAGACCACTTTGCCGCTTCTTGCTTGAATCCTTGCTTATATCGTTCTGTCGTCGTATTCGCCATTTGGACATCATCCATATCAAGCGCAAGTTTTTTAAGCGGTGTGCCGTGCCATGTTTGTAAATAATACGTTTTTTTCGGTTTGATCAACCAACCTGGTAATCGACTATTCGATACCCAGACTCGTGACGTCGCAAGCAAATAAATCCAACGGAATGTCAACCGATCTACCGTCTTGACGTCTGGTGGAAACGTAACGCCTCGTTGCTTACTAAAAATCAACTCACATTCTGGATGCATCGAGCGCATCAATTCGTAGATCGCTCGCGGACTGTCGCTATATTGTTTTCCGAGAAAACTCTCGAAAAGGACTCGTTTGCGTTTTTGTGGCAACCACGTAAAAACTTTCATGACGGTCCGTAGACCATATTCAATGAAACCTGTTCGTTTAATCCACTGTTTTACTTGATCTTTCAAGAGAAGAGCTCCTTCTTAAGTCAATTAATCACAGCTCATCATAACAAAAAGCGCATCCATTTGGAATTGGTATTTGTTCGCATGTAGCGGAACGGTAGATCGAACGCTGTCGTGTTTTTGACAATTCCTTTTCGATGGCTGAACGTCTCGAAGCTGTATTTCCCGTGATATCCACCCATCCCACTCGCTCCGACTCCACCAAATGGTAAGTGGTGTTGCGCGACGTGCATCAGTGTATCGTTGACACATCCACCCCCGAACGAAATCCGTTCAAGGATACGGTGTTCGACGGCTTTATTTTCTGTGAATAAATAGAGAGCAAGCGGCTTATCACGATCATTGACGAACGTGATGACTTCCTCGATTTCACGATATGTGAGTACCGGTAGAATCGGTCCAAAGATTTCGTCTTGCATCAATGGAGCATCCGTCGCTACATCCGTCATGACAGTCGGCGCCATCTTGCGGGATTCTGGATCTACTTGTCCTCCAAATTCAATCGTACCTTGCGTCAAATAACTACTTAGACGATTCAAATGGTCGTCTGATACGATTTTGACATACGAAGAAACACCAACACCGTTCCCGTACTGTTTGAAGGCTTCTTCTTCAATCAATTGTAAGAAGCGTTCTTTAACATCTTCGTGAATCAATACGTAATCCGGAGCAATACATGTCTGCCCGGCGTTCAACCATTTTCCCCATGCAATCCGCTTCGCAGCTAGACGAAGAACTGCATCCTTATGCACGATCGTCGGTGATTTTCCACCCAGTTCTAATGTGACCGGCGTCAAATGTTTCGCCGCTGCCTGATGCACGATTTTTCCGACACGTGTTGAGCCCGTAAAGAAGATATAGTCGAAACGTTCGTTTAATAAGGCGCTACTCACTTCAGCGTCTCCTTCAATGACGATGCCGAAACGTTCGTGAAAAGCTGTTTCAAAGACTTCTCGTAATACACGAGAAACGTTCGGTGTCAGCTCGGATGGTTTAAGGACAACCGTGTTCCCGGCAGCAATCGCACCAATGACGGGAGCAAGTGCTAATTGGAAAGGATAGTTCCACGGTGCGATGACGAGAACGTTACCGTATGGCTCGTACTGAATTTCACTTTTCGATCCGATGTGCAAGAGAGGGGTTGCCACACGCTTTGGACGTGCAAGTCGACGGAGTTGTCTCTCCATTCGCTGAATCTCTCCGTAAACGAATCCGATTTCAGTCGTGAACGCGTCATGCTGTCCTTTATTGAGATCCTGTTTTAATGCCTCATAAATTGCAGCTTCATGCGTTTCGATCGCTTGGCGTAAAAATGTCAGCATACTTAAGCGGAAGGCTAGACTGCGTGTCGCACCTGTTTTGAAAAAGTGGCGCTGCGTCTGAAGGCGTTCTGATAACACTGTCTCTGTAATCGTTGTTTCCATCCGAGAATCTCCCCTTTAACTGATCTACAATACTGCTTTCATCTTACCATATCTCTTTTTCGATATGAAAAAAGACGGAGATGCTTCTCCGTCTTCCTTCTTATAATTGAATCGCTGTCTCAAGCGCAACTTTCATCATGTCGTTGAATGTCGTCTGGCGCTCTTCTGATGTCGTTTCTTCTCCTGTCAACAGGTGATCTGAAATCGTCAAGATCGTCAATGCATTCACTTTATGTTTCGCTGCAAGCGTGTAAAGACCTGCCGCTTCCATCTCGATTGCAAGACATCCGAAATCCGCCCATTTTTTGAAATGGTGGAAATCATCTTGATAGAACTGATCCGTTGTGAAAATCTGACCGACTTTTGCATCGATGCCTTGTTCTTTTGCTGCTGTATATGCTTTATGCAACAGATCAAAAGAAGCTGTCGGTGCATAGTCTAAACCGTTAAAACGAACACGGTTTTGTGCCATATCATGAGAAGCACTCATCGCGATGACGACGTCACGGACTTTAACGTCTGGTGTGATACCGCCGGCAGTACCGACACGAATCAAGTTCTTCGCACCGTATGACTGAACGAGTTCGTTCGCATAGATCGACATCGATGGTACACCCATACCTGTTCCTTGGACTGAAACTTTTTTACCTTTATAAGTACCTGTGAAGCCATACATTCCTCGAACTTCATTGTAGAGAACGACATCCTCTAAAAACGTCTCAGCGATGTATTTGGCACGTAACGGATCTCCTGGAAGTAAGACCGTTTCGGCGATTTGTCCTTCAGCTGCATTAATGTGTACACTCATGTACGATTCCTCCTCGATAGTCATTTAAATCGACAACAATTCACGAAACTCATTCGGTGTCATACCGAATTGTTTTTTGAACACTTTCCGAAAATACTTATCGTCCTGATATCCAACTTCAAGTGCAATTTCGTAAATGCGCGCTTCCGTCTCACTTAATAACTCCTTCGCCCGATTCAAGCGAATCGTTTGAATGTAATCAGATAAGTTAACAGAAAAACGCTGTTTGAAGCGTCGTGATATATACTCTCGGCTCAAGTAAAACCGTTCGCTCATGAATTGTAGTGTCAATTCTTCCGCATAATGCGTTTCGATGTATTTGGCGATTTGATCAATCGCTTCCCTTGATTCCACCACCGGATGGATACATTCCATCGCGCGGGACAAGGCATCATTGAGTACATCTGGATCAACCGGCTTCAATAAATAATCAAAGGATTGATGCAAAATGGCACGCCGCATATACGTATAATCATCATACCCTGTCAGCACGATCGTGACGACCTTTGGATGATGATTTTTTGTCCATTCTAGTAACGTTAACCCGTCGAGTCCTGGCATTTCGACATCTGTCAGCATCAAATCAATCGTTCCGGTATCCAGTAAGCGTTTTGCTTCTTCCCCATGTTCTGCTTCGTAAATGTGTGAGACCTGCCAACTGTCCCATTCTCCGAGCAGTTTGACCGCTTCCCGTACATGTCGTTCATCGTCTACGATCAACACGTTCATGCCAAGTCCCCCTTCTCATATGGAATCCGAATCACGATTTTGAATCCGCCCTCTACAGATGAAGAAGAGAGCGTCATATTTGCTTCCTCCCCGTAAAAAATCAAGAGACGTTCGTAGATATTATGGAGACCGATCCCGCTCGTCTCGAGATCTTCCGGACTACGATGCATGCGCATTTTCCGATCGATTTCTTCAAGTCGTCCCGTTTCAAGGATGGCACCACTATTCTCGATTTGAATGATGAGACGTCCACCATCCGTCCGTACTTTGTAGGCAAGGTAGTTTTCTGTCGCTGCTAATTGTTGTTGGAAGCCGTGTTTAAAGTAATTTTCAGCGAATGGTTGCAAGATCATCTTCGGCACTTCAATGTCATTGAGATGCCACGGGACGTCAACGATGTAACGAAACCGTTCTGGAAAACGTTGCTGTTGCAAACGAATATACGCCTGAAGATGATCAACTTCTTGTTTTAACGTCACGATCGTCTGCTCATTATTCATCGAGTAACGCATCATTTGCGATAATCCGGTGATCGAGCGGTACGCGATCTTCCGGTCCCCCTGTAACGTCGTCGTTCCGATTGATTGCAGGGCGTTGAATAAGAAATGCGGATTGAGTTGGGATTGTAATGCCCTCAGCTCATTCGTCCGATTCTCGAGTGCCAGTCGATACTCCCGTTTAATTAAACGATCGATGCGTTGAATCATGCGTTGGAACTGGCGATTGAGTAATCCAATCTCGTCATTCGTCGTCGCGACGAATGGCGCGGATAAGTCCCCTTGTTCGACTCGCCAGACGTTTGCCGTCAACTGTTTGATTGGTTTCGTAATCTGCATAGCAACGAGACTTGCTGCAATGATCATGACGAAGAGTGAGACGAGACCAATTAAAACAAGAATCAATGCCGTTTCGTTCGCCCCTTGGATGACTGATGCATACGGAATTCGTTTGACTAGTGTTAGCGGAACACCGTTTGTCATCGTCTTCGAGTAGACGATGAACGATTTTCCGACACGTAAACTCCCACTCTGCCCAGTAAATTGATCTACGGGTAGTTCCATCTCTGCCCCGGTTTGTGCTAAGACGCGCTGTTCTGTCATCAACCACAACGATTCTTCTGGATCATTCTCAAACAGTTTCAACTGTTGTTCAAACACACGGACCGGTATATCCACCGAGAGAAAACCGAGCGGCTCATCTGTCTCGACACGATCGATGCGATAACGAAAACTAACGACTTGTTTCTCATCGAGAATCATCGTGTGCACATTATATGGTTCAATGGTGTGTGCCTCGTCAATCAACCAGCCACTTTTTTGTTTCATCAATCGAAAATAATCCGTCTCTTGCATCCAATCAAACGTTCCCCGACTCGTTGTTTTCATATTGTAGACCGAATACTCCGAATAACCATTTAAGATGACGAAATGTAACTGTTCAATATCCTGACGTGATAAAAACAGACCTAACATCGCCCGCGAAACGACTCCATCGGATTCGTCTAGTTCCTGATCTGCTCCGACGCGCATAATGTTCATTAACGAACGATTCGCATACAGACTCGTCGATAGACGGCGGATATCCTCTATGTAATGGGTCACCTGTGTATTTCCCCGTGTCAACACGTTCAGGCTAGAACGTTCTGCCTGTTCAATGTTTTGGTGCCGCACATACAAATAGGAAATCGATGTCGCGAGGGCTGTCGGAATCAAGATCGCCAGGACGACGAGACGAATCAAACGCGTCCGGATACTTTTCATAAAAGGCGCCCCCATCCTTTTTCTTGTAATCAATCGTATCATAACCTTGAATCCGCTTACATCATTTCCTGATATTCTCTTTCTTGATTCGCCTAAAAAATTCTTTTCTGTTTCGACTTGATTCCGAATGAATTTTACTATAATATCATCAATGTTCGTTTTTTAATCAATTTGTTATGAAGGTGGTCCTTTTATCCATGTTTAAACTTGCCGCACATCAAACAACCGTAAAACGTGAAATCCAAGCTGGATTCGTGACGTTCATTACGATGGCATATATTCTGCTCGTCAACCCGACGATTTTAGCAGATGCCGGTATCCCTCAAGCCCAAGCATTTTCTGCGACGATCATCGCGACATTGATCGGTACGCTTCTGATGGGACTTTATGCGAATTTACCCATCGCAGTCGCACCCGGAATGGGACTTAATGCGTATTTCACTTACACACTTGTCGTTGGTGAAAAAATTCCATATCAGACAGCACTATCGGTTGTCTTCGTTGCCGGTGTCATTTTCTTATTGTTATCACTCTCACCGATTCGTACGAAGCTAATTGAAATCATTCCGATGACATTAAAGCTTGCGATCACAGGAGGAATCGGTCTCTTCATCGCCTCACTCGGTCTCAAGATGTCAGGAATTCTCGTCGCGAGTGAAGATACACTCGTTACGATTGGCGCATTGACGTCACCAGAAGCATTGATTACGCTCATCGGACTGTTAGTTGCAGCTATCTTGACGATCAAACGTGTACCGGGTGCTATTTTGTACGCCATGGTTCTTTCTGGATTGATCGCATTCTTGACAGGTGAATTGAAGTTTTCCGATTCCTTCGTTGCGTTACCGACGTTACCAGAAGGGTTGATCATCACTAATCCGTTCAACGCCATTCAAGACGTGTTCCAATACGGTCTGTTCAGTGGTGTTCTCTCCTTCGTTCTCGTGACGATGTTTGATACGACAGGAACGATGGTCGCTGTCGGCGAACAAGCTGGACTAATTGAAGAAGATGGATCGTTGAAAAACAGTGAACGCGCCCTATTATCTGATTCGACGGCAATGGTTGCTGGTTCATTGTTCGGAACAAGCCCGACGACTGCTTACGTAGAATCTGCAGCAGGTGTCGCTGCGGGTGGACGAACTGGACTCACGTCCGTGACAGTCGGAATTTTATTCGCATTATCTGCCGTCTTTGGACCGTTCGTTCAATCAATCTCGAGTGTTCCAGCAATCACTGCGCCAGCATTGATTTTAGTCGGTGTCTTCATGATTCAAAACATTAAACAGATTCCATGGGATGATTTCAGTGAAGCCTTCACGGCCTTTCTTGTCATCTTGATCATGCCATTATCCGGTAGCATCGCAACGGGTATCGCATTCGGTTTCATCGTTTATCCAATCATGAAAGCCATTCAAAAAGAGCGCGTCCATCCACTCATCTATGTCTTCGCGCTTCTCTTCTTCATTCAATTGTTCTTCCTGTAATACAAAAAACATGCCTGTTCCGATCAGCTGACGGAACAGGCATGTTTTTTACATTATTCTTATTTCTTCATTTTATCCCATGTCTTCGTGAAATCTTGCAGCATCTCGTCAGCCGTTTTTTGCTTACCGACGTATGCCTGCATGATGGCGCCGAACTCGTTTACTGCTCCGTCCGGATACTTGAACCAGTTCCATGAGATTGTTTTTCCGTCTTTTGAGTACGCTTGAATATCATCTGCAAGTGGTCCTAAATCCTTTGCTTCGATTGATTTGAAAGCAGGGATGAACTTGAATTTATTGACCATATAGTCTTTTCCTGTATCAGACATCGCCATCCATTCGAGGAATTTTTTCGCTTCTGCTTTATTCTTCGAGTTCTTGTTGACGACCCAGTTGTTTGGAACACCGACAGGGAGACGATCCATTTTTTCTTTATCATCATTGATCGGCATTGGGATGAAGCCCATGTTGATATCTGGATTTACATCCGTGATCAATTGTTGCGCCCAGTTTCCTTGTTGAAGCATCGCTGTCTTACCTTCAGCAAACTGAGAGACTTGTGTGTTGTAATCCGTCGTTAACGGATTTTTATTTCCATACTCAATCGTCAAATCAAACAGGTTCATGAAATCCTTAAACTGTTTGTTATCTTCGAACTTTCCTTTTCCTGAATTCAAGTCCGCGATGAACTGATCTGGATCATCCTGCTGAGCGACAGGAATGTTCAAAAGGTGATTTCCGAGAATCCACCACTCCCCGTATCCGATCGAGAACGGTGTTACTCCGTCTGCTTTCAGCTTCTTTGAAGCTTCCGTCAATTCTGTTAACGTTTTTGGAAGTTCCGTAATGCCAGCTTTTTTGAAGATATCCTTATTATAAATAAAGCCATATCCTTCAAGGTTCATCGGCATTCCGTATAACTTGCCATCAATCGTCATCGGCTCTTTCGAGAGGTCCGTCAAATCACTGACCCATTTTTCATCCGATAGGTCTTCTAGTTTATCCTGCCATGTTTTCGCTTCTGTGAATCCACCGTTGTTGAAAACATCCGGTTCATTGCCTGAAGCGAATTGTGATTTCAGAGCCGCACCATAGTCCGATCCACCACCAACAGTTTGCACGACGACCTTTGTACCTGTTTCCTTCTCATATGCTTTTGCCATCTTTTCCATGTCTTTTGCGATTTCAGCCTTGAATTGGAATACGTTGAGCGTCTTACCGTCTTTTGAACCACTATCTTTCGAGTCATCGCTATTCAATGTACCGCCACCACATGCTGCCAAAGCGACGACCATCGCCGTCGTGACGACAGGTAATGCTGCCCATCTTCTTTTACGCATTCGGATTCCCTCCCTGATTTCGTTTCATATTCGTGCTACATCTTCACAATAAATGAAAACGCTTGCAATGAAGAGAGAGAAAGTTGTCCGGTGTGGTGGAAAATATTGAACAATCATTATCCGAGTCTTTTCATCGGAATTGTTGTATCATGAAAATAGAGATTCTTTCATGAATAGGAGTTTGATGCCATGCCCTTGCAACTAACGATTTTATTGATTGGTATATTGCTGTTTGCTGCCGTCTGGACGACGAAGTTATCGAGTCGTCTTAATATTCCGGCACTATTGATTTTTATCGCCCTTGGAATGATTGCCGGAAGCGACATTACAGGCTTTATTCGTTTTGACGACGCTGAACTGGCGCAACTTCTCGGAACAGTCGCTCTGATCATCATTTTATTTGAAGGTGGACTGCAAACTGCCTGGAAGGAAGTACGTCATGAATTAGCGCCCTCCCTCTCGCTTGCGACATTCGGGGTCTTTATTGCTACATCCATCGTTGCCGTCGCTTCCCATTATATTCTTGGCTTCAGTTGGGCAAATGCTTTCTTACTTGGAGCAATCGTTGGTTCGACCGATGCCGCTGCCATTTTTTCTGTCCTAAGCGGTCAGCCGATTCGACGCAAAGTCGGATCAACACTCGAGGTCGAATCTGGAACGAACGACCCGATGGCCGTCTTTTTGACCGTCTTATTCCTTGAGTTTGTGACAAACCCTGAAGAAGCATCGCTCTTATCAGGACTTGGTTCACTCGTGTGGGAAATGACGATGGGACTTCTGATTGGTTTATTCATCGGCTGGGCAGCCTCGACATTGATTAATCGCATCGATTTGTCCTCGTCGAGTTTTTACCCGATTCTGCTCATGTCGTTTGCTTTCTTGTCTTTCGGATTAGCCGATACGTTCCATGCCAGCGGATTTTTAGCTGTTTATGTCACGGCAATCTATATTAGCAATCACGAACTCGTCTACCGCCAGACGCTTGTCCGCTTTACGATGAGTATGGCTCACCTTGCCCAAATCGGGATGTTCATCGTGCTCGGTCTGCTCGTCTTTCCGAAACAATTGCTCGATGTCCAGGTCATCCTGTCTTCTATTGCGCTGGCGCTGATCCTAATTTTCATCGCTCGTCCTTTGTCAGTCTGGGTGAGTCTCCTTCCGTTTCGTTATTCGTGGCAAGAGAAGGTCTTTATTTCCTTTGCTGGTCTAAAAGGAGCCGTACCGATCATTCTCGCGACATATCCACTTGTTGCGGATATTGAGAATGCATCGATGATCTTCAATATCGTGTTTTTCACAGTCTTATTATCAACACTAATTCAAGGGAGTATGTTGACGTTCCTTGCTGAGCGATTACGACTGAACGAAACACAGACTTCTGCCATCCATACCGTCATCGAGTTCATGTCGATTGGTAAACCAAATGCAGAAATCATCGAATTGACGTTGCCAATGTCCCACCCATTCATTGGAACGACGATCTCAGAGATTGATTTGCCTCAGGAATTTTTAATCACAGCCATCATTCGTGATGATCAAATCATTACACCACGTGGCGACACTGCCCTAGAAGGCAATGATCAGTTACTATTGCTTACCCCAAAACATCGGATCAAGACATTAAAGCGATTCTTGTTTCCTCCCGCTTGATCTGTTCATGAAACAACGCAGTGGATCCTGAAGATCCACTGCGTTGTTTTTTTACATATTCATCAATCTTGTTGTTTCGTTTGTGCGTCTTGCTTCTGTTCTTTACGCTTCGCTTTGGCACGACGGTAGAGAACGTATCCACCAAGAATCACGACGATTCCACCTAAAATCCACCATAACTCCTGTTCTAATCCTTTTAGCATCGATTCAGCACGTTCTACTCCGAATCGTTCACCGACCCAGATGTAAAAGAAGGAAACCGGAAAAAGTCCAATACTTGAAGCAAGTAGATAACGCTTGAACGATAAGCCGAACAAACCACAAGGGATCGAGACGACCGAGCGCACGACGGGAAAGAAGCGTCCAAATAATGCAGACCATGTTCCGTATTTCGCAACGATGCGCTCCCCTTGCTCAATTTCTTTTTCTTTAATCAGTAACCATTTGCCGTACCGGATAAGTATCGGACGACCTGCATACCGACCAAGCAGATAAAAGACCGTCGCCCCCATCAGACTTCCTAAAAAACCGACCAGAACAGCAGCTGTCCAACTGACCGTTCCGTTCGACACATATAGACCGAGTAGCGGTAATCCGACTTCTGCTGGAATCAATTCCGTTCCCAGACCAATGATCATAATTCCTAAAAACAGCCAGAGATTGGATTCTCCGGCTGAGAACAACCACTCCAACATACAAGTAACCCTCCGTTCATCCTCTCGCAGGACGGAGGAGATAATAGATGATGACGACTAGTGTCGTCCAGACACCTGTGAAAATTCCGATGATCCCGACAATGAAAAAGCCAAGTGCAACGATTGAGCCTGTCCGTTTATAATCCCGCCACATGGTCCGTAATCCTTTAATGTTGAACCATAAAAACACAAGAAACAAAATAGGGATGAGTATCCCAACAATCAATAGAGAAGACATGCTTTCACCTCTTTCTTATTTATTGTTATCCCCATTCTATCAGGAATCGACACGTCTTTCCTCCGCCTAAGGTCTTATGAACTTTAAAAAAAGAGCACACTTCCGAATGGAAATGTGCTCTTCGTTACATCAAAACGTCATTCCTTTGACGCTTTCTTACTATATATATGTCAGAGCAAGTGAATGCCTTCCGCTTGAAGACTTTTACGTGTCTCTTCCGACCAGACAGAAGCTTGAACTTCACCGATATGACGCTTCTTCAATAAGAACATCGCCATACGGGATTGACCGATCCCTCCACCCATCGTTAACGGGAGACGCTCTTCGAGCACACCTTGATGGAACGGGAACGCCAATTTATCCTCTTCTTGAGCGATTGACGTCTGTTTTAATAGTGCTTCACGGTCAACTCGGATTCCCATTGAAGATAACTCGAATGCTCCGATTTCTGGGTGGTGTACTAAAATGTCACCGTTGAGTGTCCAGTCATCGTAGTCAGCCGCTCGACCGTCATGCTTCTCACCTGAAGCCAGTGCGCCACCGATCTGCATCAAGAAAACAGCACCGTACATCTTCGTGACTTCTGTTTCACGTTCTTTTGTCGAGAGTGTCGGATACGCATCTTCAAGTTCTTGCGTCGTCATGAAATGAATCGTTTCCGGTAAGATGGCTGAAATGCCGTACTCTGCTTCCACTTCTTGTTCGACTTGGCGAATCGTTGCATAGATTGCTTGTACTGTTTCTTGTAGATAAGCACTCGTCCGTTGTTCTTTCGTAATGATCCGTTCCCAGTCCCACTGATCGACATGGATAGAATGTGTCGCATCGAGCATTTCATCACGACGAATTGCATGCATCAACGTGTATAACCCTTCTCCTGCTTCAAATCCGTACGTATGAAGCGCTTGACGCTTCCACTTCGCAAGAGATTGAACGATTTCAAGGTCTGCTGTGTGATCTAATGCATCAAAACGAATGATGCGCTCTACGCCGTTGAGATGATCGTTGACACCGAGTGTGCTTTCTACGAACAATGGTGCTTCGACACGTGTCAATCCGAGTGTTGTCGAAAAGCGTTCCTCAAAGCGTTTCTTTACGAGTGTGATTGCTTCCTGTGTGTGTTTCATCGATACGAGTGTTGTCATGGTGGTGTTCCTCCTCAATTGTGTTTTGAAAAAGAAGCCATAAAAAAGAGCCCTTCTTTCCCAAGAATATGGGACGAAAGACTCGGTTCCGCGGTACCACCCATGTTAGCAACGATGTTGCTCACTCAAAAGACGAATCACTTCATCTTCGGCCATATGATAACGGACAGGCAACTCCGGCTACGCCTACTGACATTCGGGTTCGGGTAGCGACTCCGGGAGGTTCTTCGCATCTTGCTTCCGACTGGGCTCTCACCATCCCCAGCTCGCTATACGGTCGTACAAGGTGTTACTCTTCCCTTCAACGTCGTTGTTACAATTGAATTGAGAACATCGTACAACAGGTCGCAAGCATTTGAAAAGACTTTTTTTCAAAAAAAATAAAAGTTGTCAGATTAATCTGACGTGTAAAACATGAAAAAGCGTTCTCGCAGAAGCGAGAACGCGCTTACAAAAATTATTTGATTGATCCACTCGTAATTCCTTGAATAATCTGTTTTTGCAGGGCAAAGAAGAACAACAATAACGGAATGATCCCAAGTACGAGTCCGGCAAGTGCTAAGTCCCACTGCTTCGTATACTGACCAAAGAAATAGAACGTCGCGAGTGGAATCGTCCGTAAATCGACGTCTCGTAACATGAGCGATGGTAATAGGAAATCGTTCCAAATCCAAAGCGTGTTCAAGATGATAATCGTCACCGTAATGGGCTTGAGTAGTGGGAAAACGATGCGCCAGAACACACCCCATTGCGAACAACCGTCAATGATGGCCGCTTCCTCAATTTCTTCAGGAATCGACTTCATGAATCCATGGTATAAGAAAATCGATAATCCAGACCCAAAACCAAGATACATCAGAATCAATCCCCAATAACTGTTCTGCAATCCGAGATCACCAGACAGTTTCGATAAGGGAATCATGATTGATTGGAATGGAATAATCATCGCCGCAACGAATAAGAAGAAGATGATCGTCGACAAGCGTGTTTTCGTCCGGACGAGTTTCCAGGCTGCCATCGAACAAAAGATGATGATGACCGCGTTAGCGCCGACTGTAATGATGACTGAGTTTAAGAAAACTTTTCCGAAGTTCATGGCTTCCCATGCTTCTGAA
The DNA here is from genome assembly GCF_022170825.1 of Exiguobacterium acetylicum. Taxonomy (NCBI): domain Bacteria; kingdom Bacillati; phylum Bacillota; class Bacilli; order Caryophanales; genus Exiguobacterium; species Exiguobacterium acetylicum. The sequence continues at coordinate 621,622 of NZ_CP081878.1, read as the reverse complement.
TAGTTGGACGTCATCCATTCTTTCGGTAGACCCGTTGTGTTCGTAAAAATATCGCCCTGCGTCTTAAATGAATTCGAGACGACGTAATAAAACGGAATCATATACAGAAGACCCATCAGTAAGGCCGCCAGTTCGACTGTCCCCAGACGGAGAGAATAACGACCTCTCGTCTTTTTAGAGCGCTTCGGTTTCTCCTCTTGCGGAGTGGGTAACGGTTGTGCCGTACTCATGCTTCCACCTCCCGTTTTTTCGTCAGATAGACTTGAGTGACTGTAATCGCCGCTACAACGACGAAGAAGATGATTGCTTTCGCTGATCCGAGTCCGAGATTATTGTTCGTAAACGATTCTTTGTAAATATTTAGGGCAAGCATCTCGGTCGATTTGAATGGTCCGCCATTCGTTAGGGATAAGTTCGTATCGAATAACTTGAAGGACCATGAAATCGTCAAGAACAAACAGATCGTGACCGACGGCATGATCAACGGCAACGTAATGTTTCGTAACGTCGACAGACGATTTGCACCGTCGATTTTTGCTGCTTCAATCAGCTCTTGCGGAACATTTTGTAGAGCCGCGATGTAGATGACCATAATGTAACCGCCACCTTGCCAAATCGAAACGATGACGATCCCCCAGAATCCGGTCCGTGCATCTCCTAACCATGGAAGTTCAAATATACTCCACCCTGTCAATTCACCAATCGATGCGAATCCTTTAACGTAGATGAACTGCCAAACGAATCCGAGAATCAACCCACCGATTAAGTTTGGCATAAAGAAAATCGTTCGTAAGAAATTACGTGTGCGAATATTTTGTGTTAATAAGAATGCCAAGATGAAACCGACGACATTCGTTAAGATGACGGCAACGACCGTATATTTCGTCGTCAGCCAAAATGACTGCTGGAACTGCTCGTCACTCGTAAAGAGACGGACATAGTTATCAAAGCCGATCCAATTTAATTCTCCGGTAACACCGTTCCAGTCCGTGAACGAATACATGACGCCATTGAAAAACGGTACAAGCACGATCACTGCGAATACAAGAAAGACCGGTCCGACGAAGAGCCAAAAATCAAGACCGCGTTTCCACTTCTTTTGTCCAGATGTCATTGTTTCATCCCTCCTCCACTCTACAGTACGTCTTTCTCACACACTTGAACACGTCACCATTTGACCCATTGGGTGGAAAATATTGAACGTTTTCCTTTGGCGCGTTCGCACTAGATACGCTACTATTAGAAAAAAGAGAGATCCAATCAAAAAGGGAGTCGATACCATGGAAAAGACCATTCGTTCGGACTTAGAAATCGCACAACAAACCGTCTTACGCCCGATTCGAGAAATTGCGGACCGGATTGGTTTGCAAGAAGAGGATTTTGATACGTATGGAAAATATAAAGCGAAGTTGACAGACGGTCTGTTGAACCGATTGGCAACAAAATCGGATGGCAAACTGATTCTTGTCACTGCCATCAATCCGACGGCTGCCGGTGAAGGGAAATCAACCGTAACTGTCGGACTCGGGCAGGCGTTACACCGGGCGAAACATAAGACGATGATCTGTTTGCGCGAACCCTCACTCGGTCCGACGATGGGCTTAAAAGGTGGCGCGTGTGGTGGTGGCTATAGCCAAGTTCTGCCGATGGAAGAGATCAATCTGCATTTCACAGGTGATATGCATGCGATCACGTCCGCTCATAATACGATCAGTGCCTTGCTCGATAATCACCTGCATCAAGGGAACATTCTTGGTATTGATCCACGCCGTATCGTCTGGAAACGCGTTCTTGATTTGAACGACCGTGCTTTGCGCCAAGTCATGATTGGTCTCGGCGGTCCTGCGCATGGCGTGCCGCGTCAAGATGGCTTCGATATCACGGTCGCTTCTGAGATCATGGCCGTCCTGTGCCTTGCTGACTCCATCACGGATCTCGAACAACGGCTGAGCCGCATCGTCGTCGCCTATACGTACGATCAACAACCGGTAACAGTCAAAGACATTCAGGCGGCAGGAGCTGCGACATTACTCCTAAAAGATGCGTTTCGACCAAACCTCGTCCAAACCGTCGAAGGAACACCAGCGCTCATTCATGGTGGTCCGTTCGCAAATATCGCTCATGGTTGTAACTCTTTGATTGCAACACAAACTGCGCTGAAACTGAGTGATTACGTCGTCACAGAAGCTGGATTCGGAGCTGATTTAGGCGCCGAAAAATTCTTCAATATCAAGTCACGGATCGGTGGTCTCCACCCGGATGCCGTTGTGATCGTCGCTACGGTTCGCGCTTTAAAAATGCATGGTGGAGTAGACAAAACGCAACTCAGTGAAGAAAATCTGTCTGCCTTAACGGATGGCCTTGCGTTACTTGAAAAACACGTCGAGACGATGAACTTGTTCGGCGTCCCTGCCGTCGTTGCTTTGAACCGTTTCTTCACCGATACGGAAGCCGAACGGAGCATGATCTTGACATGGTGTCAGGAACGCAACATTCGTGTAGCAGAAAGTGAAGTCTTTAGTAAAGGTGGTGCGGGTGGTGAAGCGCTCGTCACCGAAGTCATGCAAGCACTTGAGGAACCGAGCCAGTTCCAACCACTCTATCCTGATGCTTTACCACTCCGTCAAAAAATTGAACGGATTGCGAAACGGGTCTATGGAGCAGCCGATGTTCACTTTGAAGCTAAAGCGCTACGTGAACTCGAACGGTGTACAGAGATGGGATTGAATGCTTTACCGATTTGTATGGCAAAAACGCCATTTTCGTTAACCGATGATCCTGCTCGGTACGGTCGAGTCGAAGACTTTACGATTACGGTTCGTGAAATTCGACCATCGATTGGTGCAGGATTCATCGTTGCACTGACTGGGAATGTATTAACGATGCCCGGATTACCTGCAGTACCTGCTGCCTTCCACATGGGCGTCTCAGAAGACGGACAGGTATTCGGACTTTCTTGATGAGAGGATGAGTTACATGACGATTGATCATTCACATTGGATAGCTTCAGACGGCTATACTACGACATTGCATAGTCTAGAAGCCCATGAACCGAAAGGCGTCGTGATCGTCTTTCATGGCATGATGGAACACGGGGCACGCTATGAGGAATTCGCCGAATTCCTTTATGCTCATCATTACCACACAATCATCGCAGATCTGCGTTGCTTCGGCGCTCGAGCAGCACAGCTCGGAACACTTGGACACCTTGAGCCGAAACAAGGCTTTAAACAATTGATGCAGGACGCTGAAGAGCTCGTTTATGACATCAAAGAACGTTACCCTGAATTACCTGTATTCATTTTCGGTCATAGTTTTGGTTCGTTGATCGCTCGCCGGATTGGTCAAACACTCGGTCATACGGTAGCCGGAGTCATCGCGAGTGGTCCTCCGACCAGTACTGGATTACTCGGTAATATCAGTGAAAAACTCGTCGAGCGTCAAATCAATCAGCTATCAGCGACACATCCTGCGGAGCGGTTTGGAAAACTCGTTTTCGGGCGCTATAACCTGCGCTTCTTCCCGGCACTTTCTAAAAATGCCTGGTTGTCTTCGGATCCGCAATCCGTCATGCGTTACGATGCTGATCCTTTGTCTGGTCAAACGGTCACACTAGGGTTCTTCCATGAACTCTTGCATGCAACGAAGCTTGTCAACGCACTTGCCTCCATCTATCAGCATCCACGTCACTTACCACTCTTATTGCTTGCGGGTGGCGATGATGCGGTGGCGTTCGACGGTAAAGGCATCCATCACCTGTTTGATATGTATAATCGTGTCCGCGTCGATGCTGTACAGCTGACGATTTACCGCGGGTTACGCCACGAACTCTTTCATGAGTTTGAACGAATCCGCGTTTTTGCCGATATCGCGAGCTGGTTGAATAAACAAGTCAATCCGGCAACTGCACGATCGTCTTCCCACTCTTCTTAACGTTTATATCGATTGATACAAAAAAGGCAGTGGATCATCGTGATCCGCTGCCTTTTCCATCTCTATTATTTACTTCACTGAATCCAAGTCAATGAAGAAATCATTGCTTCGATTTCCTCGATCTCAAGCGTCTCGCGTTCTGCAGAATACGTCAACAGGACCAATCGTTCCCCGTCCGAGTAAGCATAGATGCGTAAGAAAATATCTTCTTCTTTTCCATCTACTGCGAGTAACGCTTCTTTTGTTGAATTGCGACGGACTTCAAGTGCTCCTGTCAGTTCAATCCCGAACTCTTCAACCAACAGATTGATTTCTTGCTCTGCTGCTTCATACGGTGTCAGTTCTTCCGAATCTGATTCGTAGATGGATAACTGTAGCGTACCCATTGCGTTTTCATCCGTCGAATAAAAACTGACGTACGTTTCTTCTTCTTGATATTCGAATACCTTTGGATATTCTAACGTGATCCAATGATCGACTGTGTACTGTTTCATTTAAATTCCTCCATTCGTTGTATCTTTTCAAAGTGGATACCCGTCACAGCCATACGCTCGAATTGTCGAGCGAGCTGAGCGGAGACGAACATGCGCTGTGTGCGTTCATCTCGCATCAGGTGGTGCGGACATATCGAATCGTTGATCCGTCGCTCTGTCAAAAAATAGACACGTCGTCTCGGGATCGGACGGAAGACATCCGTCGTATGTAGATATTCGATTCGACTGACAGATAAGAGATTGAGAAGATAGTACGGAACCACTCCGTCCTTCGTCTCAAGATGTACCTTGAGACATTGTACAGAAAAAGGCGCGTATGCTTCAATGACACGTTGCATACGTTCCGAGACGAGCGGCAGATCGAATGTGTTTGGAAGGACATCCGGTAACAAATCCGCATCTTGATTGATGGAAAAAGCAAGTACACCTACGTTATGGAACCACTCTCCTATCAATAAGCGATGACGATCGAATTGATGGTGGCAGACCGCCTTCCATCCTTTTCCCATCGCCTGTTCGCTCCAAACTCGAACTTCATTCACCAGACACTCTCTCCTCTACCCAACATTACCCATATTGCAAATCAAGATTACCAGTGGAAACGATTAACTAGTATTATTGTACACTGAATATCAAAAGAAATTGCTTTTTTTCATAAAAGTTATGGAAATGACCTCTTTGCTATGCTACTATATTTCATGTAGCAGATACGCGGGTGTAGTTTAATGGTAAAACCTCAGCCTTCCAAGCTGATGACGAGAGTTCGATTCTCTTCACCCGCTCCAATTATGACATAACATAGGTCTAGGACCATTTCCCTCTAGAGGGCAGGCGACTCGCGACGTGCGAGTCGTCTTTTTTATTTTTTCTGTTGATGAATCCAAAGGAATTGAGGGTATACAACGATATAGCATGACATTTGTAAAGGAGGATTCGTATGATTCAGATGAAAATGCCAGGTGTGACGATTTATCAAAGTACACTCATGAAAACGACATCAACATTGATCGAGACGCCGGATTGTCTAATTGTCGTTGATCCGGGTTGGCTACCGGATGAGATCGCGACGATTCGTCGTGACGTTGAGATCGTGCGTCGTGATCGACCATTATACGTCGTCTATACACATGCTCATTTTGATCATATCCTTGGTGCTTATGCCTTTACGGATGCCATCGTCATCGCTTCTAAACCATTTATCGATGTCAATCAACAGGAGGCACTCCAAGCCGTTCAAGACTTCAACGATGAATTTTACATCGACTCCCCCGTTCTATTTCCGGACGTGACGCATGTCATCCATGAATCGGAGACGACGCTAACAATCGGTCAAACAAAACTGATTTTCTTCTTGACGCCCGGTCATGAAGCGACGCATCTTTCCTTCATCGTCATGCCTCTCCACTTGCTCGTCTGTGGTGACTATGCTTCTGATATCGAAATCCCGTTGATCGAACATGATTCCGCTGAATATTTGACGACACTCGAATTACTCGAGTCATTCATCTATGAGTATGAGGTTAAACTTCTCATTCCAGGACATGGTCACATTTGCGATGTCCGAACGGAGATGATTGAACGACTCCATCAAAGTTATGATTACATCCTTGCACTTCGTGCCGGAAAAGAATCGGACTGGTCTCCGTCTTGGCAAACGACCCCATTCATGAAGCGTCTGCACGAAAAAAATAAGCGTCAAGTCAAGAAAGAACAAGAAGAACGGTTAGCACGACGTCATTATGACTAAATGTAGCAACGCACTCCAGATCATAACAAAAAGATTCGAACGCTTATGTAGCGATCGAATCTTTTTTAATTATCCTAGTAATGTAACGAGTAATGCTTTTTGCGCATGAAGACGATTCTCGGCTTGATCAAAGATGACGGATTGCTTACCATCGATGACGTCTGCCGTGACTTCTTCTCCCCGATGTGCCGGTAGACAATGCAGGAAAATAGCTTCATCACTTGCTTGATCCATGATTTGCGCGTTGACCTGATATCCTTCAAATGCTTGCAAACGCATCGTCGCTTCTTCCTCTTGTCCCATACTCGCGAAGACATCCGTATATAGGACGTCTGCCCCACTCGCTGCTTCCTTAGGATCCGTCATGACGATGATGTTCCCACCTGTTTCCTTGGCGATGACTTGTGCCTCATGAACGACTTGTGGATCGGGAGCATAGGCAGCCGGTGTACAGATTCGAATTTCCATGCCACTAAGCGCTCCACCAATCATCAACGAATGCGCCATGTTATTTCCATCTCCGATATACGTCAAAATCTTTCCAGCCCGTGTTCCAAACGTCTCTTCAATCGTTAGCAAATCAGCGAGCACTTGGCACGGATGGTGCAAATCGGTCAGTCCATTAATGATTGGAATCGTGCCATGCGCGGCAAGCGTCTCAACGATATCATGACCGAACGTCCGGATCATTAGTGCATCAACGTAACGGCTCATGACTTGAATCGTATCCGAGAGCGGCTCGCCCCGTCCGATTTGCATATCCGCTCCACTTAGGACGATTGGATGTCCTCCTAGTTCGACGACCCCTACCTCAAACGATAGACGTGTCCGTGTCGATGCCTTTTCAAACAAGAGTGCTACTTTTTTATTTTTCAACACCTCTTCATACTTACTCGGGTGTTGCTTGATGTCTTTCGCAAGGACCAATAAATCAGTAAGTGCTTCCGGTGTCAGTTCCGCTATCGTCAAAAAATGTTGCAGTTGTTGCATCGTCTTCATTTCACTTCCTCCTTGATTGGTTGTGTCCATGTATGAAGTGGCTTCACAGCATAAGGTGTCTGTTCCGTCGCTTGTAAGTGATAGTGCGCTAATTCCGGCTCTGTTAAGACTTGTACCCCAGCAGCCAGCGCCGCTGCACGACTCGCTTTTTCTTCTGTTACGTGTGAATAGAAGATGGCACAACTTGCCCAATCAATCGTTTCGTCTAACGGCACCCCTGCTCCGAATGCCTTTGTATCCGCTCCCGCAACGATCATATCTCTTGTCGTCAAATGACGCTTTGTCGTCTCGTCGAAAATAAAACGCTCTAGTGCGAGTCCATCTGTCGTCCATTGAAGTGTTTCGCCTGTCGAACGCATGACGGGACCTGTTTTAGGATCGACTCCTTGTAGTTTCAGTGTTGAAAAAACGGGTGTCTTGACGGCATGGAAATTAAGTTTCGTCTGTCCCTTCGGTAGTTCGATCGCTTGTCCGGCTGCCGCTTGGACTGCCCATTGCAAAATCGGTTGACCCGTTACTTTTGCGACGATTGGCAATGTTCGAGAGGCACGTGGATTGATTTCAAGAACGTAGACCTGTTCTTGATGCAGGACGAATTGAATATTGAACGCTCCTTTGTACGCCATCTGTTGACCAATCATCTGCGCAATCCGTGCTACTTCGTCTTGAACAGTAGCGCTGAGCGATACGGGTGGTAGAATCATCGTCGAGTCTCCAGAGTGAACCCCTGCCCGTTCCAATTGTTCCATCAAAATCGGGATATACGTCGTTGTTCCATCCGTGATGCAGTCGACTTCGATTTCTTTTCCTTGAAGATAAGCATCCACGAGAACAGGGAATGACAATTCCGGTACGATTTCCTCTAACTGTTGCTGATTGCGGATGATATGCATTCCTTTTCCACCGATGACATAAGAAGGACGAATCATGACCGGATAGCCAATCGTTGTTGCAACTTCTATTATTTGCTCGTGTGTCGAGACTTCTTGCCCCGGAATTCTCTCGACGCCGATGTCGTCTAAAAATTGATAGAACCGCTCACGGTCTTCCATTTGATCAATGACATCTGCCGTCGTTCCAAGAAGGTGATAACCTGCTTGCTCAAGACCAGCCGCAAGAGCAATCCCCGTTTGTCCTCCGAACTGAACTAACACGTCCTGGCAATCTTCTGCTTCTAGCACATGAATGACGTCTTCTAGTGTCAACGGTTCGACATACAGGCGATCCGCAACTTCAAAGTCAGTTGAGACCGTCTCCGGATTATTGTTGATCATGATCGTTTCATAACCGGATGTTTGTAGCGCACGCACGGCGTGAACAGAACAATAATCAAATTCGATGCCTTGACCGATTCGAATCGGTCCAGCTCCGATGACGGCGACTTTCTTTTTCGTCGATGCCATGACTTCCGTCTGTCCGCTCCAGTTTCCGTAGAAATAAGGGGTTGCGCTATTGAACTCTCCCGCGCACGTATCAATCATGTGATAGACAGGAGTGATGCCTTGCTCTTTCCGTAAGTGCTCGATGTCTACAGCACTGACGCCCGTCAAAAATGCAATCTGCTCGTCCGTGAAGCCCATCATCTTCGCAATTTTGATAGAAGAGATGTCTGTCGTTTTGATTTTTAATTGTTGATCGACGAGTCGTTTGAGCACTTTGACGAATAAGGCTTGTATCTTTGTCTGTTCGACAAGTTCTTCGACGGTCGTCTCCTCACGATCCAGTAGCGCGAGCATCGCAAGTAAACGACGATCCGTCGGTGCCATCACTTCTTCCCATAACGCATCGGTATCAGCTGTTTTCATCCATGCTGGATAAAGAGGAGCTTGTTCGATTCCTGCACCACGCCAGGCTTTTTGTAATGCTTCCTCTAACGTTTTCCCCATCGCCATGCTTTCACCGGTCGCCTTCATTTGTGTTCCAAGCGTCCGGTTGCTACCAACAAATAGATCGAATGGGAAGCATGGTACTTTTGCCGTGATGTAATCCATCGTCGGCTCAAAGCTTGCCATCGTCTCCTTCGTGACAGGATTGATGCAATCATCGAGTCGTTCGCCAAGCGCAAGACGCGTCGCTAATTTTGCAATCGGATAGCCGGTCGCTTTTGAAGCAAGTGCGGAAGAACGACTGACACGCGGATTGACTTCAATGACGAAATAACGTTCTTCCGTCGGGTGGATCGCAAATTGGATGTTACATCCACCGATCACACCGAGATGCGACACGATTTTACGCGCTTCCGTCCGCAATTGTTGATTCATCCGATCCGAAATCGATTGAATCGGAGCAAAAACGACCGAGTCTCCGGTATGGACGCCAACAGGGTCAATGTTTTCCATGTTACAGACGATGATTGTCGTATCTGCGCTGTCACGCATGACTTCGTACTCAACTTCTTTATAACCCGCGATACTTACTTCAACGAGACACTGTGAAATCGGACTCGCTTGTAGACCGTTCTGTGCTAACAGACGGGCTTCATCTTTCGTTAAGGCAATGCCACCGCCCGTTCCTCCGAGCGTAAAGGCGGGTCGGATGACGAGTGGTACACCATGTACTGCCATGAAATCCTCGAGTTCCGCTAGCGACTCGATTGTTTGGCTTTCCGGAAGCGGTTGCGCCAGTTCAATCATTTTTTGCTTGAACCGTTCGCGATCTTCCCCGTCTCGGATCGTCTCAAGTGACGTTCCGAGAAGTTCGACACCATATTGTTCTAGTACGCCTGCTTCTTCGAGTGACATCGCAAGATTGAGTGCCGTTTGTCCACCTACCGTCGCTAGAAGGTGTGATGGTCGATCTTGTTCGATGATAGCCGTCGCTTTTTCAAGAGTCATCGCCTCAATGTAGACATGATCTGCCGTGCTCGGATCCGTCATGATAGTAGCCGGATTCGAATTCATTAAGATGACCTCGCATCCCGCTTCTCGAAGCGCCTGACAGGCTTGTGTGCCGGAATAATCAAATTCTGCTGCTTGCCCGATGACGATCGGACCTGAACCGATGACGAGTACTTTCTGTTTATCCCACATATGCTACCTCCTGATGTAATACGGTATTTACGAATTGATCGAAGACGACCATCGCCTCTGTCGGTCCCGGACTCGCTTCTGGATGAAACTGGACTGTCATGATCGGTAAAGTAGGATGATTCAATCCTTCGACGGATCCATCATTGATATGTTCGTACGCAAGTTCCATTTCGGATGTTGTAATACTTTTGGCATCAACGGCATACCCATGATTCTGAGACGTCATGAACACTTGTCCAGACGCTAAGTGACGAACGGGATGATTCGCCCCACGATGCCCATGATGTTGTTTTAATAAGGTACAGCCGAACGCATGAGCGAGGACTTGATGCCCCATACAAATTCCGAGCGTCGGATAGCTCGTCGCTAGTTCACGGATTCCTGAAAGAAATGGATCGAGTTGTGTCGGATTACCGGGTCCGTTGGAAAACAGAAGACCATCCGGCGCCAGCGCTTGAATCCGTTCTGGTGTCGTATCATACGGTACGACTGTTACCCGCATATGACGTTCAAGCAATGCGTCGATCATCGATTGCTTCACACCATAATCGATACAGACGACATGTCCTTGTTCCACTTCCGGTACGTATTCGATATCTGACGTCGTTGAGACTGAGGCGATGTACGCTGTGTCTATAGTCTCAAAGGATGTCATGTCTTCTTGTATCATGTCACCGAATTGATCACCTTCCGTCCGTAACAGATGCACAAGGGAACGTGTATCCACTTCCGACAGGATGGGAACGTTCGCTTCGCTTAACCAACTCGCAAGCGATGTCCCTTCCCCGTCCTCTGCTAAGGTTTGGACGACGACTCCAGCGACTTGAATCTGCTTGCTTTCTGAAGCCTCTACTTGTATGCCGTACTGTCCGATCAACGGATATGTGAAGACGAGAATCTGTCCCTGATAGGACGGATCCGTCAAGACTTCCTGATACCCTGTCATCCCTGTGAAAAAGACGACTTCTCCTTTGACGGGTGCTGTTCCTTGCCACGAACCGGTAAATGTCGTTCCGTTCGCAAGCGTTAGTTTTCCGGATTGTTTCATACGATGACCTCCTGTTGACAAACGAGTTGTATTTTTTCGACCGCTTGCATGAGTTCCTGTTCTGTTACGAACAGCGATGGCAACAAACGAATGACATGAGGACCAGCCGAGACGACGAGAAGACCCTTTTCGCGTAACGCGTCAATGAGCGGTGCAACGGGAATCGTACACTCGATGCCGATCATCAAACCACGTCCACGAATAGAACTGACGATTGACTGGGGTAATTTATCTTCTAATTGTTGACGTAAATATTCGCCCTTTCCTTGAACGTCTGCCATGACAACATCATTCAATAAAAGATCAAGTGTTGCCTCTGCAGCTGTCATCGCAAGCGGATTCCCACCAAATGTTGAGCCATGAGATCCAGGTGTAAACACTTCAGCTGCTTCTGCCGTTGCGAGTAATGCCCCTACTGCAAGTCCACTTCCAAGACCTTTCGCAAGCGTGATGATATCTGGTACGAGCGGTGTCTGCTCAAACGCAAAACGAGAGCCCGTCCGACCGATGCCGGTCTGCACTTCGTCGACGATGATTTTGACGTCGTAGCGCCGCGCCTGATTCATTAAAGCTTCGAGCCACGCATTGTCAGCGACAACGACACCACCCTCTCCTTGAATGATTTCAAGCCATACGGCAGCTGTTTGTTCCGTGATTGCCGACAGGCTCTCCATCTCGTTAAACGGAAGATGTTTGAATCCATTCACCATCTCTCCGTATCCCGCTTTGATTTTCTCCTGTCCTGTCGCGCCCATCATCGCGAAGGTCCGCCCGTGGAACGATTGTTTGAACGTGACGACTTCCGTTTTGCCTGTCCATTTCCGAACAAGTTTGTACGCCGCCTCGTTCGCTTCTGCACCACTATTACAAAAGAAGGCATGACTGAGATGACTGTCTTCTGTTAATCGCTGCGCTACTCGCTCTTGTTGCGCAATTTGAAACAAGTTTGATGTATGCCAAATCTGATTCAGTTGTTCTTCTAGCCGTTGCTGAATATATGGATGTCGGTGTCCTGTATTACAAACGGCAATCCCCATGATGAAATCGAGATACGTCTTTCCTGTCGCATCCTTGACGATTGACCCTTGTCCATTGACCAATTCCACATCAGTACGTTGATAAGTGGGCAGTAGTGCGCTCATGTAATTCCTCCTTGATTCGTGTCCCTGTAGCCGCTACATTTTTTCCCGATCGGATGATGACTTCTGGTATGCCATGTTGCGCTGCCTGCATCATCGCTTCGACTTTTGGAATCATTCCGCCGTAAATCTCCCCGGATGCTATCGCAACTTCAATCGCTCTAGAGGTGATTTCTGATTGATAGTCACCGTTCACTTTTACACCCTCGACGTCCGTCAACAATTCAAATCGGTCAACGGACCAAGCTTTTGCGACGGCAATGGCACACGCATCCCCGTTACTGTTCAAGGCACCTTGTTCTCCTGTAACGAGAGACGTGACGACGGGTACATAGCCGTTCGTACTCAGTACCGTGAATAATCGCGGATGAATGTGCGTGATCTGACCGACTGCCCCGAGTCCTTTGATCGTTTTACCATGAACGCTTGCTCCGTCTAACCCGCTCACCCCGACGGCAGGAATCCCCGCCTGATTCAACTGCTGGACGATACCAGATTGGACTTCCCCTGCTAAGATCCGTCGCGCCCCGAGTAAGACACCATCCGTTGTTACACGTATGCCGTTCCGAAATACGGGTTGGATCCCCTCTTGTTCGCAGTAGCTAGATAGAAGCGGACCACCACCGTGTACGATCAATAGCTCGTTCCCGGTTTCGACCCATGCTTTCCATTCTTCAAAGTATCGTGTATCAAGTTGTTCCCAGACACTGCCTCCAAGTTTGATCACTTTTCGTTTTGTCATGTCCGGTAGCTCGCATTGATTTTGACGTAGTCGTACGTCAGATCACAGCCATAGGCGTGCCCTTGTCCTGTCCCATCATGTAGATCGATATGAATCTGGACGTCTTGCTGCGCTAAATCATGTGACGCAACCGTTTCATCGAATAAGACAGGCATACTCTGTTGCAATACCCACTGCGAACCAATTTTGATATCGACGTTTGAGACATCGAGCGGCTCCTCGATACTTCCGACAGCGGCGATGATTCGTCCCCAGTTCGCATCTTCCCCGAAGATTGCTGTCTTGACGAGCGACGAGCCGACGACTTGTTTTGCGACCATTCGCGCTACTTCATCCGTCTGTGTTCCTGACACTGTTACTTCAATCAGTTTCGTCGCACCTTCCCCGTCCCGCGCAATCTGTTTTGCTAAGTCCTGACAAACCGTTTCAATCGCCTGTTCGAATGCTAGTGCCTCGTCCGTACCTTCAACAATCGTTGCTCCCCCTGCAGCTCCGCTCGCTAAAATCATGACCATGTCGTTCGTCGAACTATCACCGTCTACCGTAATGCAGTTGAACGTCCGATGAATCGTCCGGCGCAATATCGTTTGAAGGGTATCCGGTTCAATCGTTGCATCTGTCGTCAAAAAACCAAGCATCGTTGCCATATTCGGATGGATCATCCCTGACCCTTTCGCCACACCACATACTGAAATTTGGACATCCCCTTGCATGTATTGTTGACCGGCTGATTTCGTACCAGTATCGGTCGTCAGAATTGCGTGGGCAAAATCATTCGCAGCATCACTATCATTTGAAGGCATCAACTGAGGAATACCTGCTAGTAACGTATCAATCGCCAGTGGTTGCCCGATGATTCCTGTCGAAGCAATCACTACTTGTTCTGGAGCAACATTCAAGCTTTTTGCCATCGCTTGTTGCGACATATACGCATGAGATAAGCCTAGTTCTCCTGTACAGGCATTCGCATTTCCACTGTTGACGAGGACGGCATGTATACGTCCTTGTGATGTCTGTAGTGCTTGCTTCGTCACAGTGATTGGGGCCGCCTGAACTTGATTCGTCGTGTAAACAGCTGCAGCACTCGCTCCTGCCTCACACCAAATCAGACCAAGATCCTTTCGCTTTCGTTTTAATCCCACATGTATTCCTGATGCTTGAAATCCCTTCGGTGTCGTAATCGTCAACGGGGTCTCTACTTGTACTTGCCACACAGGCGTTCCTCCTCTTTCGTTTTCTATTGATTAAATGTAGATCGGCTGTTGGGTCAAACCAGACATCTCATCAAATCCTGCTAGAATGTTGGCGTTTTGAACAGCCTGTCCGGCCGCTCCTTTTTGCATGTTGTCAATAACCGAAACGATCGTGACGCGTCCCGTTCGTTCATCCTTATACACCGTTAAATCACAGTGATTACTACCAACGACGGATTTCACTTCTGGATCAGTCTGTTGGATACGAACGAAAGATTCGGTCGCATACTGGTCGGTTAACCAAGATCGCCACTCCGTTTCCGATAAATCGATCAATGGCTGCACCGTCATAATCGCCATGATCCCTCGATTAATGGGTAACAGTTGGGTTGAGAACGTGATTGGATGCGATGATCCCGTCCATTCAAATAGTGCTTGCTCAATTTCCGGTATATGCTGATGCTGATTCACTTTATACAAACGAACGTTTTCACTCGAGTGCACATGATGAGTCTGTGCCGTCAACGTTTTGCCTGCTCCCGTCAGACCAGAAGAGGCTTGAATGATGATTTGAGATGGATCGATTTTTTTCTCTTTTAAGAATGGTGTCAGACCCAGCAAGACTGCTGTTGCGTAGCATCCTGGATTCGCGATCCATTTACTTGCCGCAACAGCTTGACGATTCCATTCCGGTAATCCGTAAGCTGCTTTTTTTTGTATGTCCACAGCTACTGGTTCCTTGTTGTACCACGTTGCATATATGTCAGACGGAAGTCGTAAATCACCACTTAAATCAATGACGTAGCCGGACCAGTTTTGAAGGTGTTCTAGGTACTGTTTCGATATTCCACTCGGTGTTGCTAAGAAGACCATATCTGTCTCGGTTTCCATCAAATGCTCTACCGAAAAAGAAGATAACGATGAGTATGTTTTTTTATTCATGAACGGGAATACGTCATTCATAGATTCTCCTGCCATCGAATCACTCATTAAGCAGACGATTTCAAAAGAAGGATGTGCTTCTAACAACCGAATCAGCTCAATTCCGGTATATCCTGTTGCTCCAATGATGGTGCATTTCATATCTGTTCGCTCCCCTTCGAAGAATGTTATACCGATTTAAACATATGAATATTTATACTGTCAATTGAATTTTTATTAGTTTTTATGCAAAAAAGAAGCGTTGAAGCGATTGTCTTCTATAAGACAGTCCCTTCAACGCTTCTTTTACTTCTATCCGCTTAACGCTTTTCAGCACGTTGCGCTACGAGATGATCAATTCCAAATACACCTGCACCCATGATCGCAACGACCACCACAAAAATCAGTGTAAACATATGTATCCTCCTCATCGTTCACAAAAATGTCATTTGATACTTCTTATTGTGCAAGATTTGAACTAAAAAAGAAAGCGTTTACGACAAAAAATCGTCACATTTATATTTTTTTATATTTTTCATTGAAACTCTTATGGTTGACGCCATCCAAAATATTCGTTAGTATTACGTTTGTTCAATGCTTTTGTGCATAAAAGCGTGTTAGTAACAGAGAGTCATCATACTTTATACTTTCATATTCATTTAAGGAGGTGGAAGCATGCGCATGTCATTCCGTGAATCCGCAGCTATCCTAGGAATCAGCATCATCATCTTATTGTCCGCGTTATTCGGTGCCAAAGCCGAACCGCATCTTGCCATCTTGTCCAGTCTTATTTTCGTCTCAGGATATGCCGTTTACCGTGGGTTTAAGTTCGTAGACGTCGAACACCACATGATTCAAGGTATTCGTGAAGCAATCAAACCAATCCTGATCATGCTGCTCGTCGGTATGACGATTGCGGTCTGGATGATGAGTGGCGCAGTGCCGACCCTTCTTCATTTTGGTTTATCTACACTTTCAGCAACTTGGTTCGCTCCAAGTGCGCTTTTGATTGCGATGGTCGTGTCGACCTTTACAGGTAGCTCATTTACGACGATCGGTACGGTCGGTGTTGCCTTGATGGGAATCGCGATTGCACTAGGCGTCAATCCAGCACTTGCAGCAGGCGCTATTATCAGTGGTGCGTGTTTCGGAGATAAGATGTCACCTTTGTCAGATACGACCAATTTCGCGCCAGGAATCGTCAACGTGTCCGTATTCGATCATATTCGTTTCATGATGGGAACGACGATTCCCGCCATCACGATTACATTCATCTTATTCTTCATCTTCGGACGTAGTGGTGGAAATGTCGATTCGTCTGCTGTTCAAACGACGCAACAAGAGTTAGCTCGTTTGTTTGACCTGTCACCTTGGACATTGCTTTCACCATTGCTCGTCATGGTGTTAGCATTACGTAAGATGCCCGTCATCCCAACACTCGTTGCTGGTGTGTTGAGTGGATTATTACTAACAGGTCTCGTACAAGGAAACTGGAACATCTCGAACTGGATGGCAGTCATTCAGAACGGCTTAAAATTAGAATCGTCTAGTGAGACTGTCACGGCAATCATTACTAAAGGCGGATTGCAGTCCATGATGTGGTCGGTTTCGCTCGTCATGCTCGCGCTTGCTTTCGGTGGCGTCTTGCGTGGTATCGGTGTCATCGATGTCGTCATTGAACGGACGGTTTCCCGACTGAAGCGCGATGGCAGTATCATCTCATCGGTTGCCTTGTCGTCGATTGGTGTGAACCTGATGGCTGGAGAACAATACTTGTCCATCTTGCTTCCGGGTCAAGCATTCAAGAAAATTTTTGAAGAGCGTCAGATTGATCCGCGTTTCCTTTCGCGCTCACTCGAGGATGGTGGAACACTCGTCAATCCACTCATTCCGTGGGGAGTTTCTGGAGCATTCTTCGCTTCTACTCTTGGTGTACCGGTAACCGAATACATCCCGTTCGCATTCTTTTTACTTCTTTCACCATTGTTTACGTTCTTGCTTGCTTTTCTTCGTCCAACGAAAGTCGAAACGAAACAGTCCCTCGCTTCTTAAGTCTATTCTCATGTTAGAGATCCGATATGATATATCGGGTCTTTTTTTTCCGACTGCTCCCTACCTTATTCCTATTAAATACGTCAGATTTAAGACGAAAACGGCTTGGAATCGCGTTTTTTTTAATAATTATGTGTAAAGATGAAACGAACTGGGAATATACCAAACATAAGAATAAAAATTACAGAGAATGATAGAGAGAGAGTACATTCCTGTTCGACCTAGGAATGACTTCGATGTAATTGTGGGAGGAGTTAATATGATTAAACGTGGTACGCTGGAGCGACTTGATGGCAAATATGCTGTCCTACTGTGGGAAAATGGTTCAAGTTTCATTCCACGACGTTATTTACCACCTGAAGCACGGTTAGGCGATACGATTATCTTTGATGGTACAACTTATACGTTAGATGTCAGCAATTCATCACCCTCTTCCTTTCAAACATTTTCGTTTCGGCAAATGGGTTGATGATCGATAAAAAGCCATTCCATATCATGCATTGACTATAGAGAAGAATTTTCTCTCATCAGTCTCTCATGAAATGAATGGCTTTTTTGCTTTATCTACGAACATATAAGGAGTGAACGCAACAAGATGGACAAGGAAAGTGGTGGATATCGGATATTTCGATTCGTTCCAATACCGTCTGATCATGTGAACATTCATAATGTGGCTCGACAACATCTAGCTGCAAGAACAATGCGCACCAGAATCGATTCGAAAACCGAGAGCATGTCGGACAATGATATAGATCCAATTGATGTGGTACCCACCCGTCCGCTAATTCATCTTGGTGAAGCTGATAGTGCTGAATTAAGCGAAAACGATTCCAGTCATCCAAATACGTCCGCTGGAGGATAGGTTCATGCATCGACGGGACGAACCAAAGAGGCAGACCTGTCATGAACGCTTCGACCCCTTGCGTCAAGAGAGCAGGAAACGTTGGCCACCCATCCAGTTGCCCGAGTTGGAATGTTTGTTGAAAGGAGCAATTGCGGCATCGGAGTTCCATCGTCATCCTCCTGTTCGTTTCACCATCTCTTTTAACATCTGTTCCGTCACAGGACCGACGTGTTTCGCGAGAATCGTTCCTTTGCGGTCTAATACATAGGTTGCCGGCATTGCTACAAGACGATACGCATCCTCAGACGTTCCTTCGCGATCATATAACACAGGATATTCCACAGGTGTTTTCTTCAGAAAATCCGCAACATCCGAAACACGTCGTTCTGATGTCGTGACATTGATCCCGTAAACGGGTACATCTGTATGTCGTGCAAAGGCATTTAGTTCTGGAATCTCCTGTTTACAAGGTGGACACCACGTCGCCCAAAAATTAATGACAAAGACATCATGATTGATTTCGTCTAGATCAATGGTTTTTCCTTCTTGACGTAAGGATAGATTCGGAGCTTTCATCCCTACTTCGAGACCACCTTGTGATGCTTGTTTTTGTTGTTGCTCCACTCTCGACTGCTTCGCTTCATATGTACGATAACCTTGGTAGGCAATACTAATGACAGCAGTCGCTAGGATCAGATAGATCAGTGTTTTTTTCACATCTAATCCCCTCCTTCTTTGTTTAGTGTAGCAGACTTCCTCTTTTCGTCCTTCTTCTTTTATCAACAAAAAAGCGAACTCTTCAGCATTATATGCCAAAAGAGTTCGCTACGTTTATAGGATTAACTTCTTAAACGATTCGACCGTTAGTTAAAGCGCGGTAGTTGTTTTTTGACTTGACGATTATCCTTCACGCTACCGACCGCTTCTGCTCCACCTAAAGCTTCATTCAAGGATGTCTTTCCTTCCTTGACTTCTAGACGTCGATTGAAGACTGATCGATTATCGACAGAGGCAACGAGAATCGATGCGACATCCGTTTCGGAAATCGTCGCGTCCTTCGTATCCTTTAAATCTTCATCCGCTTCAATCAAACCACGTCCTTCACCTGTTGTGATGGCTACGGGACAAATGATCGTATACGTCAAACCACTATGTTCAATCTGCTCTTCTGCAGCATTTTTAGCAGCATAGAACGGATAGACATCTTTCTTAAATTGCTCAGGTCGATCTGCACCATAAGCGCTCAACAATACAAAGTGGCGGACACGCGCCTTTTTCGCTGCATCGATTGTTTTTAAGGCAACCGTCCGATCCAGCAGTTCAATTTCTGTCGCTTCACCATCTACTCCTGCGGTTGCCGCACAAATGACTGCATCCTGTCCTGCGACTCCGTGCTCAATGACTTTTTCGAGTTCTGTTTCGATGTCGACATAATGAGCCTTAACACCGAGTTTTTCGAATCGTTCCACCAAATGTTCGTGACGAACGATAACCGTGACCTGATGACCCTTGGCAAGCGATTTGACGACGCGCGCTCCAATCGTACCGGATGCACCTACGACTAGTACTTTCATATGGGGGGTCCCTCCTCGATAAGTTAGTCACCTTCGTGGAATGTCAGGGTGTCGTGTCCGAAAATCATCGATTTCGGATATCACTTAAACGATCCACTAAAGGAGCAACGTACATCAATTTATACCCGCAATGACCGATAGGAAACCCCTCCCCTTCAGTTCTTCAATGTGCCATAGAACGTCGTATCGAGACGGTCTCGTAGTTTTTGCAACGCCTTTTCATCTGGTATGTCATAAAAAATTCCGTTCAATCGTTGGCTAACCGCTTCGATTTCATAATGCTTTCGTTCGGACATCAAAGCAAGAGATAATCCTGCCGTCGCCATCTCACGTACACTCAAATCGAGATTCATCTCTTCTTTCATGTACGTATGCGCTGCCGGAATTTTTGACCAGCCAGTCGGTTTTAATAAATGTGTTGCCACAGCTTGAATGACTTCGGACTGACGATTCGCACGTGCTCCATCATTATCCGTTTTTCGATGTCTCGAATAGGCAAGTGCCATCGCACCATCCATATGGTATTCCTTTCCTTTCTGGAATGAATACTGATTTGCTTTCCCACTCGCATCCTGCTCGGAGAACGTCCCTGTCGAGACAAGGTCGATTCCGCCGATTTGGTCCACTAATCCGATGAAACTATCGAAAGAGATGACGATCTTTCCATCGATTTCTTCATCGAGTAGACCCGAAACGGCATCTTGCGTACACTCTTCGCCGCCGAAGGCAAAGGCATGCGTAATTTTATCCTTCTTTCCATTCTCACAAGAGATCGGTGTATACGTATCTCGAGGAATCGATGTCAATTGAATCGTTCTAGAAAGTGGGATGAATTGCATGACCGACAGTGAATCCGAACGTGACCCCCGCAATGATTCTCCTGGTCGTGCATCACTACCGATCAGTAAGAACGTAAACGGTTGGGATGCAAAAAGAACGAACGCGATCAGTAACAGCAAGAATAGTCCAATAATCTTTCGTTTAATACGACGTTTTTTCTTGATTTTTTTTGGCTTTGCTTCTCGCGAAGATACATCAGGACTCGCCTGCGCGGATCGCTCTGACCGGTTAGCCGTCCTCGAACGTCTCGAGCGTTCCTGATTAGCGAACAATCGTGAACCGGCACTCCCGATCATCTGTGCGACCTGTTTAAGCATACCGCTCCCGGAACGACCCGATGTACTTTTTCGATCTCTCGATTGCTCTTCGACATATCGATGATACGTAACCGGCTCTTGCTGCTTCCCGAATGATTCTTGAGAAAATGGTTCGTTCGGCGTGTACTCTTTTGAAAAAGCCTCTTCCTGTCTAGCCTGTTCTTCTTCTTGTCTAGCCTGTTCTTCTAACTGCATACGTCGTCGCTCCAAGCGGGAGCGCTGTGGTTGATGTTCTGCCATCCAGATACCTCCGTATCAATCTTTTGCGATTTGTTTCTCTTTCAAGAATTCGCGAAGATACGTCCGTTTCGGTTCATGCATCGAGGTTGCCATCTGCTTGACCCACCCTTCAGTCCGTTGACCGCCGGTCCGTTCTCCGTAATACGATGACGTCGACTCTTCGTATTGTGTCAGTAGCTCACGCATCGTATCGTCATCAGTATACGTATTCCGGTGGAAGACCGCATCCATCGGAAGGCGGGGTTTTTTACCGGGTTGTTGATCCGGAAGACCAACGGCGACTCCAAAAAATGGTACGACATGGTCCGGAAGATGTAGCAATTCGCTGACACGTCGGGCATCATTTCGCAGAGAGCCGATATAGACTGTTCCGTATCCGAGCGACTCAGCAGCTACGACTAAATTTTGAGCAGCGAGTCCCGCATCGACAGCCCCTACGACAAGTGCTTCCGTCGTCTCAATCGTACGGCTTACATCGCCTCCTGCTAGTTCTGCTGCTAACGTATGTTTATGGTAATCCATGCAAAATACGAAGAAGTAACTGTTTTCTGCCACGTATTGTTGACCACTTGCGACATCGACTAATTGTCGTTTCAATCCTTCGTCTTCGACACCGATGATCGCATAGGCTTGCTGATAAGATGAGGTCGAGGCAGCCTGCGCGGCTTTTATGAGTGTTTCAATCGTCTCTTCGTCCAATTGATGTTGTTTGAATTTCCGGATTGACCGGTGATTGAGTAAATGTTGAATCGTTTCGTTCATGTGTAATCGTCCCCTTCTGTAATGAGTCTTCTTATTTAAGATAGTCGTCTCTGACTAAAAAGCGCAAATGAAGAGGTTCGGTTTATGAAAAAAGCGGGAAATGAATAGTGTTGTACTGTGCTTTTTTTGCGAAGGAGGGCGATCATGAGAATACGGAAACTGCGGCTCTTACTGGAACAGTATGGCGATACGACCCTTCGCGATATCATCGTCGAAATCTATCGTCAACTCCCGAGACAAGTCATCGAAGAAAAAGAGTTTGACGCCATGTTGACACAGTTCATGAAGTACAAGGATTTGCAAAAAGAACAAGAACAACCAACTGTCGAACAGACGATTGCTCAGACGGAACGGTTCGTTCAATTAGCATACGACTTACAGTACCTTGAGCCAAATCCAATCGTACCACTTCGCGAACAAAAGAATTGGTATATCACCGCAAAGCGTCTGCTCAAGCATTTGCGCCACTATGCCCATCGAAAAAATGGAACTCGGATTGCCTTTGAAGAATTTTTCTTTCTTCTTTCGTCAGCTGCTGGGGAAGAACCTTTATTTTTAAGTAATGACCCCTTTCGATTATTAAAAGTCTCTCAAGTTGACTTTTTTCAAGAATTGGTCGGCTATTACAAAAATGATAGTCACGGTGTCGAATGGATGGAACGTGCTCTCTACACCGCATTAAAAGTCCCGATGGATGTTGACACCGAGCGTAGTGATCTTCTACTTGCTGTACTTGCCCACTGCGAGAAAGCAGAGCATCAAGAAGCGTACATCAATTGCCTGAACACACATGCGAAAAAACTACAAGCACATGTTCGAATTGATGCAGATGCTTTGTCCACCTATCAAGAAATTCGCTTTGCGGAATTGCATGCCCTCATCTCGCTACGAGCGTTAGAACGAGCAGAGACGATGCTTTTTACAGAGTACATTCCATACTTTTCGCATCGTTCGACTCCTTTCCGCTATTATCTTGATCTCCTCGAGCGTGCCGGACTTGAACAAGAGCATGAACGAATGGCACGCGTCGGTCGAAAAAAACGAATTCATTTTTAAGGAACATTCGCTTCCTAGCCATTCGTGACAAACAAAAAAGTAAGTAGCGATATACTCGCCACTTACTTTTTTGTTTGTTTCTAATTACTTAGAGAGATTCATCTCAATCGGAAGCATTGACGATTCCAAGCCCAACCGTTGCTAGCAAAGCAATACAAGCAAATAAGAATGCCATGTCGTTCGGTGAATCAAATCCTTCATAAATCGGTTCTTTCCGATCAACGATGATATGATCTTCCGTTCCATAACTGCCATATGTCGTCGAACTACTCACGCCCGGTTCATCGTAATCGCGTGCTTCTACTACTAACGTATCTACGCTGAGTAGCCATCCCGATAAGCCAATGACGATCCAGAGATACTTCATGATATTTTTGCCTCGATTCTTTCTTATCTTCAGGAATCCATCTACTTTTTATTTGAAACAGAATATATAAATACCTTTTATTTCCTGTAATATAAAAGCAAGATGCTTTCATCTTCACTTTGCTAAAGGAGGAACTTAATTTGCCTGCTGTCTATTATAATCAATTGTCTCATGTTCAAAGGCGACACGTCCATCAACTTCTGCAGTACCACCAAAAGGCATATGATTTTTCATTTTTTCAGCCTCTTGAAGATTGTCAATGGATTTACCTAGAATCCGGTCAGGTACAAGCCACGCTTGGGTATCATGTCATACATGACGTCGCTCACTTTACGAACGGTGCCTTTCATGATATCAAAGCCTTTCGTCGTCTGGCTATTTCTTTACATACACATGTCATTCGACAAGGATGTCAACGGATTCATGTACAAGTTTCCCCGCCGCATGATCTTTCTTTAACCTCGATTTGGAAAGAGCTTGGTTATCGTTTATATGCCGAACAATTTCGTTTAATCGGACTCTCAGACGGACAACCTGCCACCCTACGTCTGAAAGCTGTTCATGCAAAGAATCAAGATACTTATCTTGCGCTTCGTAACGATGCCATTCAAGGAGCACAGCACTTCTTCCCTCACACGGTTTCTGATTTAGAAAAGTTAATTCAACAAAAAGCCATTCCTTATTTAGTCTATGATAAACAACTGATCGTCGGTACACTTTTGTTTCAAAAGCAAGGTCAGAACATCCGTCTTCTTGAAATCACTTGTCTACCTGAACTGCGACGTCAAGGATATGGTAGCCGCATACTTCACACGTTTCAAGAAAAATTAAGACGTACAAACATTCAAACATTTGAAGTCTTTTTTCTTTCGACACAGCAAGATGTACTGCGACTGTATCACCCCACGATGTTTTGCGATATCCAGTTAACCTCTCATTGGCATACGTTCAGTACGGATCAACCTCCGTTAATCATTTAATCGGTCGACGATCGCTCTGTATTCAGGTAACACATACTCCGCATCCATTCTCCCAAAGTCAACATGACCCATTTCACGAAGTACTAGACCCATCTCGTATAACTGTTCGACGTAGGCGTCTCCCCATGTTAGAGCGAGTCCAGGTTGATGGTTATGAAAAGCGAGCAAGGCATCCTCGCAGACTTTAGCGGAGTCAGCCTCTTCCATTACACGATCTAATAAAGAGGGGAACAGGCTCGTTTGCCGTCCAATTAACGCATAGAATGGAAAGTAATGTTTAGCGTAAACAAATGTCGGAAGATAGGCATCTACCTCGATGGTCTTCAACAACAACGGTGAAGACGGACGCTGCAATCGTTCTGCAAGTCCAACGGTTGCCTTGCATTCGCTGAGCTGATCAAGCACGTCAGTCGTCAACTCTTCTTCGATATCGAGTAATAAGACGAGGTCGAGTAGATTTAATTCATGTGTTTCCATGAATTGATCACTGCGTTGAAGATGCATCGTGTAGGTGAAATCCAATGTTTCAGCGACAAGTGCCCAGAGCTCCGGATGACGCGCCGCATATAGACCTACCGGAAAGCGAAGGGGTTGCCTGACGATGGAACGATGACCTTCAAGTGTATGGACTTGATTGGCGTCAAGACCGTATGCTAGTAGCATTTCAAGTAATTGGTGACGATTTTGACAAGTAACGAGCACTTGAAACAGACGGTCGATCTCGACGAGTGGTTGTTTCATCTCAAGCGCTAATTTTAAATGAGCAAGTGAATCCTCCTCTAGTGATCGCTTAATAAACTGTAAAGCTTTTTGTTCTACATCATTTAGTTGAGCAACATGTATCCGAAATGCTTCGACGTCAAGCTCTCGGAAGGCTTGTAGTGCCGGTGCAATTGATTGATTTTTCGTAAAGGGTTTCCACATGATTCCCTCAACCTCCTCATTCCAGTATCTCTTCGTAGTGTACGCAATATCCTACCGTCTTGAAAGCAAAAAGTGGAGAATCTTCCGTTGTTTCAGGAAGATTCTCCACTTTTTATTTTTCACCGACTTTTAGATGAGCGTTTCGAAAGACGGCATCTTGTTTCCCTGTCTTTTCAACACTTGTCCCGACAGACCCATGATATTCGATTTCATCCTTCGGTTGAATGAATTCGTACGTGATAGCAGGCTCGCCACGAAGACGAACGTGTATGATTTGTCGATGTTGTAAAGAAAAGGATGCGCGCACTTCAAGAAAGGAGGAAGCCGATAAATCATGTTGCCGCTCTAAAATCGCCATCAATTCTTTTTCAGAATCGCGGTAGTTCCCTTGCAATTGAGCATACGAAATACCGACTCCTAAAGATAAGATAGCGATTAAACTAAGAGCGAAAATGACCAGCACTTTCTTCATGACTGATCCACCTCCGAGAAAAGTTCATTCTACTTATTCATCGGTTCATCCAGCGACGACGTGAAGTCTTTTTTCAAATCATTTACGTGAAACTGCATGTCCACATGAGGAATATCATCTTCTAAATAAGGTTCGGATACGGTCTGGAAACCGAACGATCCGTAAAACCCTTCTAAGTGTGCTTGTGCTTGTAAGTAGATCGCAGATTCCGCTTGTAGATGAGTCATGGCTCTTTGCATCATTTGTCTTGCTAACCCAACAGAACGATGAGAACGGTGAACGGCTACCCGTCCAATCGCTGTTCCTTTTTCCGGATGATCATACATCCGAAGACACCCAACAATCCGGTCACTGTCATCACGTACAATCAGATGCGTCGCTTGTTGATCTTGATCATCTAGTTCCGGGTAAGCGCAGTTCTGCTCGACGACGAAGATATCTGTTCGTAGTTTTAAGAGTGCATAGAGTGTATCTGGTGTCATGTGATGAAAAGCTTCGAATGTAAATTCGTACATAAAATTTCTCCTCTTTAGTTACGACAAAGTCGCGATAATTGTCCTGAATAGATGGTGACGGATATATCTCTAAAAATCGTATCTTTTTCCCAATTCAGTCCATTTGCTCGTGCAACATTCTGAGAAGCATGATTGTCGGGATGAATGATTGAGATAATCCGGTCATGCCCTCGATTAAATGCTTCGATCATCAAGCATCTTGCTGCTTCGCGACCATAACCGACTTTCCAATGCTTCGGTTCGAGCCAATAACCGACTTCTAGTTCTTCAATTCCATCGACTTCTTGGATGAGTAAACCTGCGAAACCAATCGGTTCATCCGTTTCCTTTTTAAATAACAATAAAAATCCAGTTTGTCGTTCGTCCGCATAGCGTTCCAATTGCCGTTCAAACCATTCTCTCGCTTCTTCTTCGCCTAAGGCAACACCACCGTTGATATAGCGCATGACACGTTCATTTTGGACAAGCGACTTATAAAAACTGAAATCCTCTTCTTCGAACGGCCGCATCCACAAACGTTCACTTTCCATCGTGATCGCCTCCTTTTATACTTCCCTTTTCCCGAGTTCTTTTCGCTTCATTCCTCTTCATGACTATGCTTTCCGTGTGACATTTTTCATTACTAATCGATGACATTCCTTCCCTAGTGCTTGCAATTCCCGGCATAAGTCGGTATTTTGGGAACAGTATGTTGAACAACGACTGCACGATTAATGTTAAAATATATTTTGAGCGCATGAGCGCTGGGTAGGAATTCATGAAAAGGACTGAGACCATAATGACTGAACAAGTAATGACAGGACTGTATGAAGGCATTTCAAAAGAGTCCGTACTAATCAATGAGCCTTTAAAATATCATACGTATACAAAAATGGGTGGAATCGCGGATTTATTTATCATTCCAACTTCTTATGAGGAAACGGCTTTTGTCGTCCGATATGCTTACGAACAAGGTATTCCTTTGACGTTGCTTGGAAATGGATCGAATCTCGTCGTCCGCGACGGCGGTATTCGCGGCATCGTCCTTTCCTTCGAGAAGTTAACCGACATCTCGGTCGAGGGACACGAACTTGTCGCTCAAAGTGGCGCAGCGATCATCGAAGCTTCTCGTGTAGCTTACGCGCATCAGCTCAGCGGTCTTGAATTCGCTTGCGGGATTCCAGGAACGATTGGCGGTGCTTTGATCATGAATGCAGGTGCATATGGTGGCGAAGTCAAAGACTGCTTGCATAGCGCGACCGTTTTGACACGACAAGGCGAACTGTTGAATATTTCGCATGATGAACTCGAACTGGGATACCGGACGAGCTGTTTTTCAAAGAAAGAATACATCATCCTTGAAGGTCGATTTGCCTTAACAGAAGGTGATCCGGCATTAATCAAGGAAGTCATGGATGATTTAACGCATAAGCGGGAAACAAAACAACCACTCGAATACCCTTCTTGTGGTAGTGTCTTTAAACGTCCCGAAGGCTATTTTGCGGGTAAGTTGATTCAAGATAGTGACTTACAAGGAACACGCATCGGTGGTGCTGAAGTCTCAAAGAAACACGCTGGTTTCATCGTCAACGTCGAGAATGCATCAGCATCCGACTATATCGCGCTCATTCGCCATGTACAAGAAACCGTTCAAGAAAAATTCGGTATTTTACTTGAGACTGAAGTGAAAATCATTGGTGAAGAAGCGTAACCAATAATTTTATACAAAAGGTGAGTTCCGTATTCGGACTCACCTTTTTGTTCGTTTAAATTGACCAGTTTCCGTCACGCATGACTGATTCACGTGTTCCGTCTGCAAGTTCTCCTTCGATCGATAGATCTGCTGACCCAATCATGAAGTCGACATGAGTCATCGAGTCGTTCGCACCTTGTGCTTCTAATTCTTCCGCAGAGAGGCTTGGACCATTTTCGAGACACGTCGAGTACGCTCGTCCAATCGCTAAGTGGCATGAAGCATTTTCATCAAACAGTGTATTGTAGAATAAAATACCCGAGTCTGAAATCGGTGAACGGTGTGGTACGAGCGCGACTTCTCCAAGGTAACGCGCACCTTCATCAAGTGAAATCAAATCGTCAAGTGCTTCTTGGCCTTGTTTTGCTTCTGCTTTGACGATTTTTCCATCTTCGAACCAGAGCGTGAACTCATCAATCAAGTTTCCGCTGTAGCTGAGTGGTTTTGTACTCGAAACATGACCGTTGACGCCTGTCTTTTTCGGTAACGTGAATACTTCTTCGGTCGGCAGATTCGCGATGAAATCAACACCATCTGCATTTGGACCACCGCCACCTAACCAGACGTGACGTTCTGGTAATTCGATTGACAACTCTGTCCCTGGAGCTGTGTAATGCAATGTTTTGTATTTCTTCTCTGTCAGGAATTTTGCTTTTGAACGTAGGTTATGATCATGATCTGCCCAGGCAGCAACTGGATCTGCTTGATCAGCGCGTGTTGCCTTTAAAATAGCCGTCCATAGTTCATCTACCGGTTTGTCTGAATCAGGGAACACTTTTTTTGCCCAGCTTTCAGAAGGAGCTGCTACGACGCACCAGCTTACGTTGTCACTCATGACGAACTTACGCCAATTGGCGAGCGCAACGCCGGCCGCTTTGTTCGCACGTGCGATTCGACTCGAATCAACGCCATTCAATAAATCTGGATCTTCACTGACGACCGATAAGAACGCTGTCTTTTCTTCTGCCAATTGATCATAACGTGCTTTTAACCAATCAGGGAACGTATCAAACGACTCTTCCGGTGCATCGAAATAGCGGATTTTCGTCATCTCATCATCAGACCATTGTACATATACTTGCGTAGCTCCTACTTCGTAGGCGACACGTGTGATTTCACGGACAAGCGGTAAGTTCTCGATTCCTGCTCGTATCTCGAGTTGTTGTCCTGGCTGTAGATTAATCCCTGTATGTACTGCTAAAGACGCGTACTGTTGTAATTCTGCTTGTGTCGGCATTATGTAATCCCCTTTCTTGTATCTTTATTTTCACGAAATAGTTGCAATTTTGCAAGAAATAAGGCGAAACTAGAAGAAGAATAGAAGGAGGCATCACCATGGAATTCACACCCGGAGATTTTAAATCGGCTTATACGTATTTTCACCGACAGGCACTCGACCTCGTTGGTGATGAAAAAGCACAACAAGAACTGTTAGTTCGAGCAGAGATTGGACTTGCACACCTGACACAAGATATCGCGTCTACAGAAAGCTCGGATATCGAACGCGAGGCAGAGCTCGTTCTCTATTTCCAATTAAAACAATTGCTTGAAATGCTTCGTGCTCTGTACCAGAAAAAATTCGAAATGCATACGGAGCAGGAACAATTGTTATTAACGGCTGTTCTCTACTTCACGTCTCCTGTTGACGCCTTACCGGACGATAACGTCCTCGGGCTCTTCGATGATGCTCAAATCGTCGAAACGATCTATGAAGAATTGGCTGCAGATGTCGATCGCTTTCAACATATGGAATGAACGAAAAAGCAGCTGTCGCGACAGCTGCTTTTTGATTATGCATTTTGCTTCGAAGCAATATGAACCGGTGTCGTGGATTGACGCGATTCATCTACCTCTAGTTTTTCTTTATTCAGCCATGTATAGATCATTCCCATAAAGACTGCTCCACCGATAATGTTCCCAGCCAAAGCTGGCAACAGGTTATGCATCGCTCCCGCAAACGTAATCGTATCCGGATGTGGCACGACTAAAGCAATTGAGAACAATGCCATATTAGCGATGACGTGATCAAATCCAGAAGCAAAGAATACTGCAACAAGTACCATCATCATCATGATCTGCGCTAATTCATTCTTCATGTTTTTTGGAATGAATATCGCTAAACAAACCATCCAGTTACAGAAGATTGCCCGCGTGAAGATTTCCCACGTCGTATGGTGGATTTTCGTCTCTGACACAGAAAATAACCAGTTGTTCATACCAAGCTCTTGTATGATGCCTGTTTGAGAAAAGAGTAGCGCGAACGCTAGCCCTCCGAGTCCGTTCCCGATCAGACAAATTAACCAAACTTTCATCGTATCCATCTTTGTTGTATAGCCACGCATCGTTGCCGTTGTGAAATACATCGTATTCCCTGTAAATAGTTCTGCCCCACCGTAAACGATCAGGACAAGTGCTACTCCGAATGTCAATCCGCCGACAAGTGTCGCAACAGGTGACTCCGCCATATATAGACCGTTAATTGCCTTTAAGGTAAAAATGATTGCAAACCCAATGAAAATACCTGCTAGCATAGCACGAACTAAATACTCGAGAGGACGCACTTGTAACATACGCGTCGACTTGACTGCTTTATTCCGTAATCCTTCTAATGCTTCTACCTCGTTCATCGTAGAAACCTCTCTTTCTTTTGTTCAACACTTCACAATGTCTGTTCATTTATTATCATACTTCCATCTTAAAAGATGTTCAAGTATTGAATAGACCTGTTTTATCGTTTTCATAAAAGAACGAGATGTAAACGATATCATTGTGTCGAGATTGTGAAAAATGCCTTTTCTTGTTTTATACAACTAATTATTTTGAATCGAAAGTCCAGAGGCGAAACGTTCGAAAAAGGTTTGTCGTCTTGATTCATCTAGTACATATCCATCAATGACAACACGGTTAAAACGTCTCGAAGATGAAGTAGACCGTTCGATATCAGTTGGCGTATACGCATCGAATGCTTTCCGGTCTATCTTAAAATCAGCACGTGAATAAGGATCGATGTAATGAATTTCGAGATTGTTCAAGTCGGGAATCGTTGAAAATAATACAAGCGTATGATGCATAAGTACTTTGGATAACTGCGCGTTTAAAAAATCCTGATTCACTTGTAACGTACCGGTATCGGTTCCAATCCAAGCACGCCGCTCTTTCCCTGTGACGTCATAGGCGAGCCGCAACGACTCTCCTTCGACATCTACCTGTTTTAATTCAGATGAGAATGGTAGTTGTTCGGCTAATTGACGCACCGCTACCGTATTCATCATCGAAGCACCGACTTGTCTCGCTACGAGATCACCATCATGCCAAATAGACGTTCGACTTTCTTCATCTGGCTGTTGAAAAATACGAATACCAACCAGTATTCCTAAACAGATACACCCAATAATCAAGAACGTTTTTTTCATTTTCATCACCTTCCTAAAAAAACTTACCCTTTTTCATCTTTTTTCATAAGAAGGGTTGAAATTTTATGCATATGGGCGTACTCTTGCATGCAGATACTCACAGAAGGAGGAGCATGAGGTCACTCATCATATTGCCATGACTACTACGACACACCCACAGAAAAAGAGAGTTGAAAAAATCAGTTTTTTAATCATCGGTACATTGCTTTATTCCCTTTACATCAGTTTACTACTATCTCCAAATGATATCGGATCAGGTGGTATCATGGGGATCACGCTCGTTGTGCAAGAGCTCTTCCACACTCCGATCGGTTTAACGCAATTACTTTTAAACATCCCACTCTTCATTTTAGGTTTCCGTTTTCTACGTAAGCGATTCATGTTCTTATCCGGCATCATCGTTATTGCTTCTTCTTTTTTAATCGACTGGATTCCGACTCAAATCGTTCCAGAATCTTTAAATGATCCGCTTGTTGCTTCCATCTTTGCCGGTCTAGTCTCTGGTCTTGCAATGGCATTGATTTTCTTTGGTGGCGCCTCTACCGGCGGACTCGATATTCTTGGAAAGTTTTTCTTCGCTCGTTTTCATAACTGGCCTCTTCCTCGTATATTTCTGATGCAAGATCTTGTCATCTACATTCTTGTCTGGTGGGTCTTCGATCTGAAACACGTTATGTACGCTCTCATCATGAGCTTCGTTCGTGCTAAAGCCCTTCAAACGGTCTATAGTTTCTATTCTGCTTCTAAGCAATGTATCATTATTTGCGAGAAAGCAGATGAGATCAATGAAGTCATTACAAAAGAACTCGGACGTGGTGTTACGATTCTTGATGCACGAGGCGGGTACTCCAACCGAACGAAAAAAATGGTCTATGTCGTTGTTCAAAATAACGAAATTGTACGCTTGCAAGAAATCGTCTCCTCTGTCGAGCCCAATGCATTCGTTACATTCTCAGAAATTCATACGGTTTTCGGAAATTACAAGGAACATTCCTATTCGTTCTAATATCAAGCGCAGCTTAGCTGTGCTTTTTCTTTTCATCTACTTTAAGATTGCTTCTCGTATTGCACCAGCTTTCCTGCTTTTTATTTGGAATATTGACTATTCAATTTCCCTATCCCTATTCAAAAAATAGACAGGCTTCACTTTTTTGGCGATAGTAGTTAAGCTTATGACATGTCTATTTTTTAAAGGAATGATTGCATGCACTCACTTTGGCGTCAGCGTATTCTGCTGATTTTCTTGATCAGTTTATTCGCTTCTATCCCGATCATTTATGCTCTATCCGGTTATCGGACGATTGCAGCGATGACAGAGCAAATGAAAGATCATGACATACCATTAATCAATCAAGTGGACCAGTTGGTTGAACACAATCGGGATCGTGCCAATGCGGTCCGTGGTCTCTTATTGTATGAAGATAATCGTTACATCGAACAATATTACTTTTCAACTTCTAAAATTCATGATTTGCGCAACAGTCTGAATCAATCACCGACTACTCCAGGGACAATCAAAGATCTCCTTCGCCGTAACAATGTCTGGGAGTCCGAGATTGAACGGGTCTTTGTCGTCTATGAGCGTCAGAGTCCGACGGCTGCAAAACGTCTTGCTCGACAGTCGACTCAGACGACTCAAACGATTCTCGAAGACTTATCCCGTGTGAAAGATGATTTGTACAAAACGCTCCAATCTCAATTGCAACAATCAGATTCCTTGATTGCTACATATAAGTGGATGTGTCTTGGTCTCTCCATTCTGTCCTTTTTATTGATTAGTGCCACGATTTTTTTCTTCCATCGATTCGCTCCCGTCGAGCCAAACGAATCGACTCTAGAATAAACAAAAGCGCAGCTTCTGCTGCGCTTTTGTTTATTCTAGGAAGTCATTCTGATACTGCTTTTCCCTCTTGTACATGCTCCATCGCCATATGAACAAGCGATGATACATGATGGTCATCCAAGGAATAATAGACGACTTTTCCCTCTTTGCGAAACTTTACAAGCCCTTGTTTCAGTAGAGATCGAAGATGATGCGACGCTGTCGCAATGGAACAATCAACAGATGCTGAGACATCACAAACACATAATTCTTCCTCGATCGTCAAGGCATAAACGATTCGTAATCGTGTCGCATCCGATAAAATTTTAAATAATTTTCCGATTTCAAGCGTCGGAATCGTATCAACGACATGTCCGATTTCGGACGCACGCTGTTCGTCAATCGCAATCGTTTCACAACGGGGAATATCCATGTCCATCACCTCGTTTCTACATATATTGCACCACGAGAAACAGGACATTGCAAGTTCAGCGCATTCGTCTACGAATGAGCCAAAACAGAAACCATCCCCCGACGAAATCTCCGATATCCCAGACGATTCGATTTTGATCGACAGCACGTACGCCGATATCGATGATTTTTGTACTTTCTAATCGATTCGTATAATGCTGGCGCAATGAGGCTGGAATCGGTAACCGAAGAAGCATCCGATAATAGATATCTAAATGCGTATGCCCCCAGATTTCTGTCGCAATCGAACTCGTTTTAATATACAACGGACGCTTGTAGCGTCGCTCATACTTTTTCTTCAATAAAAGAGCCATTTCATAGGATATACGATTTGGACGCGGAAACAAGACTTTTCCTAAGTGATAAATCCCCTGATTATCGACCCGAATGATTTGTGGTTCTAACCGATACCGGATCCAATAGCCTCGAAAACGGATCGTTTGCCATTTCAATACAATCACCTCTGAACGAATTATACCCTGTTCTGAAGAGATTGATGCCATTCTCGCACGGCATTTGTCATTTGCTCCGCAGCGAGTTGCCGATCTTCCTTAGCAAAAATATCAGAAATGACCGCGTATCCTTCTAGTGGAATCGGAAGAGACGAGACATTTGTTGCAGTAATTCCCCCAATACCAATTAAAGGTAAGTCAACAGCTTCCCGAATCGCCTGAAGTGTCGTATGCGACATCGCGTCAGCGTCCGCTTTTGATGACGTTGCAAACAGAGAACCTACCCCTAAATAAGATGCACCATTTTGTTCTGCTTCCATCGCTTGCTCAACAGTTGCAACCGACACACCGATTACGGCGTTCGGTAAAAGACGACGCGCTGCAGTTAGAGGAATATCTTCTTGTCCGATATGCAAACCAGCTCCGACGAGTAGCGCGATATCGATTCGGTCATTGATGATCAACGGAATGTCGTGACGATCCGTGAGTGCTTTTAATCGAACTGCCTGATCAAAAAATTCCTTTCCTTGTGCTGTTTTTTCCCGTAGTTGTACGATCGTTGCACCACCTAAAATCGCTTCTTCAACGACCGTTTCGATAGTAACTCCCGGATGATATCGACGATCTGTGACAGCGTAGATCGAATAATCAATTGACACGCTCTGTCACCTCCATCAGATCTTGTTCCATCATCAGACTGATGGCGTTGAACAACTCTCGTTTAAAATCGCCTATCCCTTGTGCGGATGTTGCCCGCTCTCCTGCTTTTCCCATGACAAATGTTCCATGGACTGCCGCCTCAAACGCCGTATATCCTGCACCAAGAAAACTAGCAATTATCGATGCCGTCATACAACCTGTTCCTGTCATGTTGCCAAGACGAGGAGTACCCACGTTCAATTCTATTTCGCGTGTGCCATCTGTGATGTAATCGATTGGACCGGTGACGACGACGACGGATTGCTGTTTGCGTGCGAATGCACGGATGTTTTCTCGATCCATGATTTCGTCTCCCGCAGCATCGACTCCTTTCGTTCGCCCATTCTCTCCAAGTAATGTCTTGATTTCAGAAGCATTTCCTTTAATGACTGTACATCCGAGATCAATCAATTCTTTTGAGAACTCGGTTCTCAATGTCGTAGCTCCTGCTCCTACTGGGTCGAGGATGATCGGAACGTTCAATCGTCCTGCTTCACGTGCTGCTAGGCGTTGTGCTTCCTGCATATCTGCATCCAGCGTACCAATGTTCAAGACAAGTGCTTGGGCGAGTCTCACCATCTCTTCTACTTCGCGAATGTCTTCCGCCATGACGGGTGATGCTCCAACAGCTAGTGTGACGTTTGCGCAATCGTTGATCGTAACCGTATTCGTCAGATGGTGAATGAGTGGTTTCTGTTCAAGAATGGTCGTAAACATGTGTATCCCTCCAAAGTGAATGAAAATGATGTGTCGGTCCAATACCTTGTCCGAGGGCAAATCCATGACGGATTGCTTCCGTGACATAGCTTTTTGCTTGTCGTACACTATCTGGTAAATCCTCTCCAAGCGCCATCCGTGCGGCAATCGCGGCAGATAAGGTACAACCAGTTCCGTGAGTATGTTGATTATCTAAACGTTCTGATGTGAACCGATATTCTTTCGTCCCGTCAAATAACAAATCCGTCGCATCTCCCGGTAAGTGTCCACCCTTTAGTAAGACTGCACCTGTCTGCATAGCCAATTGATGCATCGCAGATTGCATGTCCTCTAGACTGGTTACTGACTGTCCTGTTAAACGCTCAGCTTCTGGTAAATTCGGTGTAATGAGTGTCGCAAGTGGCAGTAACTCCTCAATCAGTGCTTGTTCTGCCTCTGTCCGCAATAAGGCATGACCTCCTTTTGCGACCATGACTGGATCTAATATGATTGGAACTGTCTGTTT
The DNA here is from genome assembly GCF_022170825.1 of Exiguobacterium acetylicum. Classification (NCBI taxonomy): domain Bacteria; kingdom Bacillati; phylum Bacillota; class Bacilli; order Caryophanales; genus Exiguobacterium; species Exiguobacterium acetylicum. The sequence goes on along the minus strand of NZ_CP081878.1, from coordinate 585,623 downwards.
ACGAAGATGTGTCGCGATGACACGAATCGTTTGCGCATTCGAGACCATCCCGATTTTGATTGCATCGACACGAATATCTGAAAAAATCGATGTTAATTGAGCGTCAACGATTTCTGGAGATAACTCTTCTACCGCTTGAACACCCAATGTATTTTGCGCCGTGACGGCAGTCAGGACACTCATTCCATAAACGCCTAAAGCCGAAAATGTTTTTAAATCTGCTTGAATCCCAGCTCCACCACCAGAGTCGGATCCCGCAATCGTCAATACATGTTTCATGTTTCTCTCACCTTCCCATCGAGCAATGCAAGGGAGTCGTTACCGACAAAAAAGCGCCGACCGCTGTAAAAAAGCAGTCGACGCTATACGAAAGCGTTATATACGCATTCCGGTATCCGTTCGGCTCAACTTTCCTACGCTGGTATTATCCAGTTCAGGTAATAGGGTCGAAAACAGATTGGTTTTCCTCTCAGCCAGATTCCTCCAGCTCCCCTAGTTGCTCAAGTATTCGTTTCGCCTTAACTGTAGCACAAGGTATAAAAAAAAACGAGCCGAAGCCCGTTTTTGATTACAGATATGCTAATGGATTCACTGCATTCAAAGGAGAAGAGGCACTATACTGATAGCCTCCGACATGTAGCTCGAAATGTAGGTGTGGTCCTGTTGAATTCCCCGTACTACCAAGTGTTCCGATTTGCTGACCTTGAGAAACTGTTTGTCCTGCATGAACAGATAATGAACTCATGTGAGCATAGACTGTCGTATACACTTGTCCATCAAGGAAATGAGAAATCATGACGTGATTTCCGTAAGGTCCACCACCTGAAGCTGTAATGACCGTTCCAGCTGCTGCTGCGACGATTGGAGATCCGACCGAACCGCTGAAATCAACACCGTTATGGAACGTATAACCGTTCGCGCCACTTGCTGGACCGAACCCTTGTGATACGCCACCAGAAGATGGTCGCACGAATTTTCCGCCACTTGAAACAACGGGTGTGGCAACTGAAGTCGTCGATTCTGAAGCCTTACCTGTTTGTTTTGCTGCTTGAGCACTCGCTTTAGCAGCTTTCTCAGCTGCCGCTTTCTCGGCTGCTGCTTTTTCAGCTGCTGCTTTCGCTGCTGCCTTTGCTGCCGCAATTGCACGTTCTTGAGCTTCGAGAGTCGCTTGCAGTTCTTTTGCGTCTAACAATTCTGTCGTAAACTTCGTCTTACCTTTTCGTAATTTTTTTAACGTAGCACTACGCTCTTTCATTTGAACCTTTAACGCTTTCTTTTGTTCAAGCAATACTTTCTTTTCTTGCATTTGCTCCGCTTTTTTCTCAACGAGCGCTTGTTTTGCTTCTGCTAATTTTTGTTGCGTTGCGATATAATCCGAAATCATTTTATCATCTTGTTCAGCGATTTTTTTCCCCGCCATGACACGGCTGAATAAATCACCTAAATCCTTCGATCCAAAAATGACTTCTTCCCATTTAATCGAGTTTCCATCGTTCTCTTGGAAAACACGCAAACGATCACCGAGTAGTTCTTCCTGTTTCTGTAACATTTCTTCGTAACGGACGATGTCTGCCTTTAGCTCATCAATTCGAACGTTCAACTGTTCAATTTGTTTATTTTTTTCGGAGACTTGGAAAATCTTTTCGTTGATTGCTGCGTCAATTTGATTGATTTGACGTTGCTCTTTTGAGATTTTAGCTTCTTGTTTTTTGATCGCTTTTTCAAGTTTACGTTGTTCAGCGGCATTTTCAGCCTTTTTTTCTTTAATTGTCGCTGCTGCGATCGGTTGCGTTCCTGTTATAAGTAATGCTCCTAAAACAATGGTAGAAATTAGTTTTTTTAGCATATATCGTTTTCCTCACTTATGTTTTTTTCATATTTTATTATAGTATTCAAGTTTCTCTCATATCTGAAATAGATTATAGCACCGTAATCGTTTCAAAAAAATTTCATTTACATTTCAAATGAAAACGATTTTTTGTAATATACGATTTGTTTTTTGAAAATGACAAAAAAAGAATCGTTGCATACGCAACGATTCTTTACGATTAAAGCATCGACAATGGATTGACTGAGTTAGCTGGACCAGTTGCACTATAGCTATACCCACCGACGTGGATTTCGAAGTGTAGGTGCGGTCCTGTTGAATTTCCTGTACTACCTAACGCGCCAATTTGTTGACCTTGGCTGACACGTTGACCAGCACGGGCATTGAGTGAACTCATGTGAGCATATACTGTCGTATATGTCTTCCCGTTCAATTGGTGAGCGATCATGACATGATTTCCATAAGGTCCGCCACCTGATGCTGTAATGACTGTACCTGTTGCAGCCGCTACGATTGGCGTGCCAACTGGACCACCGAAGTCAATCCCGTTATGGAACGTATAACCGTTCTCTCCGCCTGCAGAGCCATATCCTTGTGTCACAGTCCCAGCAGTTGGATGAATGAAGAGTCCACCTGATGATGGTGCTGGTTTAGGTGTTGCGGGAGCTGACGGCGCTGGAGCAGGTGCAGATGGAGCCGGCGTAGATGCTTTTGGTGTCGACTGTTTCGTTGAACCAGAAGATTTTGCCGACTGTGCTGCCTTCTCTTGCGCTGCTTGCTGAGCCGCTGCTTCTTTAGCCGCTTGTTGTTCCGCCTCTTTTTGAGCTGCTGCTTGAGCTGCTTCAGCTTCTGCCCGTGCTTTCGCTTCACGTGCTGCTTGTGCTTGACGCTCTTTTTCGATACGTGCTTCACGTTCACGCGCTGCTTTTTCAGCTGCAATCGCTTTTTCTTGAGCGATCAGAATTTGCTGGACTTCTTTAGCATCCATCAACTGTGTTTCGAATTTTTCTTTTTTCTTACGTAATTCTTTTAAGCGTTTGTTCCGCTCTTTTAATTGTGATTCAAGATCTGCTTGCTGACGTTTTAATTCCTGCTTCTCAACGACTAACTGTGCTTTCTTTTCTTTCACTTCTTGTTGCGCATCCGCTAATTGCTTTTGCGTATTTTGGTAATCTGTGATCATTTTATCATCTTGTTTTGAAATGGATTTCCCTGCCATGACACGGCTTACGAGGTCACCTACGTTTTTAGCACCAAAGATGACTTCTTCCCATTTGATCGAGTTCCCGTCATTTTCTTGCATGACACGAAGACGATCACCTAGAAGTTTTTCTTGGCGTTTTAATTTCGCTTTATACTTCTCAATTTCTTTTCCAAGTTCAACGATTTCTCGTTCTGTCGCTTTGATTTGACGATCTTTTGTTTCGACAGCAAAGATTTTTTCATTCAAAGCTTCATCTAGTCGATTGACTTCTTGTTGTGTTTTAGAAATTTTTTGACCTTCCTGATTAACAGAAGACTCTAAGTTTTTTTGCTTTTTTGCATTGTCTTGTTGCTGTTGTTCGTTTTTGGCTTTCTGTTCACTTAAATCGTCAGCTGCTGCAAAATGAGGAGCTGATGAAAGAACCAGTGCGGAAACGATGAGCGACGCAAACGTTTTTTTCATGTAGTATTCCCTCTTTTTCTATAATGGTATGTTTTATGATTTATCGTAGAGTATTTTCGTTAAATTTAAATTCTATCATAGTTTTTCTTTTTTATAAGAACGTTTTTGATTATAGCATTCATTCCTCTTCCATAATATTTCAGTGATATTTCATTTTAAATAAATCTTTTTTCGACTATGTAATAGAAACATTTGGAAGATATCTCATCATTGCAACTTTGATTCATTTTTGGGAAACTGAAGCGAATAGAAGGAGGGTATCATATGAAATTAGATCATACTGGAATTGCTGTCCGTGACATGCAAGAAGCGATTTCATTCTATACAAAAGTGCTAGGTGGCACGTTGACTCGTGAATATTCAAATCCTGCTCCTGGTGTAGCTTCTAATATTGCTGTCATTGAGTTCGATGATGCGCATATCGAGCTGTTGACACCAACGAGTCAAGATAGTCCAATTGCACGGTTTTTGAAACAACGCGGAAAAGGTGTCCATCACATTGCCTATCGTGTAGAGAATTTGGATCAGGCCATCCTAGAAGCGAAACAACAAGGTTTAACATTTTTAGAGGATACGTATCGAACAACTCCGTTCGGACGACGGTTGATTTACATGAATCCTCGTCATTCACACGGCGTCATTACGGAACTTTGTGATTATCCGGATCACGTATAAAAAATCAGCACTGCAACGTCGCAGTGCTGATTTTTTATATCATAAGATTAGCCTAGTTTTGCTACAATTTCCCGATTAAATGCGGGAATGTCATCTGGTTGACGACTTGAGATGAAGTTGTCGTCGACAACGACTTCTTCATCCGTGAAGTCTACTCCAGCATTTTCTAAATCGATTCGAATCGATTTGTAACCTGTCATTTTTCTTCCTTTGACGATTTTTGCATTAATCATCAACTGAGGTCCATGACAGATCGAGAAGATTGGTTTTTTCGACATATCGAATTCTTCGACGAATGAGACGAACCGATCATCTTCCCGTAGTAAATCCGGTGAAAATCCGCCTGGAATCAAGAGCGCATCGTAGTCTGTCGCTGAAGTCTCATCAATCGAGAGATCGACGTTAACTTTTGCCTCTTCCTGCTTCCCAACGAGTTCTGCCCCTTTTTTGGCGCCAATAACCGTAATTTCGTGTCCTGCTTCTTTTAATGCATCAACCGGTCCTGTGAATTCTACATCTTCAAAATGATCGGCGAGTACAACAGCTACTTTTTTAGACATGTGATTCATCCCCCAAGTTGTTTAGTTTAAATCGGATCTTCTCCACGATCTCGTGGAGAAACCGTATCATCTGGCATTTCATCTTTTCCTTTTAGGATTTCCTTTTGTTGTTCCTCTGTCAGTTTCCGTTCTTTATCAGACAGACGATCCCGTTCATCTTCGAATTCCTCATTTGGACGATCGGTTTCTTTTGGTGTCATCGAAAACCCTCCTCAAGACTCATCGCTTATAATGAATCGACGACTTTAACAGAAAGATCGACATCGATGTTGCCGCGTGTCGCTTTTGAATACGGGCAGAAGTTGTGCGTTTTTTCTAGTAAGTCCTCTGCTTCTTCTTGCGATACACCAACGACTTCGACGACGAGTTTCGCTGCAATTTTCACACCGTTATCCGCTTCATCCTGTAAGAGGCTGACTTCTGAATTCGTCCGCGTCTCGACTCGTTTTTTTGCTTGGCGCGCCATCAAGTTATAGGCACCATCAAAACAAGCGGCATATCCTGCTGCGAATAACTGTTCCGGGTTTGATGTCGGAATGTCTTCTTTGCCTTTTGTTCCTGGCATGACTAAATCGAGATTAATGACGTTATCGTCTGAAGCGACTTTTCCGTCGCGACCACCGACTGCAGATGCACGTGAAGTAAGAATGACGTTTGACATAATAAAAAACCCCTTTTCCTGTTGAATTGAAAAATGCTTTTTTTGCCACATAAACAGTAATACCCGTCACTGAAGGAGATAAACACAAGGAGTGTTCATGCCTTCTTCTTTTGATAGACAAAAAAAGATGATGAACTTCAAGTCCATCATCTTTTTAGTGCTATTTCTTATCCGATATCTTCTGTTTCGATTACTTCTTGGTCAGGCAATTGAAGATAGATCGATTTGACTTGATGATTATCGACTTCCATCACTTTAATCGTGTATTCTTGATAGCGGAATTCTTGACCACTCGATACTTCCGTATCCTGTGCCATGACCCAGCCACCAATCGTATCGATATCTTCCTCTTCAATTCCTAGGTTAAAGCGTTCATTTAGATCATCAATCAAGACACGTCCTGAAATGCGGTATAACCGCTCATGAATTTGTTCGATATCTGCTTTCTCATCCTTATCGAATTCATCACGAATTTCTCCAACGATTTCTTCCAAGATGTCTTCCATCGTAATTACACCTGCCGTACCACCATACTCATCAATGACGAGTGCCATTGGCGTCCGTTCCACCTGCATTTTCAACATTGCGTCTTGAAGCGGTGAATATTCAGATATAATCGGCAAGTTGTGGATGTAATAGCTTAATGATTTTCCTTTGTTCGCCATATGATCCGTAAATAATTGTTTTGCATTGATGAAGCCAAGGATTTTATCCTTATCTCCCTCTTCCGCTATCGGATAACGTGTGAACTGATACTCTTCAACAAGGCGAATGATGTCCTCCATCGATGCATCGTTTGAAATCGTAATCAAGTCCGTGCGCGGTAACATGATGTCTTTTGCGATCCGTTCATCGAACGAGAAGATGTTCTGCATGTATGAAAGTTCGGTCTGGTTGATTTCTCCACTCTTATAGCTCTGGGTCATGATGATTTTAATCTCTTCTTCAGAATGGACTTCTTCGTGCCCTGCTGGCTCAACACCAAACAAACGAAGAATGATCCGTGCTGAACCGTTCAATGTCCAGATGAAAGGTTTCATGATTTTACCGAACCAATAAAGCGGCGGTGCGAGTAACATCGTGATCGCTTCCGTTTTTTGAATGGCGAGAGATTTCGGAGCAAGTTCTCCAAGCACGACATGAAGAAACGTTACAATCGAGAATGCGAGAACGAACGAAATGATTGTCGAAACGGAATTCGGTATGTCAATCTCTTCGAACAACATACCGAGAATTGCACCTACCGTTGATTCTCCTAACCACCCGAGACCAAGCGCTGTCACGGTAATTCCAAGTTGACAGGCTGACAAATAATAATCCAAATTCTCAAGTAGCCGCTTCGCCACTTTCGCAGTTTTGCTTCCTTCTGTAATCAACTGATCGATTCGAGACATTCGCATTTTGACGACCGAAAATTCGGCGGCAACAAAAAAAGCCGTCAAGACGATAAGTAGTGCAATGATAAGTAGTCGAATAATGATCGTCGTCGTGTCGAATGTCTCCATTGAGTGTGTACTGTCCAATCGTTTCCCCGAAGAAAGGGGATTCACCTCCATTAATATAAAGCCAGATGCCGAGGCATCTGGTGGTTTACAGCAAAAAGAAGCTTCAAACTTTCAAAGCTTCCTTACTTTTTCATATTCATACTATAACGGAACTTTCATAAAATGTGTACTTGAAGACATCATGTCAATCCGTCACACAACGTAGAGAATGAAGATCACGATCATGAGCAACATCGCGATTCCCTTTAATAATGCACTTGATAAAATCCCGAGGACCGTTCCAATTCCGACTGAAACTGAAGTGTGCCATGTCTTTTTACTAATGATTTTCTCCGTTAAGATGGCAAACACGAACGGGAAGATCAATAATCCAATACCCGGCAATATAAATGGTCCCGCAATCAATCCAACTGTCGTCGCAATCTTAGCTGCTTGTGAGCCTCCACGTCGATCGACGGTATAGGCACTGACGAGGTAGTCTAGTGTAAATAAGAGAATGATGAAAATCGCTTGAATCACCCAAAAACTAATCGATAATTCAGAGAATCCGAATCCGAACCCATATATCAAAAAGCCTACTACTAAAATCGGCGCACTTGGGATGATCGGATAAACGAGACCTGCAAAAGCGACTAGAAAACAAACGACGATCAGACTCCATAACAAGATTGTCACTTTTCTATCCCCTCCTTCCTTTGAATCTCTTGTCCATTATTACGTCGAAGGTGAGACAAAGGTTTCATTCAACGCCCGATGTATTTGATTTTGTAGAAAATCACGATCCCAGTCGTTCATTTTTTCAAAGCGTACTTCCGAACAGATATATGGAATGAATCGTTGAATCGTCTCGCAGTGGCTTGGTAACCCGTTCCTCTTCATTATCCCAAGTGACTCGAGCATCGTTGCAAGAACTGAAATATCCTCTGCTCCATAATGACGCAGTTGGTAAAACGTCGTGTATAACAATTGTTGGTAAGTTTCTCGTACGATGATGTGCTGCTGGTCCTCTCCAACAACTAGTACACCATCCGGTATTACAGCATGCTGGCGCATTAAGTCACCAATGATCCGAATGGCATGTCTCGCTGTATTCGGGTCATTAATTCCTGGAGAGATAGCACGTAACGCAACCTCACTTAACTTTTCAAGGACAAATGCAAAATCTTGTTCTGAAGATTTCGTCGGACCAACCAAGATGTTTCCATCGATATCTCTGCATGTTGCGCGTCCGATGACTTCTCCCTCCGTTACGAATGATCCGACCGGTCGATGAATATACACGCGTTCTTTCTGATCAAAGGCATCATAATCGACTGCTTGAATATATCCAGTTCGTGTTGCCTGAACAAGATGAGGATGATTTATCGTCATCTTCTTTTCAGTAATTCTCTGTTCTCCCGATTCCAGATGCTCGAGTTGGCGTTTTAACAATTCATTTCCTTCGTTTTGTAATCGATCGAGTAATGTCGTCACGCGAATCGACTGGCTGACGATATGAATGAATGCGACGAATGCCACGATCGATATCAGCACAACGAGAACGGCTACAGCCGAAGCGACAACACTCGTCTTTAAAGCCGGACGAAGGAAAAACAACATCGTCATGGAATAACTGACTGCTCCGATGAAGATACCGAAAATGTGTTGCACCTGTCGATTTTCAATGAAGTTAGGTAACGTGCGTGGTGAGAATTGTGATGAATAGGTCGTCAAGACGACAAGAATGGTCGAGAATGTAAATGTCATCATGGCGAGCAGTCCGGTAAAAACCGAACTGTGGATCGTCTGTGCTAAGCCAAGTGTCGTTTGCCACTCTTTTGGAAACCAGCCTGATACATACACATCTAACCACGTCACGACACCCGTCAGTCCTATACCGATAAGTCCGTAAAGTAACGGCCACCACCAATTAATTTCTCGTGATAGGACTTTCAGCTTCTTCAAAATAAAATTCCTCCTCTTTATAGTACTATATTGAATGAATTCCTGATTTAGAGCGCTTTAAAACCCTATTCCTTTCCTGAGTTTGAGCAATATATTTGGTCGAAGTGCACGGATGTGTTTTACTTCTTTTCATAACGTGAATAACTTAATTGTTATAAAAACGAATGGGAGATGAAATGATATGGCTCAACAAAATGAAGCAACATTGCATACGGATTTTACAAAGATTTATATTGATGGTCAGTGGCGCACAGGCGCAAGTGACAGCAACATGACGAATACGAATCCATTCACTGGTGAAGAGCTCTTCACGATTTCTGCCGCGAACCAACAAGATTTAGATGATGCGTACGAAGCAGCTCAAGTCGCGCAAAAAGAGTGGGCAAAAGTTCCAGCCTTAAAACGACAAGGTCTGATTGAAAACTTCTTGAAAGTCTTATACGAAGAAAAAGAAACAATCATCGAATGGTTGATCAAGGAATCTGGAAGTACACGTATCAAAGCAGAAGGTGAGTTCCTCGCTTCAGTCTTGATCGTTAAAGAAGCTGCTACATTCCCACTACGGATGCACGGTGAAATTCGTCCATCGGTCGTACCAGGCAAAGAAAATCGGATTTACCGCAAAGCACTTGGTGTCATCGGCGTCATTAGTCCATGGAACTTCCCGTTCCATTTAGCTGTTCGTTCGATTGCTACTGCCATCGCAATCGGTAATGCAGTCGTCGTCAAACCAGCTACAGATACTCCTGTCTCAGGCGGATTGATTTTTGCTAGCCTGTTCGAAAAAGCTGGATTACCAAAAGGTGTCTTGAACGTTATCGTCGGTCGCGGTTCAGAAATTGGTGACGCGATCGTTGAACACCCTGTACCACGCTTGATTTCATTCACAGGATCAACTGAAGTAGGTCGCCATATCGGTGAACTTGCCGGGAAACATCTGAAAAAAACAGCGCTTGAACTTGGCGGAAACAACGTCTTCGTCGTACTTGACGATGCAGACCTTGATCGTGCGGTCGAATCTGCTGTCTACAGCAAGTTCTATCACCAAGGTCAAATCTGTATGTCAACGAACCGGATTCTCGTTGCCTCTTCGATTCATGATGAGTTCGTCGAGAAGTATGTCGCTCGTGTCAAAGAATTACAATACGGCGATCCATCACACGACCGGACACAAGTCGGACCGCTCATCAACCAATCACAAGTTGAACGGATTCTCGAAGACCTCGAAAAAACAAAAGCTGCTGGCGCAACCGTTCGTGTTGGGGGCGAAGCAAAAGATAACGTCATCGCACCAACTGTCGTCACAGGCGTTACGAATGATATGCCGCTTGCTAAAAATGAAATCTTTGGACCAGTTGCTGTCATCATCCCGTTCGATACGGATGAAGAAGCACTCGAAATCGCGAACTCACTCCCATACGGATTGAGTGGTGCTGTTCACGGTTCTTCTATTGAACGTGCGACTGCCTTTGCGCTAGAAGTTGAAACAGGTATGATCCACATCAATGACCAATCAGTTAATGATGAGCCGCATATGCCATTTGGTGGTGAAAAAGATTCAGGACTTGGTCGCTTCAACGGTGAGTGGGTACTTGAAGAATTCTCGACTGTACAATGGTTGTCTGTCATGCACGATCGTCGTCAATACAAACCATTCTTCGAATAATATAAGAGTAGGGTTCTCCCCTACTCTACATACTTTTGTTAAGGAGTGATTTCATATGCCGTTATTACGATTCGACGTCATTGAAGGACGTTCAGAAGAAGAGTTAAAAACTTTACTCGACACCGCACACGATGCGATGGTCGAAGCATTTGATGTGCCAGAACGCGATCGGTACCAAATCGTGCATACGCATAAAGCACATGAGATGGTCATTCAAGACACAGGACTTGGTTTTGAACGGACTAAAGATATCGTCCTCATTAGTGTGACGAGCAAAACGCGGACGGAAGAGAAAAAACAACGCCTTTACCAATTGCTCGCAGAACGATTGCAAGCAAATTGCGGACTCGCACCGACTGATTTGATGGTTTCGATCGTCGAAAATGATGCTGCGGACTGGAGCTTTGGGCTCGGTGAAGCACAGTTTTTGACAGGCAAACTATGATTTCTCGTAAATAGAACGAAAAAAAGGAAGTGTGTTACCGGTAATTTTCGGTAGCACACTTCCTTTTTTTACTCTCATTTCGTTAAACCATTAACATGATTTATTCCTCAGCCTCTTCCACCTTCTCACGCGGGTTTTCCCGTTGTAGCGGTGCTTTCCAGCTGAATTGATCCGGTTCTGGAACGAAATCAAGTCCTCCTGGATGAAAGGGTTGGCAACGAAGCAGGCGACGTGTCGTCAAATAACTGCCTTTTACTGCACCATGTCGTTCGATCGCCTCCATCCCGTAATGGGAACACGTTGGATAAAATCGACAGGTAGCTGGTTTCATGGGAGAAATGACTTTTTGATAAAAGCGAATCCCACCCATCAAGACACGTTTCATACTGTCCCTTCTTTCGTCTTTTTTTCTAGTGTAACGCATCTTTCCATCATTTTCAGATGTTCTGCCTTATACTAAAAGCAAAATGAGAAGAAGGATGTGTTGAAATGAAGGCATTAACATTCCATGAATTCGGAACGTCTGATGTACTACGATTCGAAGACCTGCCAACACCAATAATCACTGAACATGAAGTTCTGATTGAAATGAAAGCGATTGGTCTAAATTTCGCAGATATCTATCGTCGCAAAGGAAACTACCATTTAGAAGGACAGCCTCCCTATATTCTAGGATATGAAGGAGCAGGAGTCGTCACCGCAATCGGTGCTGCTGTTTCAACGTTCCACGTAGGTCAACGAGTTGCCTTTGCGGACGTTCCGCTTGCGAATGCTGAGTACGTCGCAGCCCCCGTCGATAAATTGATTCCGCTTCCTGAAGGTATCTCATACGAAACAGCCGCTTCTGTCTTATTACAAGGATTAACAGCGCATTACTTAACTCGCGATAGCTACCATGTCCAACCGGGAGATATCGTCTTAGTACATGCAGCTGCCGGTGGCGTTGGTCAGTTGTTGACACAGCTCATTCGGTTGCTTGGGGCAACTCCGATTGGATTGACGTCTTCTCCTGAGAAAGCACAGATCGCTAAAACTGCTGGTTGTGAATCTGTCTATTTATATTCAGAGAACTGGGTCGAGCACGTTCTCACACATACCTCAGGTAAAGGTGTTGATGTTGTCTACGAATCGATCGGTTCGACCTTAATGGATAGTTTTCATGTAACAAAAGTCCATGGTACTGTTGTCTTCTATGGTATGGCAGGCGGCGATCCTACTCCTGTCGATCCGCGTCTTTTGATGGATACATCCAAAACATTAACGGGTGGTGACCTTTGGAACGTATTAACATCTTCTAAAGAGCGAATCCGTAGATCCGGTGAATTGTTTGACTGGATTCTATCCGGTCACCTCACCCTATCTTCTCCTACAACATTTGCTTTATCTGATGGAAAAGCAGCGCATGACTTTTTAGAAAGTCGACGTAGCACAGGAAAACTACTTTTGCTTCCTTAACTCGTTTTTGTTCGAGACGACTCCCTGCGAGTCGTCTTTTTTATGTGAAATTGGAATTATTGATTGATTTTTTATAATGAAGAGAGTAAAGTAAATCTCATCAAAACCTAAAACTCAAATAAGTTTTGAGTTTTAGAAAGGGGATTTGTATTTATGTTTCGCTCAGAATGGAAGAAATTGAAGAGTCCGATGATGATTGTCGTCATTCTCGCCCTCATCCTCGTACCGTTTCTCTACAACTCCATCTTCTTATCTGCATTCTGGGACCCATACGGTCAAACAGAAGATATCAAGGTCGCTATCGTGAATGAAGACAAGGCGACGAAGTTTAAAGGAGAAAAAGTCGACATCGGGGATCAATTCGTCGACAAACTCAAAAAAAATGATGATTTTGATTGGCAGTTCTTATCTAAGGACAAAGCCGAAAAAGAATTACGTGACGGCAAAATCTATATGACGGTCGTCATTCCGAAGAATTTCTCTAAAAATGCAACGACACTACTCGACGATCATCCGAAGAAAATTGAGTTGGAATACTACTTGAATCCAGCCAAAAACTACTCCGGAACACAAATTTCGAGTACGGCTGCAAAACAGTTAAACGAAAAGATTCGAAAATCCGTTACGAAACAATATAGTAGCGCAATCTTTGGTGCCTTAAAGAAAATCGCCAACGGCATGGAAAAGGCATCGGACGGTTCTTCTAAACTAGAAGATGGCAACCACAAAACAGCAGATGGTGCCAAAACACTGGCAACGAATCTTGGAAAACTCGCGGATGGCAGTCTGACACTGTCTGAAAAACTCGGGGAAGCAAACCAAGGCTCTAAAAAACTCAGTGACGGGGCAACGACACTCGACGAAAAAACTTCCCTCTTTGCTCAAAAAACAGGTGAGTTATCTTCAGGGTTGAACACACTCGATGAAAACGGCGGCAAGTTACAGGCAGGTGCCGCGCAACTCGAAGACGGCGCAACAAAACTCAGCGGTGGTTCGACACAAGTCCGCCAAGGGGCAGAACAACTGGCTGCAGGTACGGCTCAACTTAACGAAAAAATTCCACAGTTGACGGATGGATTAAATCAACTGGATGAAAAAGCCCAAGCCGCCAACGCCTTTTTAACACAACTTAATCAAGATGCTGAAAAAGCGAAACAAGATTTACGAGCACGTCGTGAAGCCCTTGAAGCAAACGTCGCTCAACTAAAAGAAGTCATTTCTGCTTCTGAACAGTTGTCGGATGAAGAAAAACAAACGTTACTCGGCACTATTGGTTCACTAGAAGAAAATATCCAAAATCTTGCCGCTCAAGAAGGCGCGATTGATCAGAGTCTTGCTCAAGCAACGGATGCGACGAAGAAGATTGGTCAACTGGCTGCAGGTGGTCAACAAGTCGAATCAGCTGTATCACAACTAAACGCAGGTCAAATGAAACTCGTCGACGGTGCGAAACAAGTCGAGTCTGGTGCACAACAACTAGCAAGTGGTCAACAAACATTTAATGAAAAACTCGGTCAATATACTGCCGGTGTTCATAAAGCCGCAACCGGTGGTACACAACTTGCTGACGGGGCAAATCAGCTTTCAGACGGAACACATCAACTTCAAACAGGGGCTAGCGCGTTAAATAGCGGGTTAGGACAATTGGCATCTGGTTCAACTACGATTACGGACGGAATCGGCAAAACGACCGATGGGGCTTCTAAAATCGCGGATGCCAATACAAAACTTGAAGATGGTGCTAAAACATTGAAGGATGAGCTCAGCAAAGGAGCTAAAGATGCAACCGTTAAGCCGACAAAAGAGCGGGACAACATGCTGGCAGAACCCGTCGTCTTAAAAGAACATGACTATTCGACGGTCAACAACTATGGTTCTGGTTTATCCGCTTATATCCTCAGTATTGCTTTATTCGCAGGCGCTCTAATGTTCTCGTCTGTCTATCAGATTCGTCCAGAGCATGGTGAGAGTCTGACATGGCGCTTCCTTGTCGGTAAATTATCACTCATCTTACCGATCGGAGCATTGCAAGGTGTCGCTGCGGCCACAGCCATCGTCTATGTCCTTGATGCTGATGTTGCGAGTGTCCCTGCGCTCTATGGATTCGCTGCTTTAACAGGTATGACGTTCATTACGATTCTGTTCACGCTCGCGATGCTGCTCGGTCGCGTCGGACAATTTCTTGCCTTCTTACTACTCCTGCTACAAATCGGTGGTAGTGGTGGTACGTTCCCAGTCGAAATGACACCAAGCTTCTTCCAAGCGATTCATACGTTCTTACCAATGACGTATTCAGTCGGTGGATTCCGTGAAGCTCTTGGGCTTGGTGTAACGGACGCCCTCGTATCCAACAGCCAAGTCCTCGCGACCATCCTAGTCGTCGCGTTGATTATCAGCTTCGTTGGAGGGCTTGGAGCCAAGCGGATTCTACTCTCAACGAAAGTGAGACGAAAACAACATGACACAGTCTGATAAAGAAACACTGATACTCGACTCAGCGATGGCTTGTTTTTCTGAACTCGGTTATAAAGGAACGACAATTGAGCGTGTCGCCCGACGCGCTCATGTCGGGAAACCGACCGTTTATCAACTGTTTGAAAGCAAACTCAACTTATTTGAATCTCTCGTGACACGTGTGCTACAAGAGATGAAAGAAGAAGCGGAACGCGCTTATGTCGAACATGCGACGGTGGAAGAAAATAAACAAGCCATGATCGATGCCATCGTTTATCATCAGCAACAACATTTGTTCATTCTTCAAATCATCGAAGAAACACGCAACTTAAAATTACAAGAGATGCAGGAATTACGGACACGAATCGAACGACATGTCGTCGAATATCTTAAAACGCTACTTGAGACGCGCCTTGGACAAGATGATCGCGATGTACCAGTCGACGTCACAGCCTTTTTGATTTTCCGGACGTACATTGCGTTGATTGCCGAATGGCCATTGATTGCTCGTCCGCTCGAACTTGATACGATTCGTCGTGCCATGTTGCGTATCCTATGAATCAAAAAAACCGCCAATTAGCTGATTGGCGGTTTTTCATATTCTCGATTCTTTTCTAAATTTCGTGCCGTTTGACTAGAAGCAACTGTTTTTTCATCCTTCAGCGTTCCAAACAACCAATCTCCTACCGGATTCGAGACACCGAACCAGTAGTGTTCATTTTTGAAGTGATGCAACAGATGCGTCTTTTTCATCCATTTTCCAAAACGCGTTCTCGGCTTCAGCGGAACATGCGCCACATAATGCTTCCATTCGTAAACAAGTAACATGACGATCAATCCACTTGCAGCTGCCGCTGTCGAAACGACAGACTGTGTCAAAAGATACGTCAGAGCTGCAAAAAATCCGAGATTCGGTAACGAATACCAAATCGGTAAAAATAACAGGTGCAGTTCATTCGGATGCGCATGATGATCATAGTGAAGTCGTTTCAACAACTTTCGTCCGAATGCATTCTTCGGTGGTGGTAAATGGAACAAAAACCGATGGGTCAGGTATTCACTAAAGCTAAAGACAATAAGTCCAAGGCAAAAAAACAGTAGGATCGACCAATGAAACGGCTGTGCAATGGTATAACTGCTTATTCCAATCAGTAGTACGAGCATGATTAAAATATCAGGAAATAGAAAAAAACGGCGATAGATGTCCAACATGAATGCCTTCTCCTCTCTCTTCATTACAGCTACCGTACGTACGTTCATGGATTCGTCACGTTTTTTACTTCAAGTCGTGTAATCATTCTCGCTCCTTCCCTTATACTGAAAAGGGAATGGAGTGATGATCACTTTGAGTTTATCGACCGGAATCATCTTCGTGTTACTCGCTTATACAGTCATGTCGCTTTACGACATGTGGCAGGTATACCGAACAACTAGCAAGCTTTGGATGTTTGTGTTATTTCTCGCGACATTAATCAGTCTCGTCGTTGCTTTTTTTGTGGCCCCTGTCCTTGCGCTATTCTTCTACTGGTCACGCCATCCATTGAAACGAAACATCGGCATTTTGTTACTGATCATCGTCTGTCTCATCTCGATCATGACGAAACTATCGGCTTGATCGACTTCCTTCATGAACATTTCATGAAGGTTTTTTCATGTTCTACTGCCGAAGAAGAGACGCCGCATCAACTCACGTTCTGGCATCTCCGTCTTATTGAGTACATCTAAAAATCGTCGATCATCATATGAAATCTCCAGGATTTCCGAACGGACGTGGTCCTTCTGCCAATCGATAATTGCTATCGGGGCGATGGCTGTTTCCTGACATCCAAGTGCACCAGGATTAATAAAGAGCGTTTGCTCTGTATCGACTTGTTGCGCTGGATGATGATGACCGAAGCCAATGATCCGCGCCTTACTTCCAGCAAACAGAACGGATAAGTTTTCTTTCGTTCCATCTACTGCTTGCTTTAATGGCTCTTCACCAATCTTCTTCGTCTGGTCGGCATAAGCATAGTGTGTCAGGTGCATCGTTTGTTCCTGATGCATGATGTTTAAGGCACGCGGTAAACGTTCCAAATACTTTTGATTTTCTTGCGTCAACGTATCCGCGATCCATTGATGGTGCTCTTTAGCATGTCGATAGCTACCTGGATAGGTCTCCCCATGGATTAAAGCAAGGACACATTCATCATGATTCCCAGAAATCGTTTGAATATCAGGTCGTTGCTTCAATAGATCAATGACCTCATTATGTTCTGGTCCAATGCCGACAAGATCACCGAGACAATAGACGGCATCGATATCTGATTGTTGATCAAGATAAGACAATACCGCACGTAATGCTGATGCATTGCCATGAATATCTGTAAAAAGCATGACTTTCATGTAAACGCCTCCATTGTTGTTAAATTAGGAATTCCCGGTAGTACCGTGAATTCCTGTCGCATTTCAGGAAAAAATAAATTGTCAGAAAATATTGATTATTAAACAAGAGCATGTTAGGCTTAGAAAAATTCACAGAGAGGGGCACGATCAAATGATTCCGACGCAACAGCCATTTAATCAAGCTGGACGACTGATTATTCTATGCATGAGGGACTGAAAACTTTTCCGCTGATGAAACGGAAATGATTTTTGGGCCCTTCTTTCGATGCATCGAATGAGGCGCCCGCACAGAATGAGTGGCGCCTATCCCAAAAACGGATAGGCTTTTTTCATGGCAAAAATAGAGATAGATAGAGAGGATGACAACGTTGAAAGAATATGCGATGGATCGAATGGTAAAAGTATCAGCTGGAATGGCAAATGCCGTTCTTGTAACACTTGGTGTCGGACTCCTGATTGAGACGCTCGGAAATCTTCTACATATCCAAATGCTACTGACGATTGGCGGCGTCGCAAAAGTACTACTCGCCCCAGCACTTGGTGCCGGTATCGCCTTTCAGCTCGGAGGAAACACACTCGTCTTGTTCAGCGCGATGATCGCAGCGACGATTGGTGGTGCTGCCCTTCAATCAACTGCTTCCGGACTCGTTCTTGTTCCTGGGCAACCCATCAGCGCATTACTCGCTGCTGCTGTCGCTGTATACGTCGGAAAACGCATGACTGGAAAAACGAAATTTGACATGATGGTCATCCCGATGAGTGCTGTTCTTGCTGGTGGTGTGACTGGAATCGGTGCTGCTGCCGTCACGACACCACTCCTTACAAAATTCAGTGCCATGATTACAGCGTCAGTCGAGTCTTCTCCTATTGCTACATCTCTTGTCATCGCACTCATTTTTAGTATCTTGTTAATGTCTCCTGCTTCGTCTGCAGCACTTGCTATTGCTTTACAACTTGATCCTGTGGCAAGCGCCGCTGCACTCATTGGCTGTTCCGCTCAGTTCGTCGGCTTTACGTTAATGGCATACCGTCAGACGGATCCAGGTGGTTTGATTGCTTCGTTCTTCGTCACACCTAAAGTACAATTCCCGAATATCGTTAAAAATCCACGCCTTGTCGTTGCACCGTTTCTCGCAGCGATGATTTCAGCGCCTGTCGCAACGTTACTTCTATCATTGAAAGTGCCTTACGAACTTGCTGGACTCGGACTCAACTCGATGATTGCTCCACTCAATATCTTCGTCAACCAAGGTCCTCAGGCGTTCCTCGTCTTCTTCTTGACTGGTGTTGTTCTACCTGGCGTCTTAACGCTCGTCTTCTATCGATTGACGACCGTCGCCGGTTGGACGAAACGTGGCGATCTTCATCTCGAAATTCAATAAAACAATTTACCTCCCTTCCAACTATTCCTGATTGATTTCGGGAATAGTTTTTTTAACGCAAAAAAATCGCCCCTTCGAAAAGGAACGATTTCGGTATGATTCTGACTGGGCTCGAACCAGCGACCTCTACCCTGTCAAGGTAGCGCTCTCCCAGCTGAGCTACAGAATCATGCTGTGTTGTTACTGGGTATGTTTTTATTATAGCAACATATCGAAAAGTGTAAAGCCTTTTTAATAAAAAAGTTTTATCTTTTTTCAAAAGATCTTTTTGAGTAAAAACAGTTTTAAAGTTGCGGCTTCTATGAGTGTCCTCTACTATGTAAATAAGCACATATAAATGAAAGGAGCGTTCACATGAACTTTTTAACCCGATTTAGTTTGAAGAACTCGGTTGCTGTTTTCATCATTGCAATCCTATTAATTTTAGGGGGCGTCTATTCTTTCTCACAATTAAAAGTCGATCAGTTCCCGGAAATCGAGTTCCCTCAGATTTCAATCGAAGCGGTTTACCCTGGTGCATCACCTGACGATGTCGATAAACAAGTCGTCTCAAAGCTCGAAACTTCTCTTAAAGGTATTGAAGGGGCTACCAAGCTGACGAGCTCTTCTTATGAAAGTATCGGTATCTTAAACATCGAATTCCCGTTTGATACCGATATGGATAAGGTTGAACAACAAATCGATGCTGCTATTCAGGATGCAAATCTCCCAGAGGAAGCAACGACGAAATTGAATCGTTTGTCATTCGGCTCATTCCCGATCTATAACATCTCCTTCTTTAGTAAAGATGGTAAAGACATCGAGAAAATTTTGAAGGAGGAGATTGAGCCTGAACTAAACAAGATCCCAGGTATCAACAGCGTCTCCGTTGGTGGTTATAAAGACGATCTTGTTCAAATCACCGTTGATAAAGAGAAAGCAACGGAAGCAGGATTATCACTTTCGAGCATCAAGGAACAAATCAATGGAAAATATGTCTCGTTCCCATCTGGACAATTATCGGAAAACGACTCGAAGATTCCGATTCGCGTCGAGGAAAAACTAGAAAATCTAGATAAACTAAAAAATCTTCAATTAACACCAGCTGCTGGTGCAACTGGCTCAACTAGTAACGGTCAAACAGGTGGTTCATCTGCTGGCGGTCCGCCACAAGGTGCAACGCAAGGACCACCAAGTACAACAAGTGGAGCGACTGCAGATCAGGCGTCTCAACCTGCAGAACCGATTCGCCTCGAAGATATCGCTAAGATTGAAGCGGTCTCGCAACAAAGCGAAAAAACACGTTACGACTTAAAAGACTCTTTATCGATGGCGATTACGAAAAAACAAGATGCTAATACGGTCGAAATCGCAGATGAAGTCACGAAGATCCTCAACAAATATGACGATCAAGTCGACTATACGATTGGAATCGATTCCGCGAAAGATATCGAGGAATCCGTCGCGACACTCGTTAAAGAAGGATTACTTGGTGCCCTATTCGCATCGCTAGCTGTTCTCTTATTCTTACGGAACATCCGTGCAACGATCATTGCCATCGTCTCGATTCCATTATCGTTGCTCATTGCAGCTATCTTCTTGAACTGGCAAGATATCTCACTGAATATCATGACGCTTGGTGGGATGGCTGTTGCAGTCGGTCGTGTCGTTGATGATAGTATCGTCGTCATCGAGAACATCTTCCGGCGCGTTCGAAAATCAGAAGCCGGTATGACGGATGAAATCATCGAACAATCAACGAAGGAAATTCTAAAAGCGATTACGTCATCGACGTTGACGACTGTCGTCGTCTTCTTGCCAATCGGATTTGTCGGTGGAATTACTGGTAAGTTCTTCTTACCGTTTGCTTTGACGATCATTTTCTCGTTACTTGCTTCACTACTCGTTGCCATCACGATCGTACCGATTCTTGCGAAGTTTGCTTTCAAGAAGGTACCCGCTGAAGAAAAAGAAGGCGCTCTTCAACGTTGGTATGGCAAGTTGATTGAAAAATCACTCTCGCACAAGGCAATCATCTTGATTGTATCGTTCCTCCTTCTCGGTGGTTCCCTTGCGATCGTACCGCGTCTCGGCTTTACGTTCATTCCGAACGAGGCGTCGAAGACGTTAACAGCATCGCTTGAACTCCCAGCTGCCACATCACTTGAAAAAACAAGTGACGTCTCATTTGAGATGGAAAAGATGTTCGATAAAGAACAAGCAATTGCTGACGTGACGACTTCTGTCGGAGCACGTGACTTTACGACAGGCTTACGTCTCGATAATAAAGCAAGCTACTTCCTGAACTTGAAGGACGGTGCAAACGTCGAAAAGATAATCAAGTCACTTGAAACACAGATGGAAGACATCGCTCAAGATGAAAATGTTGATGTTAAAATCAGCGTTGCTGAACTATCGACAGGTGGTCCTCCATCGAATAACAACGTCGATGTCGACTTGTTCTCAAACGACCTTGAAGCCCTTCAAGAGGCCGCAAAACTCGTCGAAGATAATATGTCGAAAAACAATGATTTGAAATATATCACAAATAACTTCAGTGAAAAACAAAAGCAATTCCTCGTTGAAATCGATCCAGAAAAAGCGAGTGATCGCGGACTATCTGGCTTCCAGATTCTTGGTACCGTCAACGACCAAACGAAGCCAGTTACAGTTGGTACGCTAAATCTCGATAATAAGGATCAAGATGTACAATTGTCTTACGAAGAAGGACTCGTCTCGAAAGAAGATCTCGAAGACGTCCAACTCTTCTCAGCAAACGGTCCTGTCGCTTTGAAAGATGTCGCGAACGTCAATGAAGTCGAGACGTTCACATCGATTCAAAAGCTCGACGGAAAAGTATATGCTCGCGTTTCTGGACAAGTTAAAGGAGACGACGTTCAAAACGTATCGAATGCAGTGAAAGCTGACGTCGAAAAAATTGACTTACCAGACGGTGTTTCACTGACGAGTGGTGGCGGAAACGATGATACAGTCGAAATCTTCCAATCACTCGGAATCGCAATCGTCGTTGCGATCGGACTCGTGTACCTGACAATGTTGATCACGTTCGGAAAAGCTCGGATTCCGTTCATCATCTTGTCATCTCTGATCTTTGTTCCAATTGGTTCGCTCGTCACGCTCTTCTTGGCAAAAGAACCGCTATCGGTCAGTGTCATGATCGGTTTCCTCATGTTGATCGGAATCGTTACCACGAACGCAATCGTTCTCGTCGACCGGATTGGTCAAAACGTCGGACGTGGTATGCCAATTCGTGAATCATTGATTGAAGCGGGTAAAACACGATTACGCCCAATCCTGATGACTGCATTTGCAACAATCATGGCTTTGGTACCACTCGCATTAACGACTTCTTCAGGAACGTTGATCTCAAAAGGTCTTGCCTTGACGGTTATCGGCGGATTAACAACATCTACGTTGTTGACGCTCATCATCGTTCCAGTCGTCTATGAGTTGTTCTTCTTTAAAAAAGCAAAAAAAGAACGCACAACTAAGTAAATCCACATCAAAAGGAGCCGATCGCAATTAAAGCGATCGGCTCCTTTCATTCAATAACGCTTACGATTCTAACTGTTCATCGGTTCGTTCTAATGTACCTTCATGTTGCGCCACTAATCCATCGAGAACGGATGGTTCAAACTCTTCCCCAATGGCAATGATTCCTGTTTGTCCAGGTGGAATGACACCGAGTGTTCGTTTGAATGTCTCTTGGATTTCTTGATTTTCCTTCATGTCCTTTGAACCACCAATCAGCATGCCGGTCATTGAACCAAGCAAGATACCGAACGGTCCTCCTAGGATACCAACTGCCATTCCGATCAACGAACCCTTGACGGCGCGATTCGAGCCGCTTAAGTCTGCTGCATCTTCAAATGAAAAAGCACCATTTTCATTCCGTTTAATAACAGCAATCTGTTCAAAATCGACTTGTCCTCGAGCATGATACTTCTTCAACTCACTGAATACTTGATAGGATGTCGCTTCTTCTTTGAACGTAAACGTCATAATGTGATGTTTTGCATCTTTTTTTGCCATTCGTTCCACCTCTTTCACCTGAGACGAATAACCGACTAAGTCAACATCCTCTATTTACCATGTTTTTAAGGAGTCGAAACCTTTATTGGTTTCCAAGGTGCAAGGTGGAAGTACTCCTCCATCGTTAGTCCACTGACTTTCAGGCGAGCAGCAAGCGTTGCTCCGACATAGCGATAGTGCCAGCTTTCATACGTATAACCCGTCCAAGACTCTTTGCCTGATGGATAGCGAAGATGGAAGCCATACCGGTGAGCATTTGCAAACAACCACTTCGCTTCTTTTGTTTTTGCAAAGCTAAACATTGCATATTTCGAAGAATCTGCTCCACCGATATCAAAAGCAAGTCCAGTCTGATGTTCGCTTTTACCCGGTTCTGCACTATACGTACTTGCTTTTTCGTATCCATCTCGAGCGACATATTTATCAAATAGCGCCTTTTGATAGGCATAAGAACGATATGTACTAAACGCAACAAGCGTGATTCCCTCTTTTTTTGCTGCAAGACGCATCTTTTCAAATGCCGCTCTTGCTTGTTGATTCTCTCCAGGCGCATACGTCGAGCGGAGCGCTAAATTCTTATTCGCAATAAGGGTCTTGCTGATCCGTTTTCCACCGATTTGTTCATCCGTCAGTAGATACTTCGTGCTCGCATAACCAATCTTCGTTCCATATTGTACTTTTGACCACGTACCGATTTTCGACAGTTCCGTCACGTAAACACCTGTTGGAATGACGGCAATACTCGGTTGTTCAATCGATGCTCCTTTACGTAAATGAAGAGCTGTCTTCGCTTGTCGATAAGAAGAAGTCGATGCATCGGCTGTTGGTATGTACGCTGTTGTACAGACCGCTGTTAATGTCAACGTCGTGATGAGTGTCTTGATGTATTTCATGAATCATATATCTCCTTTGTGCATAATCTAATCTGCATCCATATTTTAGATTAGAATACCATTCTTTTTTTCAGACAGGGTTCTTTCGGAATGCTTGTCATGAAAATGAAGTATTTCTGAAGTTTTCTAAATGTAGCTTAAGGACGAATTACAATGGGTAAATAACGATGTATGCGTTTGCGAAACATGATTCTGATGTAGAAAGGAGTAGCGCACGTGTCACTTTGGGAATGGATCTTCAGTATTGGTAGTATCTGCTGGATCGGTGAGATGATCCGTTTCCGGAATCGCTCTGAGTCCAAGTCAGGGGCAGCAGAACAGGTTAGTTTTTATTTGATTTTCCTCGTCCTAAGCGGAACGATCGTCTGCGCTTTCCTCTTTGCGAATGAAACCGTTTCTTTATTCATGCGCATCTCTTCATGCATTTTGTTATGGTGTGGCGTTTCCCTAAGACTATGGGGAATCCTGCATTTAAAACAGCAGTTCACGCGTCATGTCGTCGTGGCATCTGGTGATCAGCTCGTCAGTAGCGGTCCTTATCGTTTTTTACGTCACCCGTTATACAGTGGATTGTTGTTGATTACGATGAGCTTCCCCTTGTTCACCGGTCAGTCCGGACTTTTCATTCTTTCTGGACTTTTGATGTTCTTTTTCTTACTCTACCGGATTCGAATCGAGGAAGCGATGTTAACGAAAGGTTTTGGACCCGCGTATACGGTATGGGCCGCAAAACGAAAACGATTGATTCCATTCATCTATTAAAGGAGAAGTGATTCATTTGAAGAAACGCGCAATCGTCATTGGAGCCGGTCTTGCCGGTATGTCTGCTGCCATTCGTTTAGCTGGAGATGGTTATGCGGTCACGATGCTTGAAAAGAATGCGAACGTTGGAGGGAAACTGAATCAACGTAGTGGAAAAGGGTTTACTTTCGATACTGGTCCTTCCATCTTAACGATGCCTTGGGTACTGGAACAACTCTTCTCAAGCGTACATCGGAACTTAGATGATTACTTAGAAATCGAACGCATTGAGCCACAATGGCGAACGTTCTTTGAGGACGGCACAAAAATCGATGTCAAAGGTGACTTACCTGGAATGCTTGAAGAAGTCGAGCAGGTTTCGTCACGTGCTGATTTCGTCGAATTGTTCCGCTACTCAAAGCAAATGTATGATTTATGTCTCGACAGTTTCTATAAATATAGTCTTGAAGATTTAAAGGATTTAAAAAAATATCATACGATGTCTGATTTGTTGAAGATGGATCCGATGAATACCGTTGCAACCGGTACGAAAAAACATCTCAATGATCCGTATCTTGAACAACTGTTCAACTACATGGTCATGTACGTTGGTTCCAATCCATATCAAGCACCTGCAGTCTTCAATCAGATGATTTACGTTCAAATGGGGCTTGGTATCTATTATGTCAAAGGTGGTATGTATCAAATTGCGCGTGCGATGAAACGTTTGCTCGATGAACTCCGTGTTACGGTTCATCTCAACTCACCAGTCGAACAAATTGTCCTTGAGAATAAAAAAGCCGTCGGTGTTCTATCGAACGGAACCTTCCATGCAGCAGACATCGTCGTTTCAAACCTTGAGGTCATTCCGACTTACGAACGGATCGTACCTGAGAAAAAAGCCCGGAAGCAAGCTAAAAAATTACAGGCGTCGTTCGCACCATCCGTCTCCGGACTCGTATTACTACTCGGTGTGAATCGTGAGTATAGTGGGTTAGCTCATCATAATTTCTTTTTCTCAGAAAATCCAGAGCGTGAATTCGCCCAAATGTTCAAAGAAGGTACCCCTCCTGAGGATCCGACGATTTACGTTGGTGTCTCGTCAAAATCCGACGCTTCCCAAGCTCCTGAAGGGAAGGATAACTTATTCGTCTTGACGCATGTTCCACCACTAACACTTCAAAAAGGAGAGGTCGACTGGGATGCGTACCGCGAAGTCGTTCTCGATAAACTGGAACGAATGGGCCTTCACGGACTTCGTGAATCGATCGAGTTCGAATATCGTTTTACACCGGAAGATTTGAAGGAACTATATGGTCCAAACGGTGGATCGATTTATGGAGTCGCAGCAGATCGGAAGAAAAACGGTGGATTCAAGATCCCATCAAAGAGTGACTTATACGAAGGGCTTTATTTCGTCGGCGGTTCTACTCATCCAGGTGGTGGTGTTCCGATGGTCACCTTGTCCGGTCAATTGACAGCGGACTTGATTCGAAAACATGAAGGTGCTGTTCCTACGCCTTAAGATTTCTCCAATTAAAAAAGAGACGGAAACTGATTCACTCATCAGTTCCGTCTCTTTTTTACTTTGTATTCGTCAAAAGTGGTACGACATGAATGTCCGCCTTTTCTCCTAATCTCACATCCATTCGACACACGGCTGGCATCGGTAAGGACTTCCAAAACGTGTAATCGAACGCTGAATCAAATGTTTCTAAGAGTAACACCATGATGTTTCCGTGTGTTCCAAGAACGACTGTTTCGTCAGGATGCTTCTCTACTAGTTCGTCGATGAATTGCCTAATTCGTTGCGATGCTTCTTTGTTCGTTTCGCCACCGTACGGATTCTCGTTCGGATGTTGCCATACATACGTGACGGCGACCTGAAAATCGTCAAGCTCTCCCGGTGCTAACAATCGCTCTCGTAGTTCCACTACCTCAATGATTGGTTGTTGACGTACCTCCGCGAGCGGTGCAACCGTCTCAATCGCCCGTCGATACGGACTGCTGTAAAATCTGTCGATTGGAATTCCTTGGAACGTTTCCAGTAAACGTATCGCATCTGCCTGTCCTGTATCGGAAAGTGGACGTGCTCGCTCATCTGGTGAGTATGTCGAGTGTGCATGCCGTACAAAATAGAGTGTTGTCATGTTTTGAATTTCCCCTTTACTGGTGTGTCCAGCGGTATCCGATTCCGCGAACTGTTTCCAGATGCTGTTCAATCGGAAAACCACAAACACGTAGTTTTTCTCTTAAATGTCTAATATGCGAGTCGATCGTCCGCTCGTCTACAGACGCTTCCACTCCCCATAACATCGTCGTTAGCTGATCCCGCGTCAAAACACGTCGTGGAGAATCTAAAAATACACCTAATAACTCAAACTCTGTCTTCGTTAACGAAATCTTTTGTTGGAGGTAACTACAACGATATCCTTTCCGATCATAGGATAGACCATCATATCGTTGCTGCAATAAAACTTCCATCCGTCCAATCAGTTCCCCTTCTTGAATCGGTTTTGATACGTAATCATTCGCCCCGACTTCTCGCGTCCGGATGATGTCCTCTCGCTGATTCCGAGCCGTTACCATTAAAATCGGAACGTTAGAATGTTCTCGAATGAGACGGCAACATGTCCAACCGTCCATCTCTGGCATCATGACATCGAGTAAAATCAGATCAAATATGTTTTGACGACAGAGGTCAAGCGCTTGCTGCGCAGAATCCACAAGCTGACACGTATACCCATACGGCTGAATGTATAATTTCAGTAGTTCAAGCATTCTTGGTTCATCATCTACGATCAATACATGCGGCATTTTATTTCTCCTTCCATTGCAGTGTCACTTGTGTTCCATGTCCAAGTTGACTCTTGATGATCAACTCTGCTCCATGAGCCTGCGCAATGGCTTCAACGATGGATAGTCCAATACCTGTTCCTCCATGCTTTCGAGAACGAGACGCTTCCGTTCGATAGAGTCGTTTCGTTACATGAGGCAAGGATTCTGTAGCTATCCCTTCTCCTGTATCTTCGATTTGAATGAAAGCACCTGCTTCATTGACACCATAACGAACAATGATTTTCCCAGACGAAGTATGTCGACGCGCATTTTCAATGATATTCATGATCATCTGACGTAACTGTTGCGCATCCCCCATCACTTGTAATCGCTCACCTTCTATCTCTAGCGAAACATTTTCTTGTTCGATGTCCTTACGCACTAACCGTATCACTTGATGAATCAACTCTTCGATATCGATAGGTTTTCGTTCCATCGTAAAAGCATTGGCATCAATCCGTGCTAGCCAAAATAATTGTTCAATCCACTCATTCATTTGCTGACTTTCTTCTCGAATGATTGTGATGTAGCGTTGTTGTTCATCCGGCGACAACGTTTGGCGTTCGAGAATATCCGCGTATCCCTTTATATATGTCAATGGTGTACGAAGTTCATGAGATACGCTTGCTAAAAATTCGGAGCGTTCCCGATTCAAAAAATCAAGATCCTGTTTTAATTGCTGAATCGAACGCGCCAATTGTCCCAGTTCATCTTGCCGATCAATCGGCAACTCTCCACCTTCTCCATCTAATAGACGTGCCGTCGCTTTTTCCATTTGAATTAACGGACGAGAGATGAGTCGGGTCGTCCAAATGCTTGCCGCACCTGCTAATAAAAGTGCTAACAAACTAACTTGGAAAAATTGTTGTTTCAAGGGATCAAGTACGTGATCCACGATTGTTTTAGAAGCAAACATGAATACATGACCACGATGTATTCCGTCAATAGTGATGGGACTATCCGTCATTAAAAAGTCACGCATCGTAACGATTTTTCCTTGTTGACGGTAATCAAAATCCGTATGCTTTAGCACACTTTTCATCTCATTCGACAAAGGTCGCGACGCTTCGAGTTGTTTCCCCTCTGCATCAGTGATCACCACAGTAAACGATGAATCTGCTTCCATCATGCTTACATGGCGCATCGTCGTTTGGTCATAGGAATCGACAAGGACATCACGATGTGTATTTCCTCGGTTCAGTAAACCATCTACTACTTCCTGCGTTCGCGTTTGAGATAGCTGATAATACAATGTCCCGAACAGCACGCTACCGCAAATTAAAAATGCCGCAAGTACGATGCCTCCGACCGAGTATGAAATACGATGCATGACGTCTCCTCCTTTTTCTTTCCACTTTAGTATAGCGAAAAAAAGCCTTATCGGCGCAGACAGACAAAACTGTCACCTCATCTGCACACGATTTGCATATACGCTGGGTATAGTAAAGAAGACTAGTGACTTCAGGAGGGGTTTAATATGAAAAAATCATTGACGTTAACCGCACTTGCTTTTAGTTCTATGCTTTGGCTCGGTGCATGTGGATCCGCAAATAACGATGAAAGTAATAGTGACTCACACGACATGTCACATGGAGATATGATGCATTCGAGTGACGGAAAACTACCATCTGGTTTAAAAGAAGCGAGTAATCCGACTTATTCAAAAGGAAGTGACGTCACGTTGACGACGGATCATATGGACGGTATGAACGGAGCAAAAGCAACCATTGCCGGAGCTTATGATACAGTCGTCTATGCGATCAGTTATAAACCAACTGATGGTGGAGAGATGGTGAAAAATCATAAATGGGTCATTCAGGAAGAACTTGATCCAGTACCAACTAAGCCACTACAAGTAGGTGACGAAGCAACCGTTAAAGCAAATCATATGAAAGGCATGGACGGTGCAAAAGCAACGATTGATGAAGTAAAAGAGACAACCGTCTACATGGTAGACTATACACCGACTGATGGTAGTGATCCGGTCAAGAATCATAAATGGGTCACAGAAGATGAGTTGAAGAAGTAATAAAAAAGCCCGCTTTTCCTTTAAAGGAGAAGCGGGCTTTTGGTATGATTCTGACTGGGCTCGAACCAGCGACCTCTACCCTGTCAAGGTAGCGCTCTCCCAGCTGAGCTACAGAATCATGTTTGCAGTACGTTATGTACTTGCTAGGACATGTATTAATATATCAAGAAACTAAAAGGCTGACAAGTCTTTTTCCAAAAAAAAATAAAAAAAGTTAAAATGGAGGAATTCAACCCCGTTTCCTCCATTTTGAACGACTTATAAGAATGTTGAGACTTGATCGATTGGTAAACGTAATGCCGGACGTTTTTTTGCATCTTCGACCGCTTTTCCGACAGCAATCAACATGACCGGTACGTACCGTGATTCCGTGATGAACGTTTCCGTAAAACGTTGATGATCAAATCCACCCATTGCAAGTGTTGATAATCCACGTGCTTCTGCGGCAAGCATCAATTGCATCGCAGCGAGGCTCGCATTCGACATCGCTGCATCGCGTCCGTACGCTTCGCTTTGATAAGCCCCTTCTACTTGCGCCTTGATTGAATCAAATAAATCCTCTGTCATACCACCTGCTTCTACTGCTGGACCGTAGACTGGATTATAGTTTCGATTCGCTTGAACGTCACCTAAAATCGCGATGACGGCTGAAGCTGAAGTGATCGCTGGCTGATTGTATGCGATCGGTGCAAGTTGTTGTTTTGCTTCTTCTGAATGGAAAACGGTAAAGTGCCAGTGTTGTAAATTCCAAGCACTTGGCGCCGCTGTCGTCCATTCCAGTAATTCTTCTACTTCCTGTTTTGAAAGTTTGAACGTTTCGTCGTAATGACGAACAGAACGTCGTTCCGTTAAGACACGCATTGTTTCAAGTGTTGCTTGTGTCATGTGTGAATCCCCCTTATCATTATCAGATTACTTAGGTATCGTAGCATGTCTCTTTTTTATTGTCCTGTATCAATACTCGATATTTATAAACTGTTATAAAACAATGGTTGACATTAATCTTCTGTACTAATACAATAAAAACAAGAAAATATCATTGTGTTTTATTTTGAAGGAGGAAAAACACATGGATCAGCCCCTTTATCAAGAAGCATCTGCTGAGTTTTACCGTGAACTTCCCGTAAAGACGTGTGCCCATTGCGGAAAAGAAATGGATGAGCAATGTGAATCCTATCAAACGGAATGCAGTGAGTGCGCTGTAACAGAACACTAAGAACACTTGAGACAATCACTTATTAAAGTGGTTGTTTTTTTATTTTCAATAATCTATTTCTAATTAATGATATATTTTTTAGAAAAATCGATTTTCGTAATCTTTTTGTCATCTGTTTGTTACAAATGAAACAGTTAAAATGTTACATTATCTGTATATGATATTTTTTTGACAAAGGAGCGACAGACAACGATGGATCCATTTACCTCAAGCCACGCTAGCGAACTCGGTCCACGACCGCGTACAAAAAAAAGAAAGTTTCTGCCACGGTTTTTCTTACTTCTTACACTCATCTTTCTTGGAGTTGGAGGTTATGTTGCGTATCGATACGTTTTTTCACCTGAGCAACAATCGACTACTGCGAGTCAATCCATCACTGAAGTTCCTGTCGTCAACATGGAAAAAGCACGTGTCGAAAAATGGAACGGTGTGACGAAAAAAGTTGCCTATTTAACGTTCGAAGATGGTCCATCCGCATTAACGCCGGATTTACTTCGAACATTGGATCAACTGGATACTCGAGCTACTTTCTTTTATCTCGGAACACAGGTAGATGCTTTCCCGAAAGAAGTCAAAACTGCTGCTAAAGCTGGTCATTATATCGGATTACATGGGGAAACACATGATTACGATACATTGTACGAAAAAGGAAAGTATGTCTCAGAGATGCAAAGTGTCCAGAAAAAAATTCATACGTTGACACAATTAACACCTCATTTGACACGACCACCCTACGGTTCAACACCTGGTATTACGAAAAAGATGGCATCTGCCATTCATGCAGCAGACTTCCGTGTTTGGGACTGGTCCATCGATTCAATGGATTGGTATTACAAAGATAGTGCAAAAGAAGTAGCGAATACGGTCATTCGACGAGCAGAGCGTCCGTTTGAAATCATCCTCTTGCATGAACAACCACAAGCTATCAAAGCACTTCCGGCCATTGTTGCAGGACTTCAGAAAAAAGGCTATCAGTTTGCGATTTACGATGAAGATTTCCACATTCCATACAACTTCGCGCAATACTCGAATTTATAAGGAGTTACTATTCAGATGAAAAAATCATTCTTAGCGTTGCTGTTCCTATCGAGTTTCGGACTTGTTGCCTGCTCTAACGATTCACCAGCTTCTCTCCATGAAAAGCTAGAACAACAAGTGAAAGATGAGGAAAAGGCATTTACGCTAGCCGACCAACGTGCTCGTAAGGACGAAATTTCAGTTAATACGTACCAAGCCGTTCTTGATGCAGGCACCGAAGAAATCAAACGCTCCCAAAATGAACGGGAGGAACTAGAAGCCTTAAATGATGAACGTCTTGCTTTGTTAAAACAAGAAGAAGCGTTACGTAAGGAAGCATACACTGAACTCGACCTTGAAGAACTTAAGGATATGGTAAGCAAACTTGATGGTAAAGCAAAAACAGAAGGAACTGCGTTAGTATCTCTCATCAAGGAGCGCGAGCAGACATTTCAAACGTTCTCAAAAACGTATCGCCAAGCGATGGATGCTGAAAAGAAAGTGCTTTCACGCTTGACGAAAAAACCGGATTTCGTTAAGATTGATGAGTCAACAGCGGATTTAAATCGTTTAACTCGGAAAGCTACCGCGTCATTAAAGAAGTGGAACACGCTGACCGTCCAGTACAACCAAACGAAAACCCGACTGTATCGTTTGCTCGACACATCAACTCAATAAATCACACAGGTTGCAACCAAACCCTGTCCAAAAAACCTGGACAAGGCCCTGTTGCAACCTTTTTTGTGTGGTTTTTACTAAAAATGGAGGGAATTTATTCATGCATCGTTCAAAAGCAACCTTATTCGTTCTGATTGGCGCTATCAGTTATGGTGTCCTCTCAACGATCGTCAAACTCGCTTATGCCGCTGGATTTAACTCAGCAGCCGTTTCCGGTAGTCAATTTTTCTTCGGCTGGCTCATGATTTTCGGACTTGCCTTGTTCACGAAAAATCTTCGTCTCGATATCAAGACAGCTGGTCTCCTTATGCTAATCGGTATCTCAAGTGGTACAACCGGTTACCTGTATTATCAAAGTCTTCAGACCGTATCCGCATCCGTTGCGATCATTCTCTTATTCCAATTCACTTGGATTGGTGTCATCATTGATGCGCTAGCATTCAAACGTTTACCATCTCGCGCGCACTTCCTGTCCGCGATTCTACTAATTGGCGGAGCAATTCTCGCGAGCGCTGCTTACTCAAGCCCCCTCGACCTACGCGGAACGTTGTTTGGTCTTGGAGCGGCTGTTAGTTTCTCGATTTTCTTACTCGCTAGCGGACGCATTGCTAACCATCTACCCGTCATCAAGAAGAGTTTTTATATGATGACAGGTGGTCTTGCTTTCGTCATGATTATGTACCCACCGACGACGTTTTTATCTTCTGCGAATTTCGAAAATGGTCTTCTCCTGTATGCGATTCCACTCGGTCTATTCGCCTTGATTTTGCCACCGCTCTTATTTGCCGCTGGTGCGCCTCATCTGTCTCCAGCAAGTGTCTCTTTGCTTGGAGCGGCAGAACTACCGACAGCTGTCATCTGTTCCGTGTTAATTTTAGGTGAACATCTGATGAGTTCTCAATGGATTGGGATCGTCATCATCTTGATTGGAATCTTTTATCCGATCTATCGTTCGAGTAAAACAGCACCTATTGCGAACGTACAGCAAAACGACCTTTCCTGAGCTCAGGAAAGGTCGTTTTTTCTTTACTTCTGTCGCTTCATCGCATCTGCAACGAATTCGACATCCGTGCCAATGATGATTTGAACACTTGTTGCCCCCATCTTCATGACACCTTTCGCTCCAGCTGCTTTAATCGCCGCTTCATCAATGATGCTCGGATCTTTGACTTGTAGACGTAAGCGTGTCGCACAGTTGTCGATCGATGTAACATTTTCAGTTCCTTGCAACCCGGCAAAAATTTGAGCTGCTTGTTGCTCATATTTATCGTCTGAATCCGTCAGAACGACTCCCGTGTCTGTGACGAGCGATTCATCTTCACGACCTGGTGTCTTCAAATCGAATTTCGTGATCATGAAGTAGAACAGGAAGTAATAGACGACCGCAAACGCGAGACCAACCGGAATGATGAGCAATGGTTTTTTGGCAATACCGAAATTCAAGGCGTAATCGATGAAACCAGCCGAGAAGGAGAAGCCGTGTAAAATACCGAGCAAGTTGACGATTGCCATCGATAGACCTGTCAATACAGCATGGATGACGTATAAAACAGGTGACAAGAACATGAACGAGAACTCGATGGGTTCCGTGATTCCTGTCAGGAAGGACGTGAGTCCAAGACCAATCATCGCTCCGGCAACCGCTTTGCGATTTTCCTTACGTGCAGCCATGACGATCGCAAATGCTGCAGCAGGTAACGCAAACATCATAATCGGGAAGAATCCCGCTTGATAAATTCCTGCCGTCGGATCTCCAGCGAAGAAGCGCGCAATGTCTCCGTTCGCAACTGTACCATCTGCTTTTTCATATGAACCGAAGACGAACCAGAAAATATTATTCAAGACGTGGTGTAATCCGACAGGAATCAAGAGACGGTTAAAGAATCCAAACAGAGCAGCGCCTCCTGCGCCAAGACCAACCATCCATTCACCAGCACCATTGATGCCTTGCTCGATGAACGGCCAGATATAACCAAAAATGAAAGCTAGTACGAGCATGACTGCTGATGTAATGATCGGAACGAAACGACGACCACCGAAGAAGGCTAACCAATCTGGTAACTTAATGTTATAGAACCGATTGTATAGAAGTCCTGCGACGATACCGGCGATGATTCCACCGAATACTGCCATATTGACGGTCGAACCGAGTGTCGCCTGATTCGCGATCGAACCAAGTGTCGCTCCGTCGACCTTGGTCGAGGAATCATTGACGATCGCAGCGATCGCATCATACTTCGCCTGAATCTGTGCACTCGAATAATCCTTGTTCATCGAGTCGACACCATTCTTTAAGACAAGATACCCAATGGCTCCTGCAAGACCCGCTGCCCCGCTTGCATCAATCGATAGACCAATCGCGACACCGATGGCAAATATTAATGGAAGGTTATCAAAAATAGCCCCTCCTGCTGCTACCATCAACGGAATATCCAGCATATCCGCTGAGCCTAATCGGAGTACGATTCCTGCAGCCGGCAAGACTGCGATTGGTAGCATCAAGGCTTTACCAATTCGTTGTAGAAACTGCAACATACCTTTCACCCTTTCCTGAATAAACGATAATGACAGAACAATGTAAACGCTTTTACGTTTTTTATTATTCCACATAAACAACTAAATGACTAGACCTTTAGACAAATTATTTTTTCATCTTTTTAGTTGATACAAAATTTCATTATAGCAGACACTAAAAACCGGACTAGAGTGATGATCTAGTCCGGTCTTGTTTATTTAATTAGAACATTCTTAACGACGATTCGTATCTTCAAAGTTCTGTTGGACGTTTCCTACTGTTTTCTTCGCGTCACCTTTAACTTGATCTTTTTTACCTTCGCGCTCTGTCGATTTATCACCTGTTGCTTTACCGAGTGTTTCTTTTGCTTTACCGGCTACTTTATCGACGAGACCATCCACTTTTTTATTGAGACCACTGTTATTTGACATACTCATTACCCCCATTTAAAAGTTATTTTTGCGATAGTTGTATGTTCCCTTGTTACTGATTTTCAAACGTTTCTCTCATTAAAATCGATACTTCTCCAAACCAAAACAACAGTGAACGGACTGTCCACTGTTGTTCGATGAATCTATTCATTTACTGGGCGACGGAAACACCTAACACTTGTTCAATCCGTTCGAACGCCCAATCCAACTCTTCTTTTGTGATAACAAGAGGTGGTGCAAAACGAATGACTGTCTCGTGCGTTTCTTTACAAAGTAATCCTTTTTCTTTTAACGCTTCGCAATATGGTCGCGCTGCTTCTGTCAACTCAACACCAATGAATAATCCGCGACCGCGCACTTCTTTAATCATCGGATTGTTGATCTGTTTCAATTTGTCCATAAAGTACGTACCGAGTTCGAGTGAACGCTCCGGAAGTTTTTCCTCTTCTAACACTTCAAGTGAAGCAATCGAGACGGCGCATGCAAGTGGGTTTCCACCAAACGTCGATCCGTGTGATCCTGGATTAAAGACAGAAAGGACATCTTTATTCGCAGCCACACACGAAATCGGGAATACACCACCACCGAGTGCTTTACCGAGAATATACATATCTGGCGTTACTTCATCCCAGTCAGATGCAAACCATTTACCAGAACGACCAAGTCCAGACTGGATCTCATCGGATACAAGAAGGACGTTTTGCGCACGACAAACTTCTTGTGCATCTTTTAGGAAACCATCGTAAGGAATTAAAATCCCTGCTTCTCCTTGAATCGGTTCAAGGATAAAGGCAGCTGTATTTTCAGTGATCGCTTGTTTTAACGCATCGAGATCTCCGTACGGAATCGTTTTGATTCCAGGAAGAAGCGGACCAAACCCCCGTTGATATTCTGCTTCTGTCGACATTGAGACAGCTGTCATTGTCCGACCGTGGAAGTTTCCTTCACAAACAATAATTTCAGCATCACCCGGAATCTGTTTCACTTCGTATGCCCAACGACGTGCTGCTTTAACCGCTGTCTCGACTGCTTCTGCACCCGTGTTCATCGGTAGCACCATGTCTTTTCCAGTCAATTGCGCTACTTTCTCATAGAAAAAGCCGAGTTGATCATTGTGGAAGGCACGTGACGTCAATGTAATCTTATCTGCCTGACGTTTTAGAGCCTCGATGATCTTTGGATGACGATGCCCCTGGTTGACCGCTGAGTAGGCACTCAGCATATCCATATAACGGCGTCCTTCCGGATCCGTGACAAAGACACCTTCTGCTTCTGAGATGACAATCGGGAGTGGATGGTAGTTATGTGCTCCGAACTGTTCTGTCTGTTGAATGATTTTCTCTGTTTGATTCATCGAGATTCCCCCTCATAACTCTTTAGAAAACGCTTTCAATTTTATTATAGCAGATTCTTTCACAGAATCTTCATCTAAAAAATGTCTAATCGAAAGGATTCTAGTGCGTAAGAATTGAATATATTGGGAAAAGACAAGACAAGTGAACCGTCATCTCTTTTCATTATAAAGGAGCGTGCGCACGTAATGGACCGTTCGACCATTGATTCCTATGAAGTCGTCATTCAAGAATTCCCTTTACCCGCTTTCATACTGAATACTGACTTGACCATCCGATCTTGGAATGAGCTAGCCGAACAGCAATGGGGCTGGACACAACAGGAAATCGTGGGTCAGATCGTCCCACTTCTTGAACGGGAAGACATAGCATTCAGCCAACAGATTTGGCATGCCTTCTTGGAGCGCCGTCAATCCGTCCAATTACCGAATGCCTCCTTGTTGCATAAGACGGGCACTTCTGTAACATCAACACTTCTTTTATCTCCTTTACTTGATGATACAGGAACCGTCATCGCTGCTTTCGCCTGCTGTATCCCTTCGGCTGAGCAGCAAACAAATATGAAACCACTCTTTCAAGGATTAATGGATTTGCGTCATGCATTTGATCAGATTGCTTCTGTCGCTGTCTTCGATGCCAGAGGAACGATCACGTACGTGAATGATCAACTCATCGACGTGACAGGATATTGCTCTGAGATGCTTATCAAGCAGCCTTGGTCACTCATTTTAGATAAATCCAGTTCCGTCGTTTCGGAGATTCGTGCACAACTTCGTGAACGAAAAGCCTGGTCTGGTCGCCTTAGCCTCACTTCGCAAACTGGCGAACGAAAACATCTACAAGCGACGCTCATTCCAATCTATGATGCGAACGGTGTTCGCTTCCAACATTTGTTCATTGGGAACGACATTACGGAAACAACAGCACTTGAAGAAGAACTTGATTTTTTAGTGCACCATCATGAGATGACGCATTTATTGAATAAACGTGGATTTTTACGCGAAGGTGAAGCATTATTCCGCTCTGCTGCGTCGCATGATCCGATCGCACTCATCTTGTTCGATATCGACCGCTTTAAAGTCATCAACGACTCGTTCGGAACACATGTCGGCGATCAACTTCTGCAAGCAATGGCGACACGCCTTTTACAACATACGACAGGTGTACTCGCCTTCCATCCGACAAGTGATCTATTCGGTGTCTTGTTACCTGCACCATCGAGTAACCTGCTCTTCCAATATGCTCGAAAATTGCAACAAGCGCTGCAGCGTCCTTATTACATCAACGGTCACTCACTCATCGTTTCTTGTACATTCGGTATCACCGTCTATCCATCCGAAGCGAAAACACTCGAGGACTTATACCGCCGTTCGGAAACAGCTTTATATGCAGGAAAATCAATTGGCACTGGAACGATTCAGTACTTAACACACGAGATGGACACGCAATTCACACGGAAAATTCAACTCGAGCGTTCCCTCTTCACGGCACTTGAAGATCAATCGCTTTACCTTGCTTATCAACCAATCATTGAACTTCAAACACAAGCCGTTAAAGGATTCGAAGCTTTATTGCGCTGGAATCATACGGCGCTTGGGAGTATTCCACCCGATGAGTTCATCCCACTCGCTGAAGAAGCTTCATTGATTACGCCAATCAACAACTGGGTCATTATTGAAGCATGTGAGCAGCTCGCAAGATGGCAACAGACGATTGATCCTGAACTAACGATGGCAATCAACATCTCACCGCATCAGTTCCAAAGCGACTCCTTTATTCGTACGTTGCAGCATATCGTGACAGAACGACTCGTTTCACCCTCTTCAATTACGTTGGAGATGACAGAAAATATTGCGATTCTTCAGACGCAACGAACGGTCGAACGCATGCACCTCATTAAGTCGCTCGGTTTCCGCTTATCGATTGATGATTTCGGAACCGGTTATTCTTCTTTACAGTATCTTAGTGCTTTTCCAATTGATGAATTAAAAATCGATAAAGTCTTTATTGATGGATTGGCAACAAATGATCATGCCTTGCTGGATTCCATCATTCAACTCGGTCACAATCTAGAATTGAATCTAGTTGCTGAAGGAGTCGAGACTGAACACGCGTTAGCTTATCTAAAAACGACATCTTGTCAGCACATGCAAGGATTTATTTTCTCTGAACCACTCTCCGTACAAGATGTAGAAACGCGATTTTTAAAACCTTAATCAAAAAGGAAGTCACGGTAGATTAAAACTACCGTGACTTCCTTTTCGTAGCATTTTTATAATTGAATCTCTCCTACGACCATTCCGTAAACAGCTACTCCAGCTAATACGACAAGAATCATGCTCGCAATCCATTCATACCGTGACATGCCCGTCCGTTGCTGTTCTCGTTCTGCTAGTGCATAAGCGAGAATTCCTGGCGCATAGACTAATGCCGCAATGACGATATACCAGATTCCCGATGCATAGACGAGCCAGATGGAATACGCCGATGCAATGATAGAGAAGAGCAACATTTTTCGATTGTGTTCTTCTCGCGATGTTCGAATGCTGTACAACGCTGATAACAAGTACGGTAACAATGCACAAATCCCAGCGATACTCGATAGGACAAGATACGTTTGTGCTGAGAAGAGTGCGATACCTGCAACAACTTGTGTCGCGATTTGTGTAATCAGTAATGCTCCGACTGGTGCTCCTTTACGGTTCGTCTTAGCGAATGCTTTCGGGAACGCACCGTCTTTGGCAACAAGGTATGAAATCTCTGATGCTAAAATTGTCCATCCAAGAAGGGCACCGGATAGTGAGATAATCAAACCAATCATGATGATTGTCGCTCCAACTGGTCCAATCGCCGCCTCTAATACATACGCCATCGTTGGTTCCTTCAGTCCAGCCAGTTTTTCTTGGCTGAGGACGCCAAGGGATAAGACTGAAATGAGGATATAGATAACTAAAACCCCAACGAGCCCCGTTACCGTTGCCTTACCGACATCACTCCGATTTTTAGCACGACTCGATAAAACGACTGCTCCTTCGATGCCGACGAAAGCCCAAAGTGTAACGAGCATCGTTCCTTTGACTTGGTCGAAAATCGAACCGAGTTCTGTTCCCTCTCCCCAAATATCTAAATTAAACGTCTTTACATTAAAGGCAATTCCAACGAGAAGAATGAAAATCAAGATTGGAACGAGCTTCGCGATTGTCGTAATCAGATTGACGAGTGTCGCTTCCTTAATCCCACTCGAGACAAGCCAGAATAATCCCCAAATGACGACCATACTCATAAGGAGCAGGAATATCCGATTTTCTGCTGCAAAAATCGGGAAGAAATAACTAATCGCATTGAAGACGAGCGTGATATTCGCAACTGTTCCAATCCAGGCTGATACCCAGTAACCCCACGCACTGTTAAACCCGACAAAACGTCCGAATCCTTCACGTGCGTAAGCGTAAATCCCGCCTTCAAGCTCCGGTTTACTATTTGCGAGATGCTGGAAGACGAGCGCGAGCATGATCATCCCAATCCCTGTGATACTCCATCCAATGAGGATAGGTCCTGCACTTGCACTTTGGGCCATTGCACCAGGAAGGTTAAAGGCACCTCCACCGACCATTGAACCGATGACCATTGCAGCAAGCGCAAAGAAACCGATTTTTTGCTGATTCATGATGAGACACTTCCTTTTTTCGTATATCTATTACATCTTACGTATATTCATTCGAAAGACACAAAAGTCATTATAACAAATCACCTTTTAAAGTAAAGAAAGGATTTGAGACGAATGAACTGGATTCATGTATTTCAGCTCGAAGACTTCTTAAAACTCCTATTAGCCGCTATACTTGGAATTTTCATCGGATTCGAGCGTGAAATTAAAAATAAACCGGTCGGTATACGCACTAGCCTCGTAATTACCCTGATCAGTTGTTTGTTAACCATCGTTTCCATCAAATCGGTCTTACTCTACCATGACATGGCGACGAATGTTCAGATGGATCCGATGCGTCTCGTCGCCCAAATCATTACTGGAATCGGTTTTATCGGCGCTGGTGTCATCTTACGTCGACCGCATGATATCGTCAGTGGGCTGACGACTGCCGCCATTATCTGGAGTGCGAGCGGGATTGGGATCGCTGTCGGTGCAGGTTTCATCTGGGAATCGATTTTTCTAGTCCTCTTTCTCTTTTTCTTATTGGAAGGCTTAACTCGGATAATGAGTCGTATCAACAATAGTCGGTTCGAAGCAAATGTCCTCGTTGCGCATCTCTTACTTCCTTCTGGACTTGATCCGACAGACATCGTTCTTGCTCTTGAGCGTAAAGGCGTTCGTATCACGAACATGCGATTACGCGGAGATCCTGTTCGCTTGACTTTACGAATGTATTCCCCGCATACGTTGACCTTATTCCTACTTTATGACTATTTGAAATCGCTTGGAATTGAGAATATAGACCTTGATCAGTAAGAATTATCTGAAAATTTATGTTGCATTTTTAATCACTTTCACTTAAATTAACAATATGTTCACATTTTTCTGAAATATTTAACTCTAACTCTCGGGGGGTCATCGTTCCATGAATAAACCATCGAAAATCGCTTTTGCTGGACTATCCAGCATCGCGCTACTTGCTGTCGCTGCATGCGGGCAAGGAAATGACGATAACACAAGCGGATCGGATTCGAAAAACAAGAAAAAGGAAGTCACGCTCGTTTCGACGACGGATGTACCTCAGTTAGATCCGACGAAAACGACTGACTCGACTTCCATCATCGTCACGAACAACGTCTTTGAAGGACTGTATCGTCTTGATGGCGATAACAAACCAACACCTGGAATCGCGGAAAGTGTTGAAGTGTCAGATGATAAAAAAACATATACGTTCAAACTGCGTAAAGATGCGAAGTGGTCAGATGGATCAGCCGTCACAGCAGATGATTTCATCTATGCTTGGAAACGTGCACTTGATCCAAAGACTGCAGCAGAATACGCATACATTTTACAAGATTTAAAAAATGCCAACAAAATCATGTCTGGAGATGCTGAACTCGATGAGCTCGGTGTTAAAAAGGTCGACGATCAGACACTTGAAGTACAACTCGAAGCTCCAGCCCCTTACTTCCTTGGTCTGACGAGTTTCCCAACATACTTACCACTGAAACAGTCCTTTGTTGAAGATCAAGGTGATAAGTTCGCGACAAGCGTTGATACAATGGTCTTCAACGGACCTTTCGTTCTCGATAAGTGGCAAGCGAACGCTGGTTGGACATATAAGAAAAATCCAGACTACTGGGATAAAGCGAATGTCAAGATGGATAAAATCGATGTCAAGGTCGTCAAAGAGATCTCGACTGGTGTTAACCTCTTTGAAGCGAAAGAAGTCGACTTCGCACCGATTACATCTGAGTTCGTTTCGCAGTATGAAAAATCAGATGATTACAAAACGCGTCCAGATGCTCGGATCAACTTCCTTCGCTTTAACCAAAAGAATAAAGCATTGAAAAACAAAAATATCCGAAAAGCACTCGCGCTTGGCTTTGAGAAGCAAGGGATCACAGATGTCATCCTAAACGATGGATCAAAACCAGCAAACTTCATCGTTGCGAAGGACTTCACGTTTACACCAGATGGAGAAGACTTCCGTGCGAAGTATCCTGATTTACAAAGCTACGATGCTGACGCAGCGAAAAAAGCTTGGGACGCTGGCTTGAAGGAACTCGGTGTTAAGACAGTTGAACTCAGTATGCTCTCACGTGATGAAGATGCCTTCAAGAAAGTCTCTGAGTACTTAAAAGGAGATCTTGAGAAACACCTTCCTGGTTTGACGATCAAAATCAAGCAACAACCATTCAAGAACTTCCTCGAGCTCGAATCGAAGGGAGAATACGATATCTCTGCAGCTGGATGGGGACCTGACTACCAAGATCCAATGACATTCCTCGATATGTGGTTAACGGATGGAAGCTTCAACCGGATGGAATATTCGAACAAAAAATTCGATGACCTCATCAAAGGGGCAAAACAACAAGCAGATGAAGCAAAACGTTGGTCTGACATGCAAGAAGCTGAAAAAATGCTGTTGGCAGAAGACTATGCTATTGCACCAATCTACCAAAAAGGTGAAGCTTACTTACAACGGACAAACATTGATAAACTATACCGTCACCCATTCGGTGCCGATATGAGCTTTAAATGGATGGAAGTAAAGTAAATCTTTAAACGATCATGAACAAGTAGTGGGCATTGTCCCCTACTTGTTTTTTTGTTTTTAGCGCATTCTCCAAAAACAACAAAGACCCCTTCTGACGGAGCCATCGGGGGTCTTTACTGTGCAATTTGTTTGTAAAAAGCAATCTCTTCATCTTGTCCTTCTTCCACAGCTCGGAAGAATTCCGCGAAGTATGCATAGAGTACGGTACGTTCTTCATACGTCGGTCTAGCTTGACGAATGACGGAAAATGCAAGATTTCGTAACTGACGCTTTGTCCGTCGATGTGTCGGTAGTGCATGGAACTGACGAGTGAATGAACGATAGACGTCCGCAATCAAAGCTTCATGTCCTTCAAAATAAGATTTATCCATTAATCATGATCTCCTTTCTAATCTTGTTGTTCTACTATCTTCTACGATATTTCTAGATAAAAGTTTCATCATAAGTGAGGTTTCTCACAAATGATATAGAACATACTATAACAAGCTTTTCAAAATGATTCAATATCCAAACTATTAAGTTTCATTAAGGATTTCTAGTCGTTTTGTAAAGTAGCTTTCCTTGATTTTATCTCAACGCTTCCTGATAAAAAACGGTCTGAGTCCCGGAACGAGACTCAGACTCGCGACGGACATTAATCCGCCTGGACCGAAATATGCTGGAAGTGTTTCACGTCGAATAACCCACTGTCGGT
Source organism: Exiguobacterium acetylicum (assembly GCF_022170825.1). Lineage (NCBI taxonomy): Bacteria > Bacillati > Bacillota > Bacilli > Caryophanales > Exiguobacterium > Exiguobacterium acetylicum. The sequence goes on along the minus strand of NZ_CP081878.1, from coordinate 542,352 downwards.
CAGTTTCAACTCTGGAATGACGGGCAAGCAAAGGAAAGACATCGTCAAATACGGATTGAACGAACGATCGGCTTCTAACACATCGAGCGCATCGTTTAACGCTTCGAGTGTATCTCCGACTTCTTGGAACGGACGATTCGTCATCAGCCCAGCGATTTCAAGTGGTAACTCAGCAAGAACCTCTTGACCGTTAACAGCGATGACACCGCCACCTGCTTGAACGAGACGTTCTGCAGCGAGTTGCATCTCTTCGTCCGATGCACCGACGATGACGAGATTATGCGAATCATGAGCAACGGTTGCTGCAATCGCGCCGCGTTTCATCTTAAATCCTTTCACGATACCGACTGCCGAGAAGGCTGTCCCGTGATGACGTTCAATGACAGCGATCTTCAATAGATCCTGCTCTGGGACTGGTACAAAATGTCCGTCTTGAAGCGGGACGTCGAGAATCAAGTGCTCCGTGACGATACTTTTCGGAATAACTCCGATGACATGGGCACGTGATGATTCAAGCGGGAGTGCAAACACTTCTGGCGTAATCGGTTTTGTATTCAATGTTCCACGTAAGGATTCCGGGACATGCGCACGTCGCACTGGTCGGATCGTCTTCCCTGCTCGTGCGACACAGTTCCCTTGAATATAGACCTCGTCAATTACGACGTTATCTGCATCCGATAACAAGACGAAGTCCGCCCGGCGTCCTGGTACGATGGCTCCACGATCGTCTAAACGATACGCATTCGTCGCGTGCAATGATGCCATTGCATATGCTGTCTCGCGTTTAATCCCATGACGGATTGCATAGCGGATATTGTAGTCAATCGTTCCCTCACGTAATGTATCGTCCAGATGCTTATCATCCGTACAGAAGAGGAAACGACTCGCATTGCTTTCTGTCACGGCATCGAGTACTTCTTTTAAGTTTCGGGCTGCCGAACCTTCACGTACCTCAACATATAGACCGCGACGAGCTCGGGCAATCGCATCTTCCTTACTGACGGACTCATGATCCGTTCGAATCCCAGCGACACCATAAATATTGATTTCGCGTGGTCCGAGTCCTGCTGCGTGACCATCGACGAGTTTTCCTGCGTCTTCAATCTGTTTGATTTTTTGAAGCATGTCACGATCAGCTCGTTCAACAGCTGGATAATCCATGACTTCTCCTAAACCATGGACACCCGGGTGATCGACGAACGGCGCAAGTGCTGCCGCGTCAAGTGATGCCCCTGCATGTTCAAACGAAGTCGCTGGTACACAGCTCGGTAACATCATGCGGACATCAAGTGCGAGTCCCTCTGCATCATCTAGCATGAAGGATAATCCTTCCGCGCCTTTAACGTTTGCAATCTCATGCGGATCGGCGATGATCGTCGTCACTCCTAACGGTAAAATTGCTTGCTCATACTCACTCGGTGGTACCATCGATGATTCAATATGGACATGGGCATCGACGAAACTTGGCGCGATAAAGAGACCCTCTCCCGGACGATTCTCGATTCCTTCGTATCCTTCCCCGACAGCAGCGATATAGCCTGAATCAATCGCTACGTCCGCTGTATAGGTCTCACGTGTCATGACATCAATGACTGAAATATTCTGATAGACGATAGCCGCTTTCTCTTTTTTCGCAGCAATCGCTATCAATCGTTCGCGCACTGTTTGTTCCATCCTGTCTCCTCCTGTTGTAAGCGTATTTTTACCATCTTACAATTAGTTTGGAAGCTGTTGCAATTTATTTTTTGTAACGTCAAGATGAAAGAGTATCGATTTAATGTCTGAGGGGGAAAAATGTATGAAATACCGTGTCGGTTCACTTGTTCCAAACATCGATCCATCCGTTTATTTAGCTGACGGATCAAAAGTCATCGGCGAGGTAACGATCGGAAAAGACTCATCCGTCTGGTTCAATACGGTCATCCGGGGCGACGAAGGTCCGATTCACATCGGAGAACGTGTCAACATTCAAGATGGTTCGATGATTCATCAGTATGAAGGGTATCCGACCATCATTGAAGATGAGGTGACGATTGGTCATATGGCAATGATCCATGGTGGAATCATTCGAAAAGGCGCATTGATTGGGATGTCGGCGACGATTCTCGATGAAGCCGAGATCGGAGAAGGTGCATTCGTCGCTGCGGGGAGTCTTGTTCCACCGAAAATGAAAGTCCCAGCAGGCGCGATGGTCATGGGCGTTCCTGCAAAAATCGTCCGCGATATCAGTGATCATGATCGCTTCATCATGGAACGCACGGTGCGAAAATACGTCAAACGAGGTCAGCAGTATGCCGATAGTTGCGAAGTAATGAAAGAGGATTTGACAAGTTTGTGAGAACGTTTACAAAGTTCACGGGTTCTTAACACCTCCCCTCTTCCGTCTTTACAATTCTTCCGTACACTAAAGATGTAAGAGATGAATCAAGACACAGAGAGGGGATTTTATATGATTCCAGTATACGAAGAACGCATCATGTCTGATTTGTTTTCATCTACGAATAACCCAAGTTACGGTTTGCCGACGTTGCCTGAAACGGAAACAGATTGGTTGACAGTCGAGATTCAAGCACGTATCGTTAAAGATGCCGAGCACCGCCTTGGAACATTAAACCGAGAGGAAGAACGTGTATGATTCAGCAACGCACTGTTCGCGCTTGGCTCGCTAGTCGCATCAAAAAATAATTTAATCACTTGATTACGTATTTTCCAAAACGATATAGCGCGTCAGCGCGCATTCAAAAAGAGCCGAAGCGGATTCCCGCCTCGGCTCTTACTCATTATTTTGAAATCAATCCTTCTTCAATCAAGAAATCACGCGCAACTTTTTCCGGGCGCTGTTTCTCAACGTCTGCTTTGTAGTTCAATTCTTGCATCTTCTCATCCGTGATTTTATCCTTCAACGTGTTGAGGACTTTTTCAAGTTCTGGATGTTCTTCAAGTGTTTCTTGACGAACAAGTGGTACCGCATAATATGGCGGGAAGAATTTCTTATCATCTTCTAGTACCGTCAAATCGAATTTTTGCAACAGACCATCTGTCGAGAAACTATCGATGACGTTCGTTCGACCATTCGTCAGTGCTGTATAACGAAGCCCTCCATCGACTGGTTGTACATCTTGGAATTTCATATCTGGATACTTTTTCTTCAGACCAAGATAACCGTCTTCACGATTCGCGAATTCGATTGTTGATCCGAGAATCAAGCGATCACTGACTTTTGACATATCGGACACCGTCTTCAAGTCATATTTTTCGATGTCTTCTTTCGTCATGGCAAGAGCGTACGTATTATTGAATCCGATTGGATCAAGAACGTCGACCTGACTTTTCTCAGGAATCATCTTCCCAACTTTTGCATAGACTGTTTCCGGATCTGTCTCGACATCTTGCTTTAGAACATCGATCAACAAGGTTCCTGTGTACTCGACATACGCATCGATTTCGCCTTTTTCAAGTGCTCCGTAAGCGACTTTCGTCCCCCCGAGATTTAACTGACGTTCGACTTCTAAATCTGTTTTGTCTTCGATTAAATCCGCTAACATATTTCCGAGAATCAATTGTTCCGTAAAGTTCTTCGATCCGATGACAATCTTATCTTCCTTGAGGAAAGAATAAGCGACTGTTCCACCGATCAATAAGAAGACAATACTTGCAATCGCAATCTTACGTCCGGCTGGAATCGCCTTGCGACGCTTACGTGCTTTGTTCTTGATTCGACCATCCGCAAGTGGAATCCCGTTCGGTGCCACCGAATATTCAATCCGACTGACGACGAAGTCGATGACGAGTGCTAAAATACCGGCTGGAATCGCTCCAGCAAGAATCTGATTATTATCGACGGTCTGAATACCCGAGAAGACGAGGTAACCAAGACCACCGGCACCGATGAACGCGGAAATCGTCATTAAACCAACGGCTGTAACCGCTGAAATCCGAATCCCTGCCATCATGATAGGCAAGGCAAGTGGAATCTGAACCTTACTGAGAATTTGACGATCCGTCAAACCAATCCCTTTGGCTGCTTCGAGCGTGTCCCCTGGAATGCTCGACAGACCCGTGTACGTATTTTTAACGATTGGTAAAAGTGAATAGAGCACGACCATGATGATCGCCGGTGTTGATCCGATACCGATGAACGGAATCAAGAAACCGAGTAAAGCAAGACTTGGAACCGCTTGAACAACACTCGTTAATGCGAGGACCGGCTTTGCAAACTTTTGATAACGGGTGATTAATATACCGATCGGAATCCCGAGGACGACAGCGATGACGACGGCAAAAACCGTCAACTGCAAGTGCTCAAGCAATAAGTCACCGATCTGATCGGTGTTGTTTTTTACATAATCAAAGAATCCGTTCATTGGACTTCCTCCTCGTGAATGAATTGCTCACTCAGGACGGAAAGTAAGCTACTACGTGTAATCAATCCTCTTAGTTTTCCAGTCGCATCCGTTACCGGAAGATAGCCTGTCTCTTCCTGATTCATGACCTCAAGGACATCGAGTAACGAATCATGTTCATTGACGGCAATGATTTCGCCTTCCATGACTTCTTCGATCCGTTGACTCTTATCCGGAATCGTCTGGATATTCTTCAACTTAATTAGACCTTGTAAGACGCGGTCACGATCAGTGATCAACAGGCTGTCGACTTTTCGACCGCGCATGATTTCAATTCCCTGTAGCAACGTGCGTTTGCCACTGATTGAAACCGGATCCTCGATCATGATATCCTCTGCCTTGATGAATTCTGGACTACTCCAGATTTTATTTTTCCCAATGAACGATTCGACATATTCATCTTTTGGATGACGGAGAATTTCTTCTGGTGTATCGAACTGAACGATCTCCCCGTCACGCATGATACATATCCGATCCGCTAACTTGATCGCTTCATCCATATCATGGGTGACGAAAACGATCGTCTTTTTCACTTCTTCTTGTAAGTTGAACAGTTCTTCCTGCAGATCGTTTCGAGTAACAGGATCGAGTGCACTGAACGGTTCATCCATCAAAATGACATCTGGATCGTTCATCAAAGCTCGCGCAAAACCGACACGTTGTTGCTGACCACCACTGAGTTCGCTCGGATAACGATCGATGAATTGTTTTGGATCAAGTCCGACCATCGTCAATAATTGTTCTGTCCGTTGATCCATCTCATCGTGGTCTTTCCCTTCAAGTCCCGCAATCAACTGGATGTTTTCTCGAACTGTCATATGAGGGAACAAACCTGTTTGTTGAATGACATATCCCATATGACGTCGTAATTCGATCGTATCCGTCTTCATGATATCTTTCCCATTGACTAAAATCGTACCTGAAGAAGGTTCGATCAAGCGATTAATCATCTTAAGTGACGTCGTTTTCCCACAACCACTCGGTCCGATGAAGACAACGAGTTCACCCTTTTGAATCTCGAGCGATAAGCCTTTCAAGACGACGTTGTCCTTGAACTGCTTACCGACGTTTTTGAATTCGATCATTCCTTCTCACTCCTTTTTACTATTTCCATATATTATGATTTCCCAAAAAGATTACGGTTTAAACAAATTTTCTATAATTCAGTTTTATTTCTTTGCAAAACGGGAATTTCTTAGTTCTTTTTTTAAAATAAAGGGAATACTTTAATAAAGAGTACTTGTAAAGCATGTTTTTGATGAAGGAGGTACTAGACGATGAACATCAAGAAACCCACCATCATGATGATCGGACTGCTTCTCCTCACCCCATTTTCGATTCCTTCACAGGTTGATGCAGCGAGTTCTACGTTTGTGACGAAAGGAACGACGACACAAAAAGTCGTCGCATTGACGTTCGATGACGGTTCAGATGGAACGAACATTGCAAAAATCTTAAGTATCTTAAAAAGTAACCAAGTGAAGGCGACTTTCTTCTTAACAGGCAGTGGCGCAACGAACCATCCCCAATCGATTAAAAACATCACAACCGCTTCTCCTACACACCAAATCGGTAATCACTCGTATTCGCATCCGGATTTCACGACATTAACAGCAAGTCAGATGACGAGTGAATTATCCCGGACGGAGTCGCTCATTCGATCCTTGACCGGAAAAACGACGAAACCGATTTTCCGGGCACCGTTCGGTGCAAGCAACAGTAAAGTGTTAAGTGCCGTCGGAGCCGCAGGATATACGAAAACAATTCAATGGAATATTGACACGACGGATTGGAAGGGCATCTCTTCAACAGCTATCTTGGATCGTGTGTTACCAAAAGTCGTTCCCGGTTCGATCATTCTGATGCATACCGGCGCTGGTGCAAAAGGAACACCGACCGCCTTGCCAACGATGATTTCGAAACTCAAAGCAAAAGGTTATTCGTTCGTCACGATTTCGGAATTACTTCGTTCACCAACTCCGACTGGTACGACGTATACCGTCAAAGCTGGCGATACACTCTATTCGATCGCCCGAAAATATAATGTCACGGTCTCTGCACTTGCGAGTGCAAACAACATCACGAACTGGAATCTGTTGAACGTCGGTCAAGTCTTGAAAATCCCGACAACGACTTATACGGTTAAAGCCGGTGATACACTTTACTCGATTGCGACACGCTACGGCGTCACCGTCACGGCATTGATGCAGGCGAACGGTATCACGAATCCGAATCTCTTACTCATCGGACAAGTCTTAAAAATTCCAAATTAAACACAAAAAGCGACCCTCTCAATGAAGAGAAGAATCGCTATAAATCGTATGCTTGAAACCGACGCGATCGCGTCGGTTTTTTGATCCTCTATCGCTTGACCCCTATCTCTTACGACTCTGACCGAACCCCGTTAATCCCAAGATCACACTGAATCAAATCCGCATACGTTTGCCGGCGGACGACTTCACGAGATTCCCCGTCCCGAACGAAGACAAGCGCCGGACGTAAGAACTGGTTGTAGTTGCTTGCCATCGAGAAGTTATATGCCCCTGTTCCAAACACAGCGAGTGTATCGCCACCGTTCGGTTCAACCAACTGCGCTTTTTCAGCAACCAAATCACCTGATTCACAAGCTGCTCCGACGACTGTCACTTCCGTCGTCTCTCCCTTCATCCGGTTCGCGATGACTGTCTCATAGACAGCCCCATAAAGCGCTGGACGAATGTTGTCCGTCATCCCACCATCGACGGAGAGATACGTCCGGACGCCTTCGATTTCCTTGATTGCGCCGACCGTATAGAGTGTCGTACCTGCATTCGCGACGACCCAGCGTCCTGGTTCGATACCGATTCGTGGACGTTCGATACCAAGTCGCTCCGTTTCCGTCTCGATCACGTCCATGACGCGCGCAATCGTCGCTTCAAAATCAAGCGGCTGATCGTCCAGTGTATAGGCAATTCCGAATCCACCGCCAACGTTGACTTCGCTGACGGTAAAACCATGATGGGCACGAATCGTTTCGACGAAGCCCATCATCGTCCGAGCCGTCTGTTCGAACAGTGACGGATCTTGAATTTGCGAACCGACATGACAATGGATGCCGAGTAGCGACAGATGTTCTGATGCTAAAATCGCTTCGATTGCATCTAAGTAGTCTGATGCATGCGTCGAGAAACCGAATTTCGTATCGACGCCACCTGTTTGGATTTTCGCATGTGCCCCACCGATGACTTGTGGCACGATCCGAATCAAGACATGAACCGTTTGACCGGCTTGTGCCGCGATCGCTTCCAGTTGTGCGATCTCTGCAAAGTGATCTATGACGATTCGTCCGACACCTTCCTCAACGGCATACTGAAGGTCAGCTGTTGATTTATTCGAACCATGGAAATAGATTCGTTCTGCTGGAACACCCGATTGACGGGCGATGAAGAGTTCCCCGCCTGTGACGACGTCAATTCCAAGACCATGACGAACGACTTGTTCATACACCGCACTAACAGTCAGTGCTTTTGAGGCAAAGGAAGCATACGTATTCGGATACTTATCAAGGAAGTGTTCCCGGACGGTCGCCAGTCGATCCGTCAGCTCCCGCTCTGCCATCACGTACAACGGTGTTCCGTACTGTGTTGCAAGATCGGTCGCTGCAACACCATCGATGTGCAACGTATTGTTTTCTTCTGTCAGGTATTGACTTCCATACATAATAAGTTCCTCCTTATAGATACTGATGCGTCAATCGCCACGATCGGGCACACATCTGCTCTGAATTGTTCGCTGCACCCGTCCGAGTGATATCGTCAATTTCAACGCCATCCCCGTATAGCACGACTTCGTCTCCGACCTCAACCGTCCCGTCGACGGCGACGAACGTATGACTCATGAATAATTTATTGATGACCGGATAAGGTTTTTCTTTAATATGAACAGGCAGAGCGGCACGCCCACGGACGACACCGTCTCCATAGCCGACGGGTAAGATAGCGATCCGCATCGGTTCTGTACTCGTGAAGTTCGTCCCGTATCCAACATGCTCACCCGGTCCAATTTCGCGGATTTCAACGACCTCCGTTGTCATCCGGAGCGAAGGAACGAGCCAGTCCATCTTTTCAATCGGTGAATAGCCGAATAAGAAGATTCCCGGACGGACATAATTACAAAATGCGAGACGCGGATCGTGTTTGACGATTGTTGCACTGTTTTCAGAATGGATATACGTGAACGTATGGTGCTTTCGTAACACATCGGCAATGGCGACGAAGCGTTCGACTTGTCCGTCGTGATCCGCATCCGGTTCATCGGCAAGCGGAAAGTGTGTGTATAACCCTGTTAAAGCGAGCGAGTCGGCTTGCACAAGCGCAAGGACAGCTTCTGCTTCTTGAAGCGAACTGACACCAAAACGGTTCATCCCGACGTTGATCTTCAAATGTAACTCGATTCCTTGCAGCTGTTCACTGTGGAGAGCGAGCCATTCTAGCGATGAGACACCGAGTGCAATTCCGAAACGTCGTGCTGTTTCAAAATCCTCCGTCGGATTCATCACCAGTACATAACTGTCTGGAAAATTCGTTTTGATTTCAATGGCTTCGTACAACTCAGCGACAGCAAAATGATGGACATCAGACGCCATCAGCGTCTCGACCATCTCAAGCATACCTAAGTTATACGCATTGTTCTTGACCACGGCAAAAATACGTTTACGTGACCGAGCGAAGACCGATGCGACGTTCTGTCGCACCGCCTTCCGATCGATCGTGACGAGTGTACGCGTCGTCATTCCGCGACGGCTGGTGTCACATACGTCAACCAGTCCGCGTATTGCGGCAATTGACCTGTGACGGCTTGACGGTAAAGACCGAGCAACTCATCAGCGACGTTCCGTGTTCCGCCATTGATCGAGATATGATCGATTTCACCGACACTCGTGATTTCAGCAGCTGTTCCTGTTAAGAAGATCTCATCGGCGACATATAACTCGTCGCGTCCGATATGACGTTCAACGACAGGATAGCCTTGATCTTGTGCCAAGCGGATGATAACTTGGCGTGTAATACCGTCGAGTACCGAACAATCGAGCGACGGTGTATGAATCGTTCCGTTTTTCAGAAGGAAGAGGTTCGCAACACTCGCTTCACTGACGTTTCCGTTCATGTCGAGTGCGATTGCTTCATCAAATCCATCACGGATCGCTTCACCTTTTAATAATTGTGAGTTCATATAGTTCGCAGCCGCTTTCGCTTGCATCGGCATCATCGTTGATGAGACGCGGCGATATGATGCGACTTTGGAACGAATGCCGGCACCTTTATCGAAGTATTCCCCAAGCTCCCAGCAAGAGATTCCGACATGAACTGTCGTATCTTTCGCCATCAATGCTTGCCATGGCGTACCGAGGAACACGAATGGACGGATGTAACACGATTCAAATCCGTTTTTCGCAACCAAATCGATCGTTGCTTGAACAAGTTCGTCGACAGTGTACGGAATCGTGACATGGTAATACGCACAACTGCGGAAGAGACGCTCGATATGTTCCTTCAATTGGAAGATCGCCGGTCCGTCCGGTGTGGCGTACGCACGAATTCCTTCAAAGAATCCACTACCATAGTGAATCGCATGTGACATAACGCTTGTGTTCGCATCTTTCGGATCATGAAAGACTCCATCTAACCAAATTGCTTCTCCATACTGTGTATCCACTGCCATGTGTTTTCCTCCTCTTCGACGTCAATCAGAGTGAACGTAAGTCATCCACCAGTTGCGTCTTCTCTTCTGTTTTCGCATCTTTCTGTTTGATGACACGTGCAGGTGTTCCAGCAACGACGCTTCCAGCAGGTACGTCTTCTGTGACGACACTACCAGCAGCGACGACGGCATCTTTACCTACTTTGACGCCTTCAAGGATGACTGCATTTGCACCAATCAAGACACCGTCTTCAATGATGACAGGTGTTTTTGAAGGTGGTTCGAGGACACCCGCGACCACGGCACCTGCGCCAACATGAACGTTTTTCCCGATCGTCCCACGTGCACCGACGACAGCGTTCATATCAATCATTGTACCATCTCCGATTGAGGCACCGATATTGATGATCGCACCCATCATGACGACAGCGTTATCACCGATGACGACATGATCACGAATCCATGAGCCTGGCTCGATGCGCGCATTCAAGTGACGTGTATCAAGCATTGGTACCGCACTGTTGCGACGGTCATACTCCACGTGAACATCCGTGATGCGATTTGAATACTTTTCTAAGAAAGTAGACGCAAGTCCTGCATCTGCGAAGAAAATCTTTGATTCATCTGATCCGAATGCTGTTGCGCCTTCGATCGTCAAGCCAGCCAAATCACCATTAACGTAGAGTTTAACCGGTGTTTGTTTTTTTGCATCTTTAATGAATTTAGCAATTTCGTAAGCATCAGTGAGTAACATGTGAATCCTCCTGTGTGTAGAGCGTCTCTAGTGTATAGAGTCCCGCTGTTTTTTGAATGAGTGCTTCAGCTGCTTTGATTGCACCAGAAGCAAATACTTTTTTCGATAACGCCGTATGTTTGATTTCAATCAATTCGTCGACACCGGCGAATAAGACTTCGTGTTCTCCGAAGATCGTTCCACCGCGCATCGCGTGCATCCCGATCTCATTCGTCTCCCGCTTCTGTCGCGTTTGCGACCGGTCATACACCGGTGTGACGTCACGTGCCGTCTGAATTGTTTGCAACAGCAACTCGGCCGTTCCGCTTGGCGCATCAACTTTTTGATTATGGTGTTTCTCGAGCAATTCGATGTCATACGCACCTGCTAGTGGCACAAGTGCCTTGAGCAGTTGCTGCACCATCGCGATACCGTATGACATATTGTACGACTGGAAGATTGGAATTTCTTTCGCAGCGTCCTTGATCGACGCCAGTTCCGCTTCAGAAAAACCAGTCGTTGCGATGACGAGTGGCGTTTTTGTCGCAAGGCCATAGGCAAGTAGATCCGGTAGCAAACTCGGATGTGAGAAATCAATGATCGCATCGACTGTCTCCGACATCTCCGTTAGCTCCGCATATGAAGCAATCGTATCCGATGACTTCGTCCGGTCAACGATTGCAACAACACTTTGTGGTGCTAGTTCGACGACGTATTGTCCTGTCGCCCCATAACCGTGTAACGCGAGCTTCATCGAACCACTCCTTTGTAAGCATGCATCGTTTCGAGTAAGTGGGCGTGACCCGCTTCCGATTGACGGACGAGCGGCAAGCGCGGTGCACCGACAGCAAAACCAAGTTCTTCAAGCGATGCTTTGACTGGAATCGGATTGACATCGCTGAACAAGGCACCGATGACTGGTAACAAGTCAGCTTGAATCCGACGCGCCGTCACGAGATCTTGCGCCAGTAACGCTTCAGCAAGTGCTTGTGTCTCTGCTGGGTACGGATTCGAAAGGACTGAGATGACACCTTGTGCGCCCCATGCCATGTACGGCAGGATTTGATCGTCATTTCCACAGAAGACCGCGAAGTCTTCCGGAATTGCTGCCATCAGCTCTCCCATGAAGCTGACATCTCCACTCGCTTCCTTAAAGGCTTGGATCCGTGGATGACGTGCTAACGTCACCGCTGTTTCGACGGCGATTGCAACTCCAGTCCGTGATGGAACGTTATATAGCATGATTGGCAATTCGGTTGCATCGGCGACTGCCGTGAAATGCGCGACGAGACCGGCTTGTGATGTTTTGTTGTAGTACGGTGTGACGAGCATCGCTGCGTCCGCGCCGAGACGCTCAGCGAGTAACGTCTTCTCGATCGTTGCTGCCGTATTGTTCGAACCTGTACCGGCAATGACCGGTACTCGTCCTGCCGTGATTTGAACGGCAGTCGTCAGGAGTTGTTCGAATTCAGCATTCGTCAGGGTTGACCCCTCTCCTGTCGTCCCACCGACGACAAGCGCCTGAATCCCTGCTGCGAGTTGTTGCTCGATCAAGCTTTCGAATACGTGTAAATCTAACTCGCCTGCTTCATTAAATGGTGTGACGAGTGCTGTACCTGCTCCTTTGAACATGAAGAACTCCTCCTTTGTTATGAATGAATCGACTGTTCGATGGCTTGACGTGCGACTTGTACGGCATTTGATGCAGCACCTTTTCGGATGTTGTCAGCGACACACCAGAGATGGAATGTGTTCGCAAGACTATCATCTTGTCGAATCCGTCCGACATAGACATCGTCCGTTCCACTTGCATCGAGTGGCATCGGGTAACGCGTGTTTGCGACATCATCGATGAGGACGACGCCCGGTGCCCCTTCTAATGCTTCACGGATTGCTGCAACCGTCGTCGGTTGCGTAAACGTGACGTTGATCGCAACCGAGTGAGAATTCGTGACTGGAACACGAACGCACGTCGCGCTGACTGGTAATGCTGGAAGATTGAAGATTTTCCGTGTTTCATCAATCATCTTCTGCTCTTCTTTCGTATAACCGTTTTCTAGGAACACGTCGATATGCGGCAAGATATTGTCGTGAATCGGGTGCGGGTAATTGACCGGTTCTTCTCCGCGTGCCCCGCGTGCCAAGTCCTCGATCCCTTTTTGACCTGAACCCGATACGGCCTGATACGTCGTGTAGTTGATCCGTTCGAATCCAAGTGACTGGAGCGGTGCTAATGCGACGACCGATTGAATCGTCGAACAGTTCGGATTTGCGATCAGACGGTCCGTCGTTTGAATCGCTTGCGGATTAACTTCTGGTACGACGAGTGGAATCGTATCCTGCATCCGAAAAGCACTTGAATTATCAACGACGAGTGTTCCGTTTTCCGCTAGTAACGGTGCATATTGCTCACTGATTGTTCCGCCCGCCGCAAACAACGCGACGTCAATCTCGTCTTCCGTGATACTTGGTGTCAGTGCTTGGATCGTAATGTCTTCTCCCTTGAACTGTACCGTACTCCCTGCTGAACGAGCAGAAGCGTAAGCGGACAAGCGGCTGACTGGGAAGTCCAGTTCTGCTAGTACTTGTAACATTTTTTGACCGACAGCGCCGGTTGCTCCAATGACTGCTACATGATACATCCTGTTCTCCTCCTTATAACTCGAACGCGTTTGCAATCGCTGCAACCGTCCGTTCAATGTCTGCTTGTGCAATCGTGTATGAGATGCTGATTTCTGATGTCGTAACTTGATAGAACGGAATGTTCTCTGCTCGGAAGATTGCGAATAATTTTGAAGCAACACCTGTTGCATCACGCATTCCGATTCCGACGACAGATAATTTCGCGTGTTGATTATGGCGATCAACCTTCACTGTCGTAAAGCGATCCATGATATCTTTTAAAGCTTCATCGAGGAATTCTTCCTCATCGAGTGGACATGAGAACGATAAGAAAATGTCACTGTCGAACGTCGTTTGACTGATCATATCGATGTTGACGTGGCGATTGGATAACAGTTCGAAGATATCGGCTACTGCTGCATTTGTTTGCGGTACGTGTTTGATCGATACCGTCAAGACGTTCTTCGTGACGCTGACACTCGTCACTGCTTTTTGTTCCATTGTTTCCGTCGCTTCCATGATCCATGTTCCCCTTTTCGATTCAAGTGTTTTCCCGACGAAAATGTGTACGCCGTATTTTTTTCCTAACTCGACACTCCGCATTTCCATGACCTTCGACCCGAGAGCGCTCATCTCCATCATCTCGTCATACGAGATGTGTGGAATCGGCTGAGCAGCGGCATGGATTCGTGGATCAGCCGTATAGACACCGTCAACATCGGTATAGATTTCACATCGTTTATCAAGGACCGCAGCGAGTGCGACTGCCGTCGTATCCGATCCACCTCGTCCGAGCGTCGTGACGTCACCGAGTTCGTTAACCCCTTGGAAACCGGCGACGATGACGACATCATACGTTTCGAGTTTTTGTCGTAACAGATCTCCATCGATCTGTTTGATCTTACTTTTCGTATGCACGCCCATCGTGCTGATCCCTGCTTGTGCGCCAGTTTGCGATAACGCTTTGACGCCGAGTGAGTTGAGGGCGATGCTGAGTAATGAAATCGTCTGTTCTTCTCCGATGGCAAGCAGCCGATCGAGTTCTCGCCGCTCTGGGCGATCCGTAATGGCTTGCGCCTGAGCGATCAAAGAATCTGTCATCTTGCCCATCGCCGAAACGACGACGACGAGTTTTTCACCTTCGGCTGCGCGACTCTTCAAATAATTCGCAATAGACTGAATCTGTTCGACAGTCGCAACCGAGCTTCCACCAAATTTAAGTACAGTTGTCACAATCCTATCTCCTTTGTCCCGATACAGAAAAAAACGACGGGCCGGTAGGAGCGTTCCTACGGCCCGTCGTTATCACGATCGGACAAACGAAGACGAAGTCATTCGTTCTTTTACGTAAGATAGCGCTCCGAAACATCGGTTTCGGCAGTACAACGGATCTTAACCGTTGTACCAGCAAACAAGAAGAAGCATCTTCTCATTCACTTCGGCGGACTTCCCCTTTCACATCATTCGGCATGCTTGCCTTCAAGAATGATGCTACTCATGTCATCCGCGCCTCTATCTGTCGGTTGTTAGTTACAGTTATAGCAGACATCTTTTGTTAAATCCAGTCATTTGACTGATTTTTTTCAAAATTCGTCAATTCGCAAGATGCTGTTTCGCGAGTTCGAGTTGCTCCGAAACGGCAGCAAACCCTGTCCCGCCGTAGCTTGTCCGGCGTGCTACTGCTTGAACCGGATCGAGGAGCGGATAGACATCTTCTGTGATATCAGGATGGAATGTTTGATACGTCTCAAGGTTCAAATCTTTCAAGAAACAGCCATTCTGTACACAGTAAAGGACAGCCTTCCCAACGATTTCATGTGCTTCCCGGAATGGTATGCCTTTCGTCACGAGGTAGTCGGCGAGTTCCGTTGCATTCGAGAAGTCTTGCATTGTCGCCTTCTTGAGCGCTTCGGTCTTAAACGTCGCGGATTCAATCATCCCGGTGAAGATTTGAACGGACTGGAGGACGGTATCCGCTGTATCGAAGACCCCTTCTTTATCCTCTTGCATGTCTTTATTGTAAGCGAGCGGTAATGCCTTCATCGTCGTCAAGAAGCCCATTAGATTGCCGTAGACACGCCCTGTTTTCCCACGAATCAATTCCGCGAAATCAGGATTTTTCTTTTGTGGCATCATGCTCGATCCTGTCGAGAAGGCATCGGACAACTCGATGAAGCCAAATTCTTGCGACGCCCAGATGATGATTTCTTCACAAAAACGTGATAGATGCATCATGACGGTCGAAGCGATTCCGAGATATTCGATGACAAAGTCCCGGTCGGAGACGGCGTCGAGGCTGTTCGGATAGATCGATTCAAATCCGAGCAACTCGGCAGAACGGAAACGATCAATCGGGAATGTCGTACCGGCGAGCGCGCCTGCCCCGAGCGGTGATTTCCGGATTCGTTTTTGGTTGTCCGTCAACCGTTCAACGTCTCGTTCAAACATCCAGAAGTACGCAAGCAAGTGATGCGCAAGCGAGATCGGTTGCGCCCGTTGCAAATGTGTATAGCCCGGCATGACCGTCTCGATATGTTGCTCGGCTTGTTCCGTGATGACCGATTGGAGCTCACGTAATGCCGTCGTCAACGCTTCGACGTGTTGCTCCATCCATAGATGCAAATCGGTTGCGACCTGGTCGTTTCGACTCCGTGCCGTGTGCAGTTTCCCTGCGACTGGACCAATCTGTTCCGTCAACAACCGCTCAAGGTTCATATGAATGTCTTCATCTGCTAGCGTATACACATGATCCGTTACTGTCGCTTCTAGTTGCATTAGTCCTTGCTCGATTTGTGTCCACTCGTCTTGATCTAGGATTCCTTGTTCAAATAACATCTGCGCGTGCGCAAGACTTCCTTTCAAATCGACACTCGCTAACTTTTGATCGAACGTGATCGATGCTCCGAAGGCTTCCGCTTGAGCGGAAGCACTTTCCGTAAAACGTCCACCCCAGAGTTTGGTCATTTCGTCACACCCGCCTGACGATGAACACTTGCATGCGTCGAAACAGCAAGACCGTGTAATTTGATGAATCCTTTTGCTGATTCATGATCAAACGCATCTTCTTTCGTGTAAGTTGCAAGCTTCTCATCGTAGAGCGAGACAGTAGACTGACGACCTGTCACGGTTGCGTTTCCTTTGAACAGCTTGACCCGAACTTCTCCTGTGACGTCCTGCTGTGTTGCTGTCAAGAACGCTTTCAGACCTTTCGTCAATGGTGCGTGGAAGAGACCGTTGTAGATCGTTTCTGCATATTGCTTGCTGAGTAACGGTTTAAAATGCGCGACATCTTTCGTCAATGTGATCGTCTCAAGCGCCGCGTGTGCTTTCAGTAGGACAGTCGCGCCAGGGCACTCGTAGACTTCCCGTGATTTAATTCCGACGAGACGGTTCTCGACGTGGTCAATCCGTCCGACACCATGCGCCCCAGCGATGATGTTGAGTTCCGTAATCAGTTTTGCAAGTGGATATGTCGTGCCGTTAATTGAGACTGGAACGCCTGCTTCAAAGCCGATGATGACTTCTTCCGCCTGATTTGGAGCGTCTTCAGGTGCTACCGTCAACGCGTAAGCATCTTGTGGTGGTTCTGTCCACGGGTTTTCTAGGACGCCACACTCATTACTCCGTCCCCAAAGATTCATATCGATCGAGTAAGGGCTGTCGAGGTTGATTGGAATCGGCACATTGTTCTCTTTCGCATAGGCGATTTCTTCTTCCCGTGACCACTTCCACTCCCGAACTGGTGCGATGACTTCGAGTGATGGATCAAGCGCTGCGACGGAAACTTCGAACCGGACTTGGTCGTTCCCTTTTCCGGTACAGCCGTGCGCGACAGCTGTTGCACCATACTGATGCGCGACTTCAACGAGTTTTTCTGCGATCAACGGACGCGAAAGCGCCGAAATCAACGGATAGGCATTTTCATAATGCGCACCATATTGAAGGGCCGGTAAGACGAACTCTTGTGCGAATTCTTCTTTCACATCGAGAACGATTGATTCCATCGCACCGACGAGGAGTGCTTTTTCTTTAATGACGCTTAAATCTTTCCCTTCTCCGACATCCATGCATAATGCAATGACGTCATAATCCTTGCTTAACCATTTGATGGCTACCGATGTATCAAGTCCCCCAGAGTACGCTAAGATCAATTTTTGTTTCGACATGTATAATTCCCTCCTGATTTTTAATTCATCTGTCTGTATAAAAATTCATTATGAATTATATATATACATAGAAAACAAAAAAAAGAAACCCTTTTTGCAGGATTTCTTTCAAATTTGATTACATTTTCTTCTCCATCGTCCGGTGCGGGATGCCTGCATCGTCGAATTCATCGGAGACGATCGTATAGCCAAGCCCTTGATAAAACGGGATCGCTTGGACTTGTGCACCGAGCGTTAGCAATTGTTTGCCTTCGCGACGTGCCACACGTTCCATCGCCTGCATCAACTCGCCACCGTATCCTTTTCCTCGCGCTGTCGACAGCGTCGCAACACGCTCTACCTTCATCCGTTGGTCGTCATATGGACGTGTGCGCCCCGTCGCGACTGGGCGGCTCTGCTCATCTAAGACAAGCAGATGAATCGCTGTTTCATCATGTGTATCGTATTCAAGATGGCGTGGTACGCCTTGTTCCTCAACGAAGACCCGTTCACGAATCATCCGAACGGCTTGATGTTGTTCTGCTGTACGTACTTGAATCACTGTCATAACTGATATTCCTCCCGTAATCGATCGACATATGCCATCGCATCATCCCGATTCGTAAATTGTGCTTGTGCTTGGATTGCACTTCCACCACCACGTCCATTAAATGATTGGACATGTGCTTTGGCGAATTTTCCGAGATGTGGTTCGCCCGTGCTACTCATTAATAACTTATTCGACGTTTCGTTCCAGACGACGCCGACGCGTCCCGCTTCTTGAATCGCTTTAGCGAGTAGCTCAGAAACCGTGATTTCTTCATCCAGATGTTCAAACACAAGAATCCCTTCTTGTTGATCTAGAGCGTTCGCAAGTGTGAGAGCAGCGATTTGCGCATGAGCTTGTTCAACTTGTTTCGTTAATCGTTTCTGATCGTCCTGTAACGCTTGGACTGCTTCTAGGATCTGAACTGGTTTAATCGATAAGGCTTGTGATGCTTCTCGCAAGGCATGACGTTCTGCTTGCAAAAGTTGATAGGCTCGTTCCTTTGCGACGTAAGACAGACGAATGTTCCCACGAATCCGTTCGACTCCAGTAAAGAGAATGAACTCGAGTTGTGCCGTTGAATCAAGATGTGTTCCACCACAGGCACTATAATCGAGTGTCCCGATTTGAACAACTCGAATCCGTCCTTCAACTTGTGGTGTCTTTCGTAATGGTAATTGAAGTGCTTCCGTCTCGTCATACTCGGTCGCCGTGATCGGCAACCCTTGTTCAATCACCTGACGTAACCGTCGATCTAACTGTTCTTGTTGCACAGCTGTCCATTCGGGTGTCTCGATATCAAGCGTCGAGACCTCACTTCCCGTCCGAAAGCTGAGCGTTTTAATCTGAGACTCATCTTGTAAGATCGCAGAGATGACATGTTGCGCCGTATGCTGAGCTGCATGGTCGATCCGGACCGCATCATCCACGATTCCTGTGACGTCACCTGTAAGTGGAGTCGCCAGTTGATGCCAGACGACGCCATCTTCGATTTGAACGTCAAGGACAGGCTGATCGTTTAAGGTACCACGATCCGCTGGTTGTCCACCACTCTCCGGATAAAAGTAACTTTTCTCTAAAGCAACCCAATAGCCATCTACTTGTTTTGTTGCGCGAATGGATGTCTGAAAGGTCCGGACATCGGATTCTATTTGTTCGGGGCGCATGCCTCGACCACCTTTCTCTGTCAGTTTCACTCTGTATTATGCCATATTTCATCCAGAATCGTTTGTCGGCTTGGCTTTTTCCTAGTACACTAGATGAAAGACTACCGATCGCGAAGGGACGAAATGCCGTGATTCAGCATATCAATAAAAATTCACCACTCCCCATTTACTATCAAATCGAAGCAGCCTTAAAACAACAAATTGAAAGCGGCGCCCTTCAACCTGGCGATTTGATTCCGTCCGAACGCGAATTTGCCGAGGCGCATCAAATCAGCCGAATGACGGTTCGCCAAGCTATCTCGAACTTAGTCAACGCGGGTTACTTGATTCGTCAAAAAGGACGGGGAACATTCGTCGCGAATAAAAAAATCGTCATGCAACTATCCGGATTAACGAGTTTTTCAGAAGAGATGGAACACCTCGGACTTGAGCCAACTAGTGCGCTCCTTTCGTATCAAATCATCGACGCCTCGATGACGATTGCGAATAAATTAGGAATTCGTGAAGGGGCAACTGTTTATGAACTGAAACGTTTACGAATCGCTGATGAGCAAGCGCTTGCTCTTGAAACCGTCTATATTCCAGAACAACTCCTACCTGGACTTGATCAAGACGTTGCGACCGCTTCGTTATATGCTTTTGCTGAAGCAAGCGGATTAAATCTCGGACGCGCAAGTCAAACGTTCGAATCACGCCTTGCAACAAAAGAAGAGGCTGGTCATCTTGGATTATCGACCGCTTCGCCTGTCCTATCTGTTGAACAACTGACCTATCTTGCAACGGAGCAACCATTCGAATACGTTATCTCTGCTTATCGGGGAGACCGTTATACCTTCACTGTCGAAATGGAACGACAACGCTAAAAATCCCTTTGTATCGTCGTACAGTGACGATGATACAAAGGGATTTTTAACGTTAATTATTGTGCAGGAACCGCTTCTGTTTCCGTCACTGGTTCTTCTGTCGTACTTTGTGCAGGATCCGTCTCTTCCTTGATTGGTTCAACTTCTTGACCTTGCATTGCTTTTGCTAAGTTACTTTTCACTTGCTCTAGTTGGTTCGGGTCGAGATGATATTCCCATTTCCCGCTGATCCCGATATATCCTTCTCCAGCAAGTTGATATTCTGTCGTATTCCGTAGGGCTGCCGTGAAGTCCGCTAAACGGGTGTAATCATTTGGACCTAAGTTCGTTTCGACGTTATCGCCAACAGCATCTAAAATATCACGGTACGCACTGAGTGAACGGAAGCTTGCCGCTTCTTTTGCGACCGCTTGAATGACTTGCATCTGTTTTTGACCCCGACCGATATCACCGAGTGGATCATCATGACGGTTTCGGACGTAAGCGAGTGCTTGTTCGCCTGTTAGATGTTGCATGCCTTTATCAACAGTGACGGTACCCGCTTTACGTTTAGAGTCTTGCTCTTTGAACGCATAACGCACATCAATGTCGACGCCGTCCAATGCATCAATCAATTGAACGAATCCTTGGAAGTTGACTTTGACGACGTGATCGATTTGAATACCAAGCAGATTCTCTGTCGTTTCACGCGCTAACTTAATGCCATTATAAGAATTCGATTGATCCATCGAACCGAAATAATGGGCATGAGTGATTTTATCTTGCTCTACACCTGTTTTACCGTACGGTACATCGTATTTTGAATAATCAATGTTGACGAGTGAATCGCGTGGAATACTCGTTAGCACCAATTGTTCCGTTTTTTTATTCAAAATCCCGACAATCATGACATCTGATCGCGCCGGTTCATTCCGTTCTTTACTTTTTTTCGTTTCATCCGTCCCAAGAATCAAGAACGATTCAGACGGGACATCATCATATTTAGAACTCACTTTTGAGCCGGGAATGTTAATCTGCGTCTTTGCCAATGTTTCTTGCGTTTTAATAAAAACAGCTCCAGCGTAACCAGAACCGATGATTGTGACAAGCAGGACGAGTGCAGCGATGACTTTCATGAACATCTTGCCAGCACTTGGCTGTCTCTTTCGTGCGGATCGCGTTTCCATCATGTAAACCCTCATTTTCATGTAAATTTTCCGTAAAGTTCGCTAATCTCCATTATCCGTACATTTAATGAAATGTCAATTTACGTTTCGATTAAACAAATCGAATAGAATGACTGTACTGAAGAAATCCTTGATTCCGAGTGCTTCGCATCATGAGAAGGTATGTTTTCGATATATGTCTTAATGATTCCTTTCTGTCAAAATAACAAATCGCATAAGACTAGGCTCAACAGAATCAAAAAAAGAGATCGAGTCAATCCATTGATTGGCTCAATCTCTTTTGATTCATTGCCCTCTCATCGTCACACTTTCATGAAATTCAGATAAGCTGCTCGTCCCGTACGTTTAGCGTCATCTGACAATAAAGATGCGGCTTCTTCGTCCAAGATCACCATGACATCCGCATGACGTTTGAGTACGGTCGCCGGGCAGTCCGTTGTGGCGATCCCTTCCATCATATCGTGGACTGCTTCTGCCTTCCGTTCACTAGATGCGACGAGAAGAATCTTTTTCGCCTCCATGATCGTACCGATTCCCATCGTGATCGCTTTTGTTGGTACTTCTTCGAGTCGATCAAAGAAACGTTGGTTCGCTTCTCGCGTCGACTCCGTTAATTCTGTTACGTGTGTCTTAGCATCAAATGGCGTCCCTGGTTCATTGAACGCAATATGTCCATTCGCCCCGATTCCAAGCAATTGAATATCGATTCCCCGATTGCGAACGAGTGATTCATATCGTTCACTTTCTTGAACCGGATCTTCCGTGTTGCCGATCGGAACGAATGATTCCTTAAACGCAACATCGTTAAATAGATGCTCTTGCATGAACGTATGGTAACTTTGTGGATGTTCTGGACTGAGACCGACATATTCGTCTAGATTGACCGTCGTCACATGTCGGCAGTCAAGCGAATCCTTCCGCCATTCTTCATAAACGCCGACTGGTGAACTGCCTGTTGCCAGTCCTACCGTCAAACCTTCCGGGTGCCGTTCAATTTCCTGTTTTAAAAATTGATATGCCACCTGCGCTAATTCTTCTCCTTTTTCTACGATCATCCATTTCATGAGGTAGACCCCTTTCCGTTCGTGATCCGATGACGCGTACCACGATGAATCGTTTCTTTAATCTGTAACGCCTCGTCGAGCAAGACGATATCTGCATCTTTACCGACCGCAAGACTTCCCTTTTGATTTAATTGAAGCTCTTTTGCCGCATTGACCGATGTCATGCGGACGGCTTCTTCAAGCGAACAGCCGGTATAGGCGATGATGTTTCGTAATGCAGCGTCCATCGTCAGGACGCTTCCAGCTAAACTACCGTTTTCAAGGCGTGCTGCACCGTCTCGAACGAATACAGCCTGACCACCTAACTCATATTCACCATCAGCTAATCCTTTTGCACGCATTGCATCCGTTATGACGATCAGTCGGTCTGCACCTTTCATTCGATAGGCGAAATCCACCATCTCCGGTGCACTATGAATCCCATCCGGAATGATTTCTGCATAAACATCCGGGGTCAGGAGACAGTACCCGACCGTTCCCGGTTCTCGATGATGCAGTGCCCGCATTTGATTATAGAGATGAGTACCATGCGTGACGTGACCGGCTTGATTTTGTGCGTACGTCGCGTCCGTATGCCCGGCTGACGGAATCGCACCTGTCAATCGTACTGCTTCCTCGAACGCACGTGCTCCCGGACGCTCCGGGGCGTATGTCACGAACTTGATTGTGTTCCCAGAAGCTTGCTGCCACTTTAAGAACTGCTCGACATCCGGTTCAACGATATGTTCATGCGGCTGTGCGCCCGCATAATCGGGATTGATGAATGGTCCCTCGAGGTGGACGCCGACAATCGTTGTATCGTCTTGCGCAACGACTTCTCGGACCGTCTCAAGCGCTTGCGTAATGTTTTCCCAGTCCTGCGTGATCGTCGTCGCTAAAAACGAGGTCACGCCTTCTTGTAACATCTGCTGGCTGAAATGACGCAAACTCTTAGCATCTCCATCCATGACATCGACATCATATCCGCCATGAATATGCACATCGATCATTCCAGGAATGAGCGATTGATGGTGCGCATCGATCGTCTCTTCTCCTGCCATTTCCTCGAATACCGACATTGGACCAATCGCCTCAATTGTCCGTTCGAAACGAATGAAGCCGTCTTCGATCGTCTGCTCTCCCGTATAAATTCGGGCATTGATGATTACTGTCATCTGTCGTCATCCTTTCTCTATCCGTACCATGACTTGCTTCCGTATTTAGTATAACGCGATTAATTCTAGTTGTATAGACCTTTGTACATTTCATTATAAAATACAAAAGGACGATTCCGTTTGTCTGTAGACAAGCGGTCGCCCTTTGTATACCCGTCGACAGTCGTCTTCATGCGTCAGTCGATCACGGTAATAAAATTCGGTCTTTTTTTCGGGAAATCAGACGTGTTGCTTTTAGAATCGCCATCGGTAACGATTGACGCTTCCGGTAAGCCAGGTATCGTCCTTCCCATTTCGGATCGTACTTTTCTTTGTAACGTCGTAGACCCGTAAAACTGTACATGTAGCGAATATTATTGAAAACATCCGCTGCTACACGTTCTTGCCAGAAGGACGTCTCGTCCTCACCGACAGACGAGAGCGGAGCCATTCCCATGTTGAACGTGTGGTAGCCTTCTTCCTTCGCATACTCGAACAATCGGATGAACATCGCATCCATGATTCCGTTCGGTCCGTCTGGTCGAAAACGCATCAAGTCGATCGATAGAACACCTTCTTGGTACGCAGGCATGAATGTCATGAACCCAATCAATCGTCCTTCCGCCTCACGCATGATGCCAATCGGTGCTCGGTTTAAGTACGGCTCATGAAAATAACCGAGCGAGAAACCCTTCTCAGACTTATCCCCTAACCACTCATCAGAGACCTCCTGAAGTTCCGCTAACAACGTATCCGAGAATGGAGGCTCGATTACTTCAAACGTCATACCTTCTCGTTCGAAGCGATTTTTGATCGACCGAAGTCCAGCCCGCTTTTTCCCTGACACAGTGAAGGACGGAATGTCGACAATCGCTTCTTCTCCAAGCTTAAAGAAGTTAAAGCCAAAATCATGATAGAGCGACATATTTTGTGCTTGGATCTGATAGATGTTCGGAATATATCCAAGATCTTCGACCCGACGCAGGAAGGACGCAATGAGTTGCGAATGTTCCTTCGGATATCCACTCGGATCGCCGAGCATCATAATTCGATTTCCTGTCTGACTGAACTGGATGAATGAACGTCCTGACTCTGAGAAGAAGAAACGTTTATCTCCTAGAAACGCGAGATGGCTCAAATAATTCCCACCTTGCTCGTGTAATACCGACTCGATTTTTTCAGCATCGAAACGTTCACCAAGTACCGGTTGATTAAATGTGTTGAATAAGCGGATGAAGACGAGAACATACACGAGTGCAAAGATAGAGGCACTCGCTGCAAACATGAAGATTTCGTGTGCCGGATACACTTTTGTTCCGTCTGCTGATCCCAGCGTATAAAACGCATATCCGAAGAAAACGAAGCCACCGATGTAAAGGAGCCCAACGAATGCAACACGGATGAAGCGCGTCGTCGTAATGAGCGTCCGTTCCCTGTGAAATGCCTTACGCGACATGAGTAGCAACACGAGGACGATGACGACAGCAAGGAAGGAAATCAAGTTAAAGCCGCGTAGCGCCATTCCGACCAAAGCGAAGAACGCTGCACCGTACGTCATGTACAATGCACGTTTCGTTCGACGATACAGTGCTGTCGATAGGAGAACAAACAACAATCCTCCCATTAAAAAGAAACTATTCGCAAGCAACAGCGCTTCGTGTGGTAATTTCGATTCCAAATATTCATATTGCGTCGAGACCGGCGGTAAAATGGCTAGTCCCCAAATCGTAATTCCGGCAACGAGCGTGATCAACGCGAGTGTGAAGTGACGAATTTTACTAAGGAATCGCAGTTGCAAACGCCAAATGACGCCTCCGACCTCAAACGACGGACCAACGATTGGTTTGTCTTCGATCATCTTGACGACAGGACCACTGAATTCCCGAGCAGAGAAGACAACCCCGATCAGGAACGGAATCAAGTAGTAGACAAGGCGGTAAATTAATAATCCCGTTAAGACGATGCCTTCTTCAACACCGGCACGCTGCATGCCGATTAAAAAGACTAAGTCAAACGAACCAAATCCACCAGGTACCATCGAAATCAATCCCGCTGTCGCGGCGATGATGAAGACGCCGATGACTTTTGCAAAACTGACATCCGTTCCGAGCGCCGCCAAAATAAGATAGACGACAACACCAGCACTGAACCATTCTGCTAATGAAACAAGCGAGTATAACGCAATTGATTTCGGATGGATACTGCTATTGCCTCGTCGAAATGAGAACAGCAAATAGAGTGGAAAGAAAAAGGCGACACCAATGATGACAGGCCACAGCCATTTTTTTAAATCGAGTACTTCGAACGCTGGAAAAACGTGTAACAGGGATAAGGCAGATAAAATCGATAATCCACTGATCAACGTTGGTGCCATCCAGCCAATTGCCTTTAACAAACGACCGCCTTCAACAAATGGTCGATAAAGGGCGGACCGGATTGCCATCCCAGCGAGACCACCAAATCCGATGATGCCGTTAAAAGAGTTCGCAATCCAGGACGCTCGGAAAATTAGTCCGATTGGTGCTTTCGCCTCTAGCGAGCGTAATAAGAAGAAGTCATAAAAGAACATCGTCGAGACCGCTGCGAGACCGGCAAAAATCAACAGGATGAACTGCCAGGATGGGACTTGACGAATCGCTTGAATCGATTCTTGTAAAGAGAGACTTCGTAATTCATTTTGACCTTGATAAAAAATGAATCCAATCAAGACGATTGGCAAGATGATCTTCGCAATCGTCATGATCCGTTGTTTTGAGAATTTCAAGCTGCCATCCTCCTTGATTTACGGATTAAATGCATAAGACGAACAAGCAATAGTGTCGCTCCGACCGCAAGACCGATGATCAGTCCCCACCAGTAACCATCTGGTCCGAGCGTCGTATAGCGTTCGAGATAAAAGCCTAATGGTAGTCCAATGACCCAGTAGGCAGCAATCGTCAACAAGAAAGTGACGTTGACATCCTTGAATCCACGTAATGCACCTTGCGTCGGTGCAGCAACGGCATCCGACAGTTGGAAGAAAATCGCTAAAATCATGAAGTGTGCGGCTGCTTCGATGACTTGAGGATCACGACTATATAAAGCGGCAAGTTCTTCATTCTTTAAGTACAATAAAATTCCGGAGAACAAGGAGACGGCAACACACATCGTCAATCCAATGACGACGTACTGGACAGCGTCCTTGATTCGTTTGGCACCGACCTCAAAACCGACTGTGATCGTCAAAGCGGACGCAGCAGATAATGGAATCATATAAACGAAAGAAGCAAAGTTGATCGCGGCTTGATACGCGCCGATGATGACATCCCCGTATGCTCCGAGCAGTAACGTGACTGCTGAAAAAATACTGACTTCAGAAAAAATCGCGAGACCAATCGGGGCACCCAGTAGAATCAACTCTTTGATTCGTTTCATGTCTGGGCGATAAAAGCGCCGCAGAATGCCGAGGCGTTGGAACAACTCTCCTTTGAAGACGACAGCAATGATTGCTAGACAGAGAATCCAGTACGTGATGGCAGTCGCAACTCCCGCGCCCACTCCACCAAGTTCCGGAAAACCGAAGCTTCCGAAGATGAATAGATAATTGAAAAGGACGTTAATGGGTAAAGAGATTAGTAGTAAGACCATCGTGATATTTGATTTACCTAATGAATCGACGAGTGTTCGTAAAACGAAGAAAACGAACATCGGTACGATCCCGAGTGCTAACATCACGAGATAATTTCGCGCGACTTCACGCGCCTCTGCTGATAACTCCATCCGTTCGAGAATCGGATTGACAGCAATAAGTCCGATGACTACGGTCAAACCAATGATCACGACAGCAACGTACAACGCCTGCATGACAATCCGTTTGACTTCCCGCTCGCGTTTCGCTCCCATCGCTTGGGAAACGAGCGGTGCGACGGCAAGTAGAATACCGGTCAGTCCTGTGTAGACGGGTGCCCAGAGACTTGCTCCGACACCGACTCCTGCTAAATCAGCAGAACCATATCGACCGGCCATGACCGTATCGAAAAAACTAATTAAGTAAAACGCGACTTGCGTTACGAGGATGGGAAAGAAAATTTTCATGAATTGCTTCATCTTTCCTGAGAACGTAACTGTTTCTAACATGTTTCCACCACATTTCAGGAGGAGTCCTCCTTAATTTTAAAACCTAGCACTCTTGAACTCTTACGAAAATAATCCGAGGAGGGATTCATCTCATGAACCATCGAGATACTGAAAAGCTGACTTTCGAACTGCTTGAGACATGGTCTACCTTCAATCATTATGCCAAAGAGGCTCAAACGTTTGAAAATCCGGAAGATGTCCATCAAGCGCGGATTCGGTTACGGAAACTGATCACATTCGCCCGATTGGTCGATTTAACGGAGGAACCCGTGTATTTGATTTGGAAGCGGCTGATGCATGCTTTCGGCGAAGTCCGTGACCTCGACGTACAACTGGAAGCAACCTCAAACAAAACAGAAATCGATCAGTTGTTCGCAAACCATGTCGCTCTGCAACTTCAAGGGAAACGTTCAACTTTAATCGAGACCATGCATCTCTTGATCTCAAATGAACTGGATCGATCCGTTCGTCGCTTTTTAGCCGGTCCGATGACAAAGCGCCTCAAACGGATGTCAGAAAAAGAGCTGATTCAGGCCGCCGAGAAACGCTATGAAAAAAAACGTGAACAATTTGAAAAAATGCAACGAAAGGATGGAACGAAGCGTGTCGAACGGATGCATGAATTACGGCTTGCTACAAAAGCATACCGTTATACGGTCGAGTACCTTCGTCCCTACACGCATCAACCGAAGTCTGCTGTCGATCGCCTAAAAGCAACCCAGACACAACTTGGACAGATCAATGACACGTATCAACGACTCGAAAGATGGCGGTCATTTGAAGTCCCAACCGCTTATCAAGAAGAACGGTTGCGTCAGATCAAGCGCTTAGAAGACGAATTGCGTACTGAGCTTGATCAAATTAAAATCGCTCATGGATGACGTTGAACGAGTAGTTCAAGCATCTTTGTACCCGCAATTGAATTCCCTTTTGCGTCAAGGGAAGGACCAAACACGCCAATCCCGAGATCTGCCATATCAAAATCACTTCGACCACAGGCAACGACGGCACCGGACACACCACTTTTTCCAGGAAGCCCGACTTGGACGGAAAACTCTCCGGATGCATCGTACATGCCGCATGTCGTCATGATTGCTCGGATGATTCGTGCATTACGACGTGAGATGACTTGACGCCCAGATGGTGTTTTTCCAGATGTACTCAAAATTTTACCCATCATGGCAAGTCCTTTACAGTTCGTCAAAATCGCACATTGTTTCGTATAGACGTCGATGATCTCTTCGACGTTGCCTTCGATGACGCCATGATAGCGCATGAAGTAGAGCAGCGCCCGATTCAAATCCGTCGTTTCGAATTCTGATTCGGCAACATCTGCGTCATATTTTACCATTTCTACTTCAATATCCAATAGTTTTGCGATGAATTGACGTAATTGCAGTAATTTATCCGCAGCATCCGTTCCTGGTAACATGCTCGTTACGGCTAATGCTCCTGCATTGATCATCGGGTTCAACGGTTTTGTTGGAATCGTTTCTTCGAGCTTGGCAATCGAATTGAACGCATCACCGGTCGGTTCCATACCAACTTTTGAAAAGACATAGTCTTCTCCAAACGTCTCGAGAACAAATGCGAGCGTGATGATCTTCGAAACACTCTGTAGTGTAAACATCGTATCCGCATCACCTGCCGAAACGAATGTTCCGTCAGCATTACAGACAGCAATCCCGAGTTGTGTCGGGTCGACTTTCGCAAGCTCTGGAATATAACTGGCAACTTGTCCAAGCACCGTATACGGACGGCATTCTTCAATCAACTCCTCGAGTTGGGCTTGTGTAACATTCATGGCGTTCCCTCTTTCTCTTTTTTTTCTAGCTTATCACGCATCTGACGAATACGGATATGGTTCTTCCTTAAACGCTAAAAGGAGTCGACTCGTTTCAGCCGAGTCGACTCCTTTTTCTAGCATCTGCTTCATCCGTGTACGACTAGTTCGCCGTCTTCTACGTCAATCGCAATCCGGGCACCATCTTGAATCGCTCCACTGATCAAGGCACGGGCAAGTTTCGTCTCAATCGTCCGCTGGATATAACGATTGATCGGACGCGCACCATACTGTGGTTCAAACGCTTCTTCAAAAATCAATGTCTTCGCAGCGTCCGTCACATCAATCGTGATGCCACGTCCCGATAAGCGCGAGGTCATCTTCTCGACCGCTTTATCGATGATTCGTTCAATTTCCGTCCGGTGGAGCGGATGGAATAAAATCGTATCATCAATCCGGTTCAAAAACTCCGGTCGGAAGTGGCGCTTCAATTCTTGGCGAACGGCTTCCTCTTCCGCTGCATCGATGACACCATCTTTGGCGGCTTCAAGCAGGATGGGTGCTCCGATGTTTGACGTCATGATGACGATCGTGTTCTTGAAGTCGACGACCCGTCCTTGCGCATCCGTCAATCGACCATCGTCGAGCAACTGAAGCAAGATATTAAAGACATCCCCGTGAGCCTTTTCGATTTCATCGAACAACAGAACCGAATATGGGCTCCGTCGGACTGCTTCCGTCAATTGACCGCCTTCTTCATAACCGACGTATCCTGGAGGCGCACCAACAAGACGAGAGACATTGTGTTTTTCCATATACTCCGACATATCAATCCGAACGATATGATCTTCACTATCGAACATCGCGGCTGCTAAGGCTTTTGCGAGTTCTGTCTTCCCGACCCCTGTCGGACCGAGGAATAAGAACGAACCAATCGGGCGATTCGGATCCTTGATGCCTGCTCGCGCGCGAATGACAGCGTCTGCAACAAGACGGACCGCTTCGTCTTGACCAAAGACACGCTCATGAAGCGTATCCTCGAGATAGAGCAGTTTTTCTCGTTCGCCTTGCGCAAGACGCGTCACCGGAATGCCGGTCCATTTGGAAACGATATCGGAGATCTCTTCTTCCGTCACCGCTTCCCGAACAAGTTCGTGTGAGACGTTTTCAGATGATTCTTCCGCGACTTTCAGACGTGCCTCAAGATCCGGAATTTGACCGTACTTGATTTCCGAAGCGCGGTTCAAGTCATAACGCCCTTCCGCTTCTTGTAACGCCAGTTTCGCTTTCTCAAGATCCGCACGTAACTGTTGGACACTTTGCGAACTCTCTTTTTCCCGCTCCCATCGTGTCCGAAGTGCGCTTTCATCTTCCCGGACAGAACTGAGTTCTTGTTGTAAGACGGCAAGTCGTTTCCGGGATGCCTCATCCGTTTCTTTCTTCAATGCCGCCTCTTCGATTTCGAGCTGCATGACCCGACGCACGAGCGAATCGAGTTCAGCTGGCATTGATTCCATATCGGTCCGAATCATCGCGCATGCCTCATCAACAAGGTCGATTGCTTTATCCGGCATGAACCGATCCGTAATGTACCGATCAGACAACATCGCTGCTGCAACGAGCGCATTGTCATGGATTCGCACACCGTGGTGAATCTCGAACCGTTCTTTTAGTCCACGCAGAATCGAGATCGTATCCTCGACATCCGGTTCAGCGACGAGTACTTGTTGGAAACGTCGTTCGAGCGCTGGATCCTTCTCGATATACTTCCGGTACTCGTCAAGCGTCGTCGCGCCGATACAGTGCAATTCACCACGTGCAAGCATCGGCTTGAGCATGTTTCCGGCATCCATTGCGCCGTCTGTCTTCCCGGCACCAACGATTGTATGCAATTCATCGATGAATAAGAGAATCTGTCCCTCGGCTTCCTTGACTTCATTCAAGACTGCCTGCAAGCGCTCTTCGAACTCACCCCGGTATTTCGCACCAGCGACGAGTGCACTCATGTCTAGACTGAACAACTGTTTATTCTTCAGACTTTCCGGTACATCGCCCCGGACGATCCGCTGTGCTAACCCTTCAACGATCGCCGTTTTCCCGACACCTGGTTCTCCGATCAAGACAGGGTTATTCTTTGTCTTCCGACTCAAAATCCGAATGACACGTCGAATCTCATCATCGCGACCGATAACCGGATCCGTTTTCCCAGAGCGGAAGTCGGCTACGAGATCACGTCCATATTTTTTCAGGACATCAAACGTCTCTTCAGGATTTTTCGTCGTGACTTTTCGATTTCCTCGCATGCTGACGATTGCTTCCCGAAGTGTCTCTTCCGTGATACCTTGACGGCGTAAATATTGAGATGCTGGACTCGACTGTTTGATCAGTGACAATAACAAGTGTTCGACGGAGACATAATCGTCCTGCATGAGACGGGCTTCCGTTTCCGCTTCCGTCAACACGTTCAGCAACGAACTGCCAATCCGTGGCGTCGTCGCTTGTGATAAAGCCGGAAGCTTCCCGATTGCATCGTCAATCGCTGCATTCAACGTCTCAATTCGTTGATTTAGCTTTTCAAAGACGACCCGTGCGATTCCCTCTTCTTGAGCAAGTAAGGCAAGCAGCAAATGCCACTCTGTGATTTCGCTGTGACGACGTTGTTTCGCAATCGCTTGGGCAGAGACGATTCCCTCATGTGCCCGATCTGTTAAACGTTCAAAATCCATCTTTGATCACTCCTTCACTGCAAGTTGACGTTCCCACTCTTCATAAAAGGCGCGGTCCATCTCAGGTAACTTCACTTCGAGTTGGACAAGTAACGCCCCACGATGACCGTTTGATTGACTGAGACCACGATTTGGAATCCGAAGTCGGGCTCCTGGTTTTGTACCCGGTTTGACCTTCAGTTTGATTCGTTTTCCTTCGAGCGTATCTGCGACGACTTCTCCTCCGAGTACAAGCGTCGTCGGATGAACACGGACGGTCGAGATGACGTCTTGATCGACCCGGCGGAACTGATCGTCATCCTTTAGATGAATCGTCACGTAGACATCTCCAGCAACACCTTGCCGGTTACGCATCGAACTTTTTCCACGCAATCGTACTTTTTTACCATCATAGACGTCTTTTGGAAGCGTCAATTGAATCGAACCGGTCGCAAGACGTACCGTGACTTTTTCGTTTGTACTGAGATGACTCAGCGGAACTGTCAATTCAAGCTCTTCATCCGTCGACATCTCTTCCTGACTGAAGAACGAACCGAACATATCTTCAAATCCGAACGATTGTCCAGGTCGTGTCCGTCCACCACCTCCGAACTGTCGGAACAGATCTTCGTAGTCTCCAGCGCCACCAGCTCCAGCACCTGCCATCTGGTCGAAGTTACTGCCGTATCGATCATACTGCGCTCGTTTTTCCTCATCTCCAAGCACATCGAAGGCTTCTTGGATATCCTTGAAACGCTGGTCCGCACTCGCCTCTTTATTGACGTCTGGATGATACTGCTTCGCCAGTTTGCGGTACGCGCGCTTAATATCTTGATTCGATGCATCCTTTGCGACACCGAGTGTTTGGTAGTAGTCTTTTGCCATTCGAATTCACTTCCTTTTCCTATACTTCATTACCTTAATTATAAAAGTCGTCTTCTAATTGGTCAAATATAGTCAAACTTTTTTCTGACATTCTGTTCTCTTTTCACTTTACGTCCTTGCGACAAACAAGTTTCACCGACTGAACCATGTTATACTGATAGCCAAACAGAAAATGAACGATGGGAGGATCTACAGATGGATGGTAAAACACGTAAAAATATCACGCCTGGTCTTAAAGTCAGCATCGTGCTGAAGCAAGATCAACGAACAGGGAAACGAACAGAGGGGATCGTCAAAGATCTTCTCACAAAATCACCGCAGCATCCGCACGGGATTAAAGTACGCTTAGAAGACGGACAAGTCGGTCGTGTGCAAGAAATTTTAGGTTAAGCAGAACAACAATCGCTCGTCTTGAGTCCTTTTGGAAGTCAAGACGAGCGATTTTTTCATACTTCAGTAGCTTGTTCTAAATATCGCCATGTTGCTTCGACGAGAATACGTGCGGCGTCGAGCATCGCCGGCTCTTTAAAATCAAACTGTGGGTGATGATGCGGTGGATACGACGCATCGCCGGCTCCTGTGAAGAAGAAAGCGCCCGGTACGTGTTGCAAGTAATAAGCGAAGTCCTCACCACCCATCGTCGGTTCTATCTCAAATACACGCTCGTCTCCTAGAACTTCTCGTGCGACAGACTCGATCAATGCGGTAGGTGCAGCATGGTTAACGACAGCCGGATATCCTTTTTCGTATGTAAATTGATACGTCGCTCCGACCGCCTCACAGATTCCTTTGATCGTCCGTTCCATCCGCTCAATGATCTCATCCGCTGTTGCTTCATTAAATGTCCGGACCGTTCCTGTCAACGTCGCTTGGTCCGCGATAACATTAAACGTATTCCCAGCATGTAACGTTCCAACGGTCACGACTGCTGGCTCTAGTGGATTGAGTTGGCGACTGACAATTGATTGTAATTCCTTGACGACCGTCGCTCCGAGTAAGACAGCGTCAATCGTCTCGTGTGGCTTTGCACCGTGTCCACCTTTTCCATAAAGGATCAGCTCGAACTTATCAGCTGCCGCCATGATCGGACCCGTCCGAACACCTACGTGTCCCAGATCGATCGTTGACCAAAGATGCGTTCCGAAGATGACATCGACGCCTTCGAGACAACCATCGGCAATCATATCACGCGCACCACCTGGGACGACTTCCTCCGCATGTTGATGAATCAAGATGACATTCCCCGGTAACGATTCCCGCTGTTGCATGAGTGTCTCCGCGACAGCAAGTAATGTCGCAGTGTGACCATCGTGTCCACACGCATGCATCACCCCTGGTACTGTTGACCGATAGGCAACATCTTTTCCATCCGTAATCGGTAACGCATCAAAGTCAGCCCGTAATGCGACGGTTTTTCCTGGCTTCCCTCCACGAATGTACCCAACGACACCACGTCCGCCGACCTCCGTCTTGACTTCGATTCCGAGCATTTCTAGATGTTGCGCGATATAACGTGGGGTCTCGACTTCGTGAAACGACAACTCTGGGTGCTGATGTAAATAGCGACGTCGGTCAACCATCTCCGGATACAAAGCGTCTAGTCCGGCTGTTCGTTCTGACATATATGTATCCCCCTTATTTCTTTTGGTGCAATGTCTTGACGCTCTCCCGTGTGTATTGAAGACGTTCGAGTGTGTCTTCATAATGTCCCGCAGCATACGATAAGAACAAGACGTCGATCGCAAACAATTGGGCAAGTCTTGAGCTGAGCGCTGCACTACGAAGCGGTGCTTCCGGTGCACGTGACGTCCAAAGGGCGATATCCGCTAGTTGACTGATCCGGTTGTCTCCGAAACGTGTCAGACTGATGACCTTTAGTCCTTGAATTTTCGCCAAACGAATCAACTCGACGACTTCTTCCGTTTCCCCGCTATAGGAAATTGCAAAAAAGACATCTTCCGGTCGTGCATTCGCTAAGATCGTCGCAAGCAGATGCTGATCCGCTTCTTGAATCGCTAGTTTTCCGACACGCGTCCATTTTTGCGCGGCATCTTCTGCCACGACATGCGATGCCCCGATTCCGTAAAAATAAATCGCCCGTGCCTGATCAATCACATCAATCGCATCCGCAATCCGTTCATCATTTAACTGCTTCGCAGTATCCTGTAAC
Source organism: Exiguobacterium acetylicum (assembly GCF_022170825.1). Classification (NCBI taxonomy): domain Bacteria; kingdom Bacillati; phylum Bacillota; class Bacilli; order Caryophanales; genus Exiguobacterium; species Exiguobacterium acetylicum. The sequence continues at coordinate 507,172 of NZ_CP081878.1, read as the reverse complement.
GCTTGAATACTGTTACTCAGCGTTTTTTCAATCAAGTCGACGGGACGTTCACCCTTTTCGATATCGTGATAGCCTTTTAGATCCGTCCGTGCCGTATCAGCAGAAATACGCATCCGCAGTTCTGGATATCCCTTTAATCCGAGCGCGCGGCAGAAGCGGACGACTGCAGCGGCACTTGTATCCGACTCCTCTGCGAGTTGGTGAATCGTCATACGTGCGATTTGGTTCATATGCGTCAATACGTAGTCTGCGACTTTTCGTGAGGACGATGGTAGTTCCTCTCGAACTGCACCGATTTGTGAATAGATACCGCCTTTCATCTAAATCTCCCCTTTATCATCTTCTTTTTTAAAAGAACTGACGATTCATCAATCACCGTGTCGTCCCTATATATAGAACTGTTCTTCTTTTATTATGCTCTCTCCTACTGACTTTCGTAAATCTAAAAAATGGGAAAGTGAAATAAAATGTCATTCTTCTTCCATACCCTTCCTTTCTTATTCATACGCTTCTCTCTTTCTACATTGGTCATACAAAAAAGCGACATTCCACTAAACAGGAAATGTCGCTTCGTAAAGTTGATAGAGAGACTAGTGAAATGAAGGAATCAGCGAATCTTGACAATCGGTTTTTTTGTATCCGGATCAAGGAACAGCATTGCTTCTGTATCACCGTTCAAATTCGTCACGGTGATCGTCGTCGGAATGTTTCGGTTGTACTCCCAACGATTCTCAAGCAGATAGGTCACATACTGAACAAATGCGACGAGCTCTGCTTTCCCGTAAAATTGAACCGGAATCTTCATCTCTAGCTTTTTGAGCTCATCTTCTTGATAGAAGCCTTCCCCCATCATACCAGTGTAGTTCGGGAAGTAGTCTTCTAGACGGTCTTTGAACAAATCAAACTTCGCGGCATCATCGCGCACGTCATTCGTTGCGCGCGCTGACGGATAATAGTAATACCGCTCATCGTAGTTCTTCCAGTCGTTCGCGCTGATTTGATTCCCGCGACCGATGAAAGCAGACGAAAGGTAATGACCAGAAACCGGTGAACCTTCTTTTTCTTGGAGGTAAAGCGCCACATGAATCGGTGTTGTCTTCATCCCTTGTGTCTTACGCATTTTCTTGACTAAATCGTTCGCCATCCGCTTTCCTTCAGCGACGACTTTCTTTTCATCGAGTTTAACGGTATACGTTGGTCCATAATTTTCATCTTGGAAGACATACTCACTGTTTAGGACAAGCGCAATCGATGTTCCACCTAGTTCAAGTTTCTTATCTTCTTCCAGCATATAGTCTTGTTCTAAGATATGCGATAGAATCATAGGTGACTTTTGGTTTTTCTCTTTATACGACTTACCAGACGTATAGGCAGGGTTCAGACCTTCTGGATCGCTGACGCCATCGCCTGCTTTTCCTTTTCGTAACAACCATTTCGCGATTTGGTCGGCTTCGAGTAACTGACCTTCTTGATAATAGTATTTTTCCGGATCAAAAAATTGTGTCGAGTGACGCATTAAACCCGTTTCAATTTCATCGAGCTCAAGACGTGAACTGACACGTTTTTGCGTCATTCCACGTGCAACACTCGGACGAAACGGTAAGACCGTCCGGTAATACGAATCTGTCGTATCGATGGCTGGACTGACGACGGCTTGGACTTCTTTACCTTGTTCACTTTCGGTAATGACTTCTTTTGTATCGCTCGTTGGCGAAAGGTCGAACGAACAAGCACCTAAAAATAACGTGCTTGATAACGTCAACGCTACTGCTGTTTTATAGTTCATCTCTATTTGCACCCCATGTTTTTAAATCGTTCTCTTTATCATAACAGAATCGTTTTCCATCGGGGAAGGACAAGTTTTCCCCTGATTTTCAAAAAAGATGATGCGCCCTCGCGTATTCGAAAGGACTTTTTCTCATGACACGTCGTAAATTTATCGGTCTGCTGTTTCTACTGGCAGGCATCGCTCTGATCGCTTGGCCCTTCATCAGTGACTATCAGCGCGAACAGGAGGCAGCCAATTTAAAAGAACAATGGACGAAAAGTCTAAAGACCGTCGATGCGAAAGAGACGAAACAACCGCTCGCGAAATCAGGTGTTGGACTGCTTTCGATTCCAAGCATTGATTTCGAGCAAGTCATCTTAGAGGGCTCGACAACAGCTGTCCTAGACCGAAGTATCGGTCATATTCCAAAGACTGGCTCACCCGGGAAAGGCAATTACGCACTCGCCGGACATCGAAGTTTTACGGAAGGTCTCCACTTCAATCGTCTGCCTGACGTCAAGAAAGGTGATACCGTTATTGTCACGACAAAAACGCATCGCTATACGTACCGGATTACTTCGAGTCGCCTCGTCACACCAACGACATTGTCCGTCCTCGACCAATCCGTCGCTTCTCCAACGATTACATTGATCACGTGTGATCCGCCGGAAACAGCAACGAATCGTCTCATCAAACAAGGTACTTTGATTCGGAGCGAGACGATTGCTTCGTGACAAGTTCTCTAACACGAAAAAGGAAGGCGGAATCCCGCCTTCCTTTTTATTTGATTGTTCTCATTCATTCTTCTCATGCTTCGTGTTTAGCTAGTTCTTCTAATAGACGGGCTTCATCCCAAATTTCAATGCCAAGCGATTCGGCTTTCGTCAGTTTAGAGCCTGCCTTTTCCCCTGCGACGAGGACATCCGTCTTTTTACTGACGCTTCCTGTCACATCGGCACCGAGTGCCTCAAGTCGTTTCCCAGCCTCTGACCGTTTTAAGCTCTCGAGCGTTCCCGTCAAGACGATCGTTTTGCCACCGAGCGGTGCATTCGTCTGATCGACCCGTTCACCAAGGAAACGTTGATTGACACCGAGTTGTTCTAAATCTCGAATCAATGCCTGCGCTTCCGGATGTTCGAAGTACTTCACGATCGAATCCGCGATTTTTCCCCCGATACCATCGATTGCGACGATTTCCTCGTAGCTTGTAGCTGCAATCCCTGCTAACGAATCAAAACGTTCCGCTAGAAGATACGCCGCTTTTTGACCGACGAGTCGGATTCCGAGACCAAACAGTAGACGTTCGACCGAGTTCTGTTTCGAGGCTTCGATCGCTGCAAGCAATTTATCAACGGACGTCTCACCCATCCGATCAAACGTCAATAACTCGTCACGGTCGAGTCGATATAAATCGGCAATCGTTCGAATTGCTTCATGATCATACAATTGACGAACGACTTTTTCCCCGAGACCATCGATGTTCATCGCTTGACGCGAAACGAAGTGAATGATCCCTTCCATCAATTGCGCTGGGCATTCCGGACTGACACAACGAATATCGACTTCACCTTCGAGACGGACAAGTTCCGATTGACAGGCAGGACAATGCGTTGGGAAGACAATTGGTGTCTCTTCCCCCGTCCGTTCTGCTGTGACGACCTGTACGACTGCCGGGATGACATCGCCCGCTTTTTTGATGATAACTGCGTCCTGAAGGCGAATATCTTTTTCAGCGATGAAGTCAGCGTTGTGTAGTGTTGCATACGTCACTGTCGATCCCGCGACGACGACCGGTGCAAAACGGGCACGAGGCGTGACTTTCCCCGTCCGCCCAACACTGAAATCAACGTCTTCGACTGTCGTCATGACTTCTTCCGCCGCGAACTTATATGCTGTCGCGAAGCGGGGGCTTTTTGCCGTGAAGCCGAGCTCTTCCTGATCATCATAGCGATCGACTTTCAAGACGATTCCGTCGATCTCATATGGCAGGCTCGCGCGTGCTTCCGTCCAATGTGCGATGTAGGCAAGAATCTCTTCCACTGTCTCACACGTCTGCATATGTTGATTCGTCGGCAAGCCAAGTGATGCCAGTTGTGCCATCGCTTCGCTATGTGAACGTGCCGTCAACGTATTGACGCCGACGCCATACACGAACAACGACAGATTACGCGACGCTGTAATCGATGAATCGAGCTGACGCAGACTACCTGCTGCTGCGTTACGTGGATTCGCGAACAATGTCTCTTCTCGGCTAGCCCGGTCTTCATTCAAGCGTTCGAACGATTGTTTCGGCATGTAAGCCTCACCGCGGACTTCAACTGTCTCTTCTGCCTGCAAACGAAGCGGTAACGCTTTGATTGTCCGTAGATTCTGCGTGATGTTTTCGCCGACTGTTCCATCGCCACGCGTTGCCCCACGGACGAATCGGCCGTCTTCATATTTCAGTGAAATCGCAAGTCCATCAAATTTCAGTTCGGCGACATACGTCGTCGAACGTCCGAGCGACCGCTCGATCCGAGCGACCCATTCGCGAATTTCTGTCTCATCAAAGACGTTTCCGAGTGACAGCATCGGTAAATCATGCGTCACCTTCTCGAACGCTTCGAGCGGTGCTGCTCCGACGCGTTGTGTCGGCGAATCCGGCGTGATCAGTTCCGGATGCTCTGTTTCTAACTCCGTCAGTTCACGAAGCAATTGGTCGTACGTCGCATCCGGTACCGTTGGTTGATCCAGTACGTAGTATTCGTAGCTGTATCGGTTCAATGTTTGACGAATCTCATCTATACGCTGGCTTGCGTCCATCTGTGGACCTCCCGTCATACCTTTTTAATCGGTGCAAATTTTGCAAGCAATCGTTTGATTCCGACTGCTGGGAATGCGATATCAATTTCAAGATTATCCCCTTCACCACGAGTCTGGACGACTGTACCAAGTCCCCATTTCCCGTGCTCTGCCTTATCTCCGACGGACCAACCAAGTGCCTCAGCACCTGACGTCTTCATTGCTGTTGGTTTGCTGATCGAGCGACCGATGACGGCTTTGCCTTGTGGGACAGGACGGTCTTCCCATGGGAGTGGCTTCGCTTTTTTACCGGTCCGCTCGATGACGACTTCTGGCAGCTCCGCTAGGAACCGTGATTCTTGGTTCGCGTTCGTCCGTCCGTACAGAGAACGCATCCGCGCGTGTGACAAGTAGAGACGTTTCTCAGCACGTGTAATTCCGACATACGCGAGGCGACGTTCTTCTTCCATCTCGTCTTCATCTTGAAGCGAGCGGCTATGTGGGAACAAGCCTTCCTCCATCCCGATCAAGAAGACGACCGGGAACTCGAGTCCTTTTGCTGAGTGGAGCGTCATCAACGTGACTTGTTCCTCTGGATCTGTCTCATCGAGTGAATCGACATCGGCGACGAGTGTCAAATCGGTCAAGAAGGCGATGATCGTCCGATCTTCCGGATCCGCTTTTGCCGTCTCCTTCTCGAAATTCTGCGCAACGGTGATGAACTCATTGATGTTCTCAAGACGACTCTGTGCTTCAAGCGTCTTATCTTCCTTCAGTACTTGACGATAGCCTGATTTCTCGAGCACTTCTTCGACCAGTTCCGACAGACTGATGAATTCTTGCATTTGGCTAAGTCCGAGAATCATCGTCCGGAAATCCGTCAGTTTCGCTGCTGTCTTTGGTGCGATACTCGACAATTCGATATCGCGAATCGCTTCCATCAATGACACGCCTTGTAGATCAGCGAAATCACGCAGCTTATCAATCGTCGTTGCGCCAATGCCGCGTTTTGGTTCGTTGACGATCCGCGCAAAGGACAAGTCCTCGTTCGGATTCGAGATTAAACGGAGATAAGCGAGCACGTCCTTGATTTCTTTACGATCGTAGAACTTCGTGCCGCCAATCATTTTGTACGGAACGTTCGACTTAAGAAGCGTTTCCTCGATCGCACGCGATTGTGCGTTCGTCCGGTACAAAATCGCGATATCGCTCAGTTTCATCCCGTAACGAAGCGAGTTCCGGATCTCTTGGACGATATAAAAGGCTTCTTCACGCTCATTCTCCGCTGTATGGACGATCAGCTTTTCACCTTCATCATTATCCGTCCAAAGTTTTTTATCTTTGCGTGTCGAGTTATTTTGGATGACATGGTTGGCTGCTTCCAAGATTCGTTTGGAAGAACGATAGTTTTGCTCGAGTAAGATGACGGCTGCATTCGGATAATCCTCTTCGAACGAAAGGATGTTCGCGATGTCAGCGCCACGCCAGCGATAGATCGACTGATCCGAGTCCCCGACAACACAGAGATTCTGATGTCCCGACGCCAACAGGTTGACGAGATCGTACTGAGCTTTGTTCGTATCTTGATACTCATCGACATGAATGTAGCGGAACTTCTTCTGATAGTAAGCTAGGACATCCGGACTCTTCTTAAACAATTCCGTCGTTTTTCCGATCAAATCATCAAAGTCGAGCGCATTGTTCCGGCGTAAGACCGCTTCGTATCCTTTATAGATTTCAGCAACCGTCTTCTCATAAGGACTTGTCACGATCGAAGCGTAGAATTCAGCACTGCGTAATTCATTCTTTTGCGACGAGATGATTGTCAGCATCGAACGCGGATCCCATTTTTTCGGATCCAAGTTTTGTTCCTTTAAGACGAGCTTGATCGCTGATTGCTGATCACTCGAATCAAGAATCGTGAAATTCCGGTCATATCCAAGTTGGTCGATATCACGACGTAACATCCGGACACACATCGAGTGGAAGGTCGAGACCCAAATATCGTTTGCGACACCACCAACTAACCGACCGATCCGGTCTCGCATTTCCCGCGCCGCCTTGTTCGTAAACGTAATCGCGAGGATGTTCCACGGTGCGACTTGTTTAGCCGCCATCAAATAAGCGACCCGATGTGTCAGGACGCGTGTCTTTCCGGAGCCCGCTCCTGCCATGATCAGCAGTGGTCCTTCCGTATGCTTGACTGCTCTCGCTTGCTCGGGGTTTAGTCCGCTGACGAGCTGTTCGCTCAAATTAAACATATTAGTATCCTCATTTCTTATATTCCGAACTTTTGTTCCTATATTTTATCGTGTCGCTGCGACTGTCGCAAGCGCTGCTTTTAAATCCTCATAAATGATGTTCCCGACGACGATCGTATCCGCATATTGCAGCATCTCACGTGCACGTTCCTCGGAGTCGATTCCTCCACCGTAAAACAGGCGTGCCTGCTTCAAGACATCGCGAACGGCTGCTACTCGTCCCGGGTCCCCGTAGACACCACTATACTCGAGGTACACAACCGGCAAACGGAAAACGCTATCGGCTAGCTGTGCATAAGCGACAGTCTCATCTAACGTTAATGGTTTTGCTTGCGTCACATGCGCAACCTTCGCATCAGGATTCAGGACGATATACCCTTCCCCGACAAGATCAGCGTGCGCGAGCATATGACCGACTTGTTCTAACGCTTCGACCTGTTTTTCAACGACATATTCTAACGTACCGGCATTCAGGACCGTTGGTGTCAAATACGTATCGAATCCCATCGTCGCGGCTTCAAGTTCTGAAATTTCGAGTGCTACTGCAACGGGATACCGCCGTAAACGCATCAAGAGATCAAGCGTCGCATCGAGGGTGATATCATCTGTTCCACCGACAAGGATCGCATCCGTCCCGGACGTCGCAATCGCCTGTAGGCTAGCATCATCGATTAGTTTTGCTGGGTCTAGTTTAAAGACATGTCGCCATTCATTAAAAGGTAATAACACGGTTCGCCCCATCCTCTCTTTCTCATTCCACATTCAGTATAAAACAAAAAACCATCTCGCGCAGGGCGAGATGGTCAGACGTGTGTCCGTCGTTTCGTCAAGAGTGACGCCAGTAACAACGCAAAGACGGCATATACCGGAACGAACGCCCACGGTTCTGCTAAAAAGAAGCCGAGTACCGGGACGTCCAGTAACGGTGAATCCGGCGAACAGAGTGCTCGTCCGTTGACGAGCGCCAAAAACGGTAGGACAGGAACAGCAAAGATGTACGCGAAGTTGATCCAAAAGGCACGTTTCATAAAAAGAGCCCCCTTATCCGATGATGACGGATTCCTTCGGATAGTTGTAGTTTCGTTTCGGTTGGTTCGCCTTCAGGAGCAGGACGAACGAGATGACTCCGATTCGACCAATGAACATCAGGACGGACAACGTCCACTTCCCAATATCCGACAGTTGATCCGTAATGCCGAGCGATAAACCGGTCGTTCCAAATGCCGAACATGCTTCAAAAAAGAGGACAAGGAACGGTGCATCCTCGACAAGTAACAAGACGATCAATCCGACCATCGTCACCCCTGTTGAAACAACGATGACGACGAACGCTTTCCAAATATCCGATTGACCGATTTCACGACCGAAGATTTTGATCCCGTATTCCCCTCGTATGAAGGCAATGACACTCAAGACGGCAACAGCAAACGTCGTCGTTCGAATCCCACCACCAACGGAAGACGGGGATGCCCCAATGAACATCAAGAGCGATAAGACGAAAATCGAGGCTTGTGAGAAGGACGTGATGTCGACCGTCGTCAATCCACCATTTCGGGTCGTGACGGATTGGAATAAGGCGTCAACGAGTTTCTCATCGACTGGTAAGCCTTTAAAGGACTGGTTCCATTCAAATAGTAGCAATGACACCGTTCCGAACAGAACGAGAATGAAGAACGTCGATGCTGTTAATTTCGTAAAGAGTGAAAAATGATACGGTTGACGTGTTGCCTGACGTGTCGCTCGGTACGAAATATAACGCCGGACTTCAACGAGTACCGGAAAACCGATCGCGCCGAGCGTCAGTAGCAAAATTTGCATGAAGACGACGAATAAATCACCGCGAAACGGTAGTAAGGATTCGCCGGTGATATCAAAACCGGCGTTCGTCGTCGCACTGACCGAGCCGAACAGTCCTTGGAGCATCGCTTCTCCGAGCGTCGGAAAATACTTCGTGTAATAAAGTCCAAGAATCAAAGCCCCAATCAATTCAATCGAGACGATGATCAAGATAACTTCCCGAATGTATTTGACGACACCTTGCATCGTCGTCTGGTTCTGATCTCGAACGACGAGTTGACGTTCCCGAAAGCCGATTCGTTTTCCAAGGATAACCCACATCGCGATATGAAGCGACATCAAACCAATCCCGCTGACTTGCACTAAAATCATGATCATGAAGTAGCCGAACGTCGTGAATGTTTCCGAGACCGAGACCGTCGTCAGACCGGTTACACTGACACAACTGACCGCCATGAAGACGAGGTCCGTGAAATCCCAGTTATAGTCTCCCTTGGTCGACCACGGCAAACCGAGCATGATGATCCCAATGATGACAGCAACGAAGTAGATGATGACGAGCGACTGGATGGGCGTCAATCTTCGAATGAAATGTTGAATTTTATGTTGTAACGCAAAATCCAATGTGACACGCCCCCTTCATAGAAGTAGCGGATAACATTAGTTATCCGCTACTTCTTGCTCTACAAGACCTAAACGGGCGAGTGCTAAGTCATAACCGCCAGAACCGTAGTTCAAGCAACGTTTGACACGCGAGATCGTTGCCGTTGAAGCACCGGTCGCCTTCTCGATTTTGTGATACGTATTGCCTTCACGTAATTGACGTGCGACTTCAAGACGTTGGGCGAGCGCCTGGATTTCGTTGACGGTCGCTAAGTCTTCGAACAACGTATAACAATCTTCTAATGAATCCATCTTCATGATGGCTGTAAATAACTGATCTAATTCTTTTCCACGCAATTTATCGAGTTGCATCTTGTGACTCCCTTTCCCATTCAATTGCTCTTTAATAGTTTAAAGCGCGACGTTTTAAAATTCAAGCGTCATCGCAAAATCGCTGGGAAAAGGACTTTTTTCCGAAGGACTTCGTATATTCCCTGCGGTGTGATCCGCACATATGGCAAGTGAGTCGACGCTAGGAATAGCAACGTATAGACAGGATCTTCAAACGCATAACCGCGCTCAAACAATGCTTCCCGTAAAGCGGTTTCCTGAACGATCAAATCCTCGAGTGGTAAGTCGGATGTCTGCCCCATTAAGGTCAATGGAACTTCAGCGATAACTTCCCCGTCTTCGACGAGAACGATCCCACCTCCGAACGCTTTCATTCGATCAAACGCGACTTGCATATCTCGTTTTGATTTACCAATCATCAGAATATCACCACTGATTGAGTACGAACTAACAAGACCGCCAACTTGTGTCGCAAAGTTTTTCAGAACGGTATTCAAACGCCACTTTCCTTCCCGATCGAGTAACATTAAGAAGGATTCATCGCAACCCGCTGGTAACACAGGCACACTTGTATCATGCTCGACTTGATACAGCTTCATGATGACGGAATTGACCATTTCAAGACCAACCGGCATGCTGAATGAAAAATCCTGTTCCGTTAAGGAAACCTGGACTTCCGAGCGTGGCATGAGTGCATAGACAGCATCGAGCGCTTCTGCCGGGTAACACGGAATATCCGCTTGGCGCACCCACGTTCCGCGTGCAAGGACAGCGACTGGTGTCGGAGCATCTTTTGCTTCGAGGAAGTTGAGATGGGCAATCCGTCCTGGTGCGATACTTCCGAGTAGATGATCGAGATTAAAATGACGTGCTGCATTGTATGAAGCAATTCGGTATGCTTCTTCGACGGGAATTCCTGCCTCAAGCATCAGTCGGATCGTCTCATCCATCATGCCCGCTTTATAGAAGGACGGCGTCGAACCATCTGTCGTCACTAGTACCTTATCGAACTGCGTCAATCCTGCTTCGACGAGACCTTTAAAGATATCCGGTAGATCTGGACGAATCGACGAATAACGAATCGTCGTCGTATAGCCAAGTTCAAGACGTGTCATCGCCTCTTCGACCGTCATTGCCTCATGATCACTCGTTACGCCGTAAAGCGCCATCTTCGTCAACGTCTTTGCTGAAGCGCCAGGGAAATGACCTTCGATTGGTTTTCCGAGTTTGATCGCATCTTGCATCCAGTGGAGCAGTTCATCGTCTCCTTGCGAGAGACGTGGCCATCCCGTCAACTCACCCGCTTGGATGACTTGTGGATGCTTAAGCCACGCTTGAATCCGACGGTTATCGATCGAGATGCTATCCGCATCAAGTTCCGTCTGCGCGTCGAGTCTTGCCCACCAGTACATCGAGGTCGGTAAGTCCGCTAGCGCCTCAACTTGAGCAAACGCTTGCTCCGTCGGCTCTAATAATAACAACATATTATCGTTGACGAGTGTCGATGTTCCCCGCTCTGCCGCAAACTTTGCAAGACTCGCTGGGTTATAGAGTTGGAATGGATGCGCATGGGGTTCAATGTAACCAGGTACGATATATTGACCTGTCGCATCATGGTAGGCATCGGCTTGTTCCGGCATTTCTGGACCGACGTAGACGATTCGGTCGCCGCTAATCCAGATGTTCGCCGTCCGCCATGCTTTGACTCCATGATTCAGGTATGTGGCATTCTGTATGACAAGTGTCGGTGCAAGCTTTCCGCTGATGACCGCTTGGTGTGTCCGTACTTCAGATTTCGTCCAAGGGGATCTTCCACATTTTTTTTTCACGAAAGCTCGACCTCCTTTGTTTTATTGAAAACGCTTTCTTATAGTTCTTATACTAAAATGTTACTAAGTAAGTTTCAAGAAGTTTTGCCCCGTTCCGGATTCATTTGGTCAAAATAACACAAATTCGCCATGGAAGACAAATCTTTTCGTGCACTTCGCCAAGAAACCAAAAAACCAGACGCAACTCTTTCGAGCACGTCTGGTTTAGATGTTACGATTCATGTGAAGCACGAAAGGCTTTTTGAGCGATATCGGTCCGGTAAAAGAACGGTTGATCCGTCACGTCTGGCAAGTTGGCATAGACCTGTTCGACCGCTTGCTCGATTGTCTCAGCACGGCTGACACAAACGAGGACACGTCCACCTGCTGAGACAAGCTGACCAAATCGTTCTGCCGTTCCGGCATGAAAGACGAGAAGGGCGTCCCCAATCTGATCAAGTGGAATCGCTTGTCCCGTTTGAGGCGCTTCCGGATATCCTTTTGCAGCGACGACGACACCAACAGCTGCTTGATCCGTCCAAACGATTTCCGGCGTCTGTCCGTCCATTAGCGGCATGATGACATCAAGTAATGGTGTCTCCAGGCGTGGGAGAATGACTTCTGTTTCCGGATCACCAAAGCGGGCATTGAACTCGATGACGAATGGTCCTTGTTTCGTCAGCATCAGACCCGCATAGAGGAACCCAGTGAACGGAATGCCTTCACTAGCCATCTGATCGACGAGCGGCTGGATGATTCGGTCAACAGCTTCTGTCGTCAATGCTGCTTCGTCCCATTGCGGAAGTGGAGAATAAGCTCCCATTCCACCCGTGTTCGGACCGAGATCACCGTCAAACGCCCGTTTATGATCTTGTGATAACACCATTGGAATGACCGTATCTTCGTGGACGAATGCCATTAACGAGCACTCTTCTCCGACTAGACACTCTTCGATGACGACACGGCTTTGCTGCCCGTATTCCCCAGCAAACGTATCGTGGATTGCTTCAAGTGCCTGATCAACTGTTTCTGCGACTGTGACCCCTTTTCCGGCAGCGAGTCCATCCGCTTTGATGACAATTGGTGCCCCCGCTTGACGAACATACGCTATCGCTTCTTCTGCTGAAGTGAAGACAGCGTGAGCAGCGGTCGGAATACCAGCACGCGCCATTAATTCCTTCGCGAACTGTTTACTCCCTTCGATGGCTGCTGCTTCTCGCGTTGGACCAAAGATCTGCAGTCCAGCTGCCTGAAACGCATTGACGACCCCAAGAACGAGCGGTCCTTCTGGTCCAACAATTGTCCAATCGATCTGTTCGTCTTTTGCGAACGTTACGAGTTCATCGATGGCATCTTCGGCGATTGGAACACATGTTGCTTGTGTCATCCCGGCATTCCCGGGCGCAGCATATACCGTCTCAATCCGTTCATCCTGTGCCAGTTTCCAGACGAGCGCGTGTTCACGCCCTCCTTTACCAATCACCAATACCTTCATTCAAATCGCCTCCGCTTAGTGTTTGAAATGTCGAACGTTCGTAAAGATCATCGTAATGCCGTGCTTGTTACACGCATCGATTGACTCTTGATCGCGAATCGAGCCACCTGGTTGAATGATTGCGGTAATACCAGCCGCTGCTGCTGCTTCGACTGTGTCCCCCATTGGGAAGAAAGCATCGGAAGCAAGGGATGCGCCAACCGCTTTTTCTCCGGCTTGCGTGATCGCGATGTTTGCCGAACCAACACGGTTCATCTGTCCTGCACCAACACCAACGGTTACTTCGTCTTTCGCGAGAACGATCGCATTCGACTTGACGTGTTTAACAGCGCGCCATGCCAGTTTCAAATCTTCCCATTCCGCTGCTGTCGGCTTGCGGTCCGTGACGACGCGTGCTGCCGCATCATCAAGCGTCTCATCGTCACTGTCTTGGACAAGCATGCCGCCGGCAACTGCCGTATAGCGGATCGCTTGGACACGTTTGACGTCGAGCTCGAGCAGACGAATGTTCTTTTTCGCTGACAATAAGGCAAATGCTTCTTCCGTGAAGGACGGGGCAATGATAATTTCAAGGAAGATACCACTTAGTTGTTCTGCTGTTTCAAGATCGACTTCGCGGTTCAAGGCGACGATGCCACCGAAGATTGAGATAGGATCTGCTGCATGCGCGCGGCGGAAAGCCTCTCCGATCGTTGGACCGACGGCAACGCCACATGGGTTCATGTGTTTAACGACGACGGCTGCTGCTTCGCGGAACTCGTCGAGGATTTCAAGAGCTGCGTTTGCATCTTGAATGTTGTTATACGACAACTCTTTACCGTGCAACTGCTTCGCGGAAGCAAGGGAAGCCCCACGGTAAATCGGTGTTTTATAAAAGGCTGCTTCTTGGTGTGGATTTTCTCCGTAACGGAGGTCTTGGACCTTCTCAAGCGTAATCGTCAACTGATCCGGGAACTTCTCTCCTGTTTGCGTCAAGAAATAATCCGCGATCAACGCATCGTACGCCGCTGTATGACGGAATGCTTTCGCTGCAAGACGTTGACGTGTCTCAAACGTCGTTCCACCTTCACGAACCTCCGCAACGACGGTTTCGTAATCAGCTGGGTCGACGACGACCGTCACAGCCGCGTGGTTCTTCGCTGCTGAACGCAACATGCTTGGTCCACCGATGTCGATGTTCTCAATCGCATCCGCATAGGCAACGTCTTCTTGTAAGACTGTCTGCTTGAACGGATATAGATTGACGACGACGAAATCAATCGGTTGAATTTGTTGCGCAGCCATCTGTTCACGATGGGATTCGAGATCACGACGACCAAGTAATCCACCGTGGACCATGGGATGGAGCGTCTTGACACGTCCGTCGAGCATCTCTGGGAATTGTGTGACTTCACTGATACCAATGACCGGAAGCCCAGCTTCCTCTAATGCTTGATGTGTTCCGCCTGTCGAGACGAGCTCGATACCTGCTTCGTGAAACGCTCGTCCTAGTTCGACGATCCCTGTTTTATCCGACACACTAATTAACGCTCTCATACGTTTGCCTCCTCTTTCATCCACTCTTCGATGACTTGCGGATACAGTCTATGTTCGACGCGCTGAATCGCTTGTTGCAACGTTTCACGCGTCATCTCTTCTGTAATCCGAACGGCTTCTTGAGCCATGATGGGTCCAGTGTCCATTCCTTCATCGACTATATGAATTGTAACACCTGTGATTTTAACTCCGCCACGAAATGCTTGTCCGATCGCATCTTTTCCTGGGAACGCCGGAAGTAGCGACGGATGAATGTTGACGATCCGCCCTGCGTATCGTCCGAGCAACTCTTCCCCGATCAATCGCATGTAACCGGCAAGGATGATCCGTTCAATACCTTTTGCTTCAAGACGAGCGATGATTTCCCGCTCAAAACTTGGTTTATCCGGATAGTCCTTCGCCCGAAAGACGAAGACGTCACATCCACGTCGTTTCGCCCGTTCAATGACTGCTGCGTCCGGTTGATCGCAGACGATCAGTTCGATCGAGGCATGTAACGTCCCTGCCTCGATTGCTTCAAACAGTGCTTCGACATTACTACCGCTACCTGATGCAAAACAAGCGATCTTCATGCGTCGACTCCTTGAATCCGGACACCTGCTTGATCGGTCACCTGACCAATCACGTACGCCGTCTCATTTTCACGAGCGAGGCGTGCTGTTACTTCCGCAACATCTTCCGGTTTGACGATCAACATGAAACCGATCCCCATGTTGAAGACATTATACATGTCATGTCGTGGCAGATCACCTGCTTGTTCAAGCCAGTCGAAGACCGGTAACGTCGGCCACCTTTTCGGATCAAACGATGCGCCGAGACCTTCTGGCAAGACGCGTGGTACGTTCTCGTAGAACCCGCCACCTGTAATATGGACCATCGCTTGAATCTTTTCCGTCTCAAGGGCAGCTTTGACCGCTTCGACGTAGATACGTGTCGGCATGAGAAGCGCATTACCAAGCGTATGACCGAGCATCATGACTTCATCTTCGTAGCTAAGTCCACTCTCGGCGACGATTTTACGAACGAGTGAAAAGCCGTTCGAATGGACACCGGACGAAGCGAGCCCAAGAATGACATCGCCTGCTGCGACCTTGTCACCGGTGATCAATTTTTGTTTTTCAACGGCACCGACGGCAAAACCAGCGATATCGTATTCGCCATCCGCGTACATCCCTGGCATTTCTGCCGTCTCGCCACCGATCAACGTACATCCGGCTTGAACACATCCTTCAGCAACACCTGCGACGATGCGTTCGATCTTTGCTGGAATCGCCTGACCGAGCGCGATGTAGTCAAGGAAATAAAGCGGTTCTGCTCCTTGGACGATGATATCGTTCACGCACATCGCAACACAGTCGATCCCGATTGTATCGTGTTGTTCGAGTGCGAAGGCAAGCTTGAGTTTCGTACCAACACCATCCGTTCCGCTGACGAGAACCGGTTCTTTCAACTGCAATTGGCTGAGGTCGAACATCGCACCAAAGCTACCGAGTCCCGTTAATACTTCTTTGCGCATCGAACGGGCGACGTGTTTTTTCATTCGAGTGACGGACTCATATCCTGCCGTCAGACTCACACCTGCTGCTTCGTAATGTTTGCTCATGTTCTTCCCCCATCTATCAAAGTTTAGCTTCTAACTCGAGCGAACCGAGTGGTGTCGGGTACTCTCCTGTGAAACAAGCGGTACATTGTCCTTTTAATGGTCCTTCAAACGGACGATCGATTGCATCGACCATACCCGGTACAGTTAGGAACTCAAGTGAATCAGCACCGATTTCTTGACGGATCTCTTCCGGCATCAACCGGGCAGAGATTAGCTCGTCTTTTGACGATGTATCAATCCCGTAATAACATGGATTCGTAATCGGTGGTGCCGTGATACGGACATGAACTTCCGTTGCACCGGCTTCACGTAATAAACCGACGATCCGACGACTCGTCGTTCCCCGAACGATCGAATCATCGACCATGATGACACGCTTGCCTTGTACGACGCCGCGTAACGCGGACAACTTCATTTTGACCCCACGTTCCCGCAACTCCTGTGACGGCTGGATGAACGTCCGTCCGACATACCGGTTCTTGATCAATCCCATTTCATACGGAATCCCACTCGCTTCCGCGTAACCGATCGCTGCCGAGATACTTGAATCCGGTACCCCGGTAACGACGTCTGCTTCGACCGGTGCTTCTTCATACATCTTTTTCCCAAGTGCTTTGCGAGCCGTATGGACGTTGACACCATCAATGATTGAATCCGGACGTGAGAAGTAGATATATTCCATCGAACACATCGCCCGTTCACGTGGCTCCATGTATTGACGAGACGACATGCCGTGTTCTGTGATCGTCACGAGCTCCCCCGGCTCAATATCACGAATGAACTCTGCACCGACGATATCAAAGGCACATGTCTCTGACGCAAACACGATGCCGCCGTCCGGTGTCTTCCCGAGTGACAGTGGACGAAGTCCGTGTGGATCAACTGCCACGAATAGCGTATCTTCCGTTAAGAAGAGGAATGCAAATGCCCCGACAAGACGCGCGAGACTATCGGCAATCCGATCTTCGAGTGTCTCGAGCTTGCTGCGTTTGACAAGGTGAGCGACGACTTCCGTATCACTCGTCGTCTGAAAGATGGCACCTTCTGCTTCTAGTAGATGCTTCAGTGAATCGGCGTTAACGAGGTTTCCGTTATGCGCGAGGGCAAGATCTCCCGTCCGCGATTTGAAATGAAGCGGTTGGGTATTCTCAAGCGTATTTCCCCCTGCTGTCGAATACCGGACGTGTCCGATCGCGTGATGTCCTTTAAGGTCTGTCAGTGTCTCTTCCGAAAAGACTTCCGTCACGAGTCCTTGCCCGCGGTGCGGGAAGAGGTCTTCGCCGTCACTCGTGACGATTCCTGCCCCTTCCTGTCCCCGGTGTTGCAAACTATGCAAGCCGTAATAGGCGAGTTGCGCTGCATTCGGTTGTCCGAAGATCCCGAAGACGCCACACTCCTCATTTAGTCCTTTGATGTCATATAACACGCGATTGCTCCTTCCCAGTCTTCCTGTAAGGTCGAACGGTCTGCTTCGATCCGTGTCTCTGCCGTCTCGATGACAAGAAGCTCATCGTTCGTGACGACACCGATCGCTTGAGCACCGGTCCGTTGTTCGAATGCTGCAGCGTGTGCTTGTGGCACAGTGACGACGAAACGTGATTGCGATTCACTGAACAGGTGTAACGTTGGTCCATCAAACTGAACTGTCAATCCGAGGTTCGTCCCAAATGTCATCTCAGCGAGGGCGATTGCAAGACCACCTTCTGACACATCATGCATCGCATTGACTTCACCTGCTTGTACTGCTTGTTGTAACAATTGTAAGCGTGCGTGTTCGACTGCTAAATCGATCTGCGGTGCGCGACCGAATGATTTACCGAATTGCATATATTGAAGCTCACTACCACCAAACTCGGCTGTTGTTTCACCTAACAGATAAATCTGGTCACCTGCTTGTTTGACGTGTTGTGTCGTGATCCATTCTGTCTGCTCGTGTAATCCGACCATTCCGACGACCGGTGTCGGGTGAACCGCTTGACCAGCTGACTCGTTGTAGAGTGAGACGTTCCCACCGATGACGGGTGTCTCAAGGACACGACATGCTTCCGCCATACCGGCTGTTGCTTGCTGCAACTGCCAGAAGCCTTCTGGTTTATCCGGATTTCCGAAGTTCAGGCAATCCGTTATGGCAAGTGGTGTCGCACCACTCGCGACGATATTACGGGCTGCTTCCGCCACGGCAATCTGTCCACCGACGTATGGATCCAAGTAGACGAAACGACTGTTGCAGTCGGTCGTCATTGCGAGCGCTTTGTTCGTACCGCGGACGCGGATGACGGCTGCGTCTGATCCTGGTGCGACGACCGTCGATGTCTGAACCATATGATCGTACTGATCGTAGACCCAGCGTTTTGACGCGATCGTCGGCTGACGAAGTAGTGCTCGCCATGTCTCAACGACGTCCTCGACGACTGGGAGTGTCTCTTCCATCGCTTGGAATTCTTCATAGTACGCAGGAACGCGGGATGGTTTTTCATAGACTGGTGCTTCTTCCGCTAACGCGTCAACCGGAACTTCCGCCACGATATCCCCATGATGGATCAAACGTAAGACTTTCTCTTCAATGACTTCTCCAACGTGAACGGCATGGAGTCCCCATTTGCTGACGATTGCTTCAATCTCTGCCTCACGACCACGCTTGACGACGAGTAACATTCGTTCTTGTGATTCTGAGAGCATCATTTCGTAGGCTGTCATCCCTGTCTCCCGTTGCGGGACGTCATCGAGGTGCATCTCGATGCCCATGCCTGCTTTTGAAGCCATCTCTGCTGAAGAAGATGTTAGTCCAGCAGCGCCCATATCCTGCATTCCGACAAGTGCTGGATGACCAACGATCTCAAGACAAGCTTCAATCAACAGCTTTTCCATGAATGGATCACCGACTTGAACAGCCGGACGTTTTGCTTCTGTATCCTCTCCGAGATCCTCCGAGGCAAACGTCGCACCATGAATGCCGTCGCGCCCAGTAGCTGCACCGACGTACATGACTGAGTTACCGACACCTTTTGCCTGACCTTTTTGAATATCGGCATGGTTGATCAAACCGATACACATCGCGTTGACGAGCGGATTGCCTTCATACGAACGATCAAATCCGATTTCGCCACCGATCGTCGGGATACCGACACAGTTGCCATAACCCGCGATCCCAGCGACAACTTGTTCGAACAGTTGATTGACACGTGGTGTACCGAGATGACCGAAACGGAGCGAGTTCATGAGAGCGACCGGGCGGGCGCCCATCGAGAAGATGTCGCGAATGATTCCGCCGACGCCGGTTGCAGCGCCTTGGTATGGTTCAACGGCTGATGGGTGATTGTGGCTTTCAATTTTAAAGACGACAGCCTGCTCATCGCCGATATCAACGACACCTGCTCCTTCACCCGGTCCCTGCAAGACACGTGGTCCAGTCGTCGGGAATTGACGAAGGACGGGTTTAGATGTCTTGTACGAACAATGCTCAGACCACATGACCGAGAACAAGCCTGTTTCTGTGTAGTTCGGTTGGCGTCCCAGTAAATCGACGACCATCTGGTATTCCGTATCGCTTAAGCCCATCGTGGCATAAACGCGTTGCTCTTGAATCAATTCTGGTGTTGGTTCAGACTGTTGTTTTAGCATGGTGTGCCCCCTGTTTGACGAGTGAAGTAAAGAGTTTCAATCCATCTGTTCCGCCAGTCAATAGCTCGACCGCTCGTTCTGGGTGTGGCATCATCCCAAGAACATTTCCGGCTTTATTCGTGATCCCGGCGATATCGCCGCGCGAACCGTTCGGATTGTCAACATATGTGAAAGCAATTTGCCCGTTTGTTTGGAGCATCGCATAAGTTGCATCATCACAGTAGTAGTTTCCTTCACCATGCGCGATCGGAATCGAGATCGTCTCGCCTGGCGTATAATCTGATGTAAAACGTGTCTTCGTATTCTCAACCTTCAGTTCGACCGTTCGGCACATGAACTTTAAACCGTTGTTCCGGTGCAAGACACCTGGTAAGAGTCCCGCTTCGACAAGAATCTGGAATCCGTTACATACCCCGAGAACCGTTTTCCCTTCTGCCGCGAAGCGTTTAACTTCTTCCATGATCGGTGAGAAGCGCGCGATCGCACCGCAACGAAGATAGTCTCCGTATGAGAACCCACCTGGTAACAGGACACCATCGTAGCCTTCAAGTGATGTTTCGGTATGGAAAACGTATTCGGCTTCTTCTCCGAGCGCATCCCTAACCGCATGATACATATCTAAATCACAGTTCGATCCCGGAAAGACGATGACCGCGAACTTCATGCTGGCGTCACCTCTTCAATCGTAATCTGGTAATCTTCCATCACCGTGTTAACGAGTAGTTTTTGACACATCTCATGAATCATCGCTTCTGTCGTTTCCGTTTCAACGAGCAGTTCAATCTGTTTTCCGATTCGGACACTCTCGACACCGTTAAAACCAAGCTGTTGCAATCCGCCTTTTACAGCAACTCCTTGTGGATCTAAAATGCTTTCCCGTAATGCAATCGATACGATGACTTTTTTCATTGTGTGTTTCCCCCTAGGCGATTGAATAGTGTTTGGTATGTCTCTGTCAGTGAACCGATATTACGTCGGAAGACATCTTTATCGAGATGTTCTCCAGTTTCCTGGTCCCACAAGCGGCATGTATCAGGTGAAATCTCATCAGCCAGTAGAATCGTTCCATCTGCCGTTTTGCCGTACTCTAGTTTAAAATCAATCAACGTGATTCCGTTTTGACGGAAGTACGGTTGCAAGACTTCATTCACGCGAAGTGCTTTGTCCGACAGCTCTTCTAGCTCTTCAGAAGTCGCAATCTTCAGTAAATTAATGTGTGATGAGGTGACGAGTGGATCGCCTAACGTATCATCTTTATAGTAGAACTCAACGATTGGTGTTTCGAGCACTGTACCTTCTTCGATACCGAGCCGTTTACTCAAGCTTCCTGCGACGACGTTCCGGACGACGACTTCGAGTGGAATGATAGTGACACGACGTACGAGCTGTTCGCGCTCCGAAACACGCTCAATGAAATGTGTCGGAATGCCCGCTTGTTCGAGGATTTCAAAGAAATGACTCGTCAATCGGTTGTTCAATTCGCCTTTTCCAGCAAATATTTCTTTTTTCTCGCCGTTGAATGCCGTGGCCTCGTCTTTATAGACGATCCGGAGCACATCCTGCTCCTGCGTCGTGTACAATCGTTTTGCTTTTCCTTCATAAAGTGGTTGCATCGCTTTCGTCCCCCATGATCCTAAGATGTAGACGGGGCAAGTGCCCCGTCTCAGGTTGATTAGTTCAAGCCACACCGTTCAAAAATTTCATCGACACGACTCGTATGGTACGTCGGATCGAAACACGCATCGAGCTCTTCTTCTGTGAACAGCTGTTGAATGTCCTGTTCTTGCCACAATAAGTCACGGAACATGATTTGTTCTTCCCACGCCTGCATCGCACGCGGTTGAACGAAATCATACGCTGCTTCACGAGACCAGCCTTTTTCGATTAAAGCGAGTAAGACATGTCCCGAGAAGATGACCCCAAACGTCCGGTCCATGTTCCGTTTCATGTTGTCCGGGAAGACCGTCAAGTTCTTCACAATGTTTCCGAAACGGTTCAACATGTAGTTGAGCAGTCCTGTTGCGTCTGGAAGAATGATGCGTTCTGCCGAAGAATGCGAGATATCGCGTTCGTGCCAGAGTGAGACGTTCTCGTACGCCGTCACCATGTGTCCACGGATGACTCGGGCAAGACCCGTCATGTTCTCAGAGCCGATCGGATTCCGCTTGTGCGGCATCGCTGATGATCCTTTTTGACCTTTAGCGAAGAATTCTTCGACTTCACGTGTTTCTGTCTTTTGTAGACCCCGGATCTCCGTTGCCATCTTTTCAATCGATGTCGCGATCAAAGCCAGTGTCGACATATAGTGTGCATGACGATCGCGCTGTAACGTCTGTGTTGAAACCGGTGCTGGTTTCGTTCCTAATTTTTCGCAGACATACTTTTCAATGAACGGATCGATATTCGCGAATGTTCCGACGGCACCGGACATCTTGCCATATTCGACCGTCTCACGTGCAGCTTCGAAACGGACCTTGTTCCGTTTCATCTCTTCATACCAAAGCGCTAGTTTCAGACCGAACGTCGTCGGTTCTGCATGTACGCCATGTGTGCGTCCCATCATGACCGTATATTTATGTTCGTTCGCTTTGACTTTTAAGATTTCGATGAACCGATCGAGATCAGCAGCAAGAATATCGTTTGCTTGCTTTAACAGATACGAGAGTGCTGTATCGACGACGTCCGTTGACGTTAGTCCGTAATGCACCCACTTGCGTTCTTCTCCGAGTGTCTCAGAGACAGCACGCGTGAAGGCGATGACATCATGACGTGTCTCTTGCTCGATTTCAAGGATGCGGTTGACATCAAATGAGGCATTATCCCAAAGCAACTGGACGTCCTCTTTTGGGATGACCCCTAGTTCACTCCATGCTTCACACGCAAGAATCTCGACTTTTAACCAAGCTTCAAATTTGTTTTGTTCGGTCCAGATCGCTTTCATCTCAGGACGCGTATACCGTTCGATCATTGAACTGTCTCCTTCCATATCGACAGGCGTTCGACTTCTGCCAAAGCATCGTCGACGGTTTCCGCAAGGATGTTTAAATGTCCCATCTTGCGACCTGTCTTGGCTTCTGCTTTTCCATATAAGTGAATTTTCGTCCGAGCGTTCAGTCTCGGCAGTTCCTCGTATAATGCTGTGACATGCTGACCCAGGATGTTCGCCATGACGACCGGTGTCGTCAGACGGGTATCACCGAGTGGGAGACCACTGATGGCACGGATATGTTGCTCGAATTGAGATGTTTCACAAGCATCGATCGAATAGTGACCCGAATTGTGTGGTCGGGGTGCTAGTTCATTGACGATTAGTCGAGAACCAACGACGAACAACTCGATTGCCAGTGTACCGATCAGCCCGACGGCATCCGCGATCGATTCAGCGAGCGTAATTGCTTCTTGTTCGAGTGATTTTGAAATGCGAGCCGGTACAATCGATAGATGCAAAATGTTCTCCTGATGAATGTTCTCGCTAACAGGGAAAACACGAGTCTCGGTTGCGCTTCGAGTCACGATGACGGAAATTTCCTGATCAAACGGTAACCATTGTTCTGCGACATACTCAGTCGGTTCGAATTGTTTGATTGCCGCTTGGAACTCTTCTTCCGTCCGAATGACGGTCTGTCCTTTTCCGTCGTATCCGAATCGTGCTGTCTTCAAGACGAACGGTAATCCGAGTTGTTGCTTCGCTTCCTCTAAGTCAGCAGGATGTGTCACCGGATAGTATGGAGCGACGGAATGCCCGATGCGTTCAATCATCTCTTTTTCTCGAACCCGATGTTGCGTTTGAAAGAGGAGATCGGTTCCGTGAATCAGTTTCGTTCCGATTGCTTCAGCGACTTCCGTCGAGATATTCTCGAATTCGTAGGTGACGACATCCGATTCAGCCGCAAGTTGCTTTGCTGCTTCAACATCCGTGAAAGCTGCCTGAATGTGTTGATCCGCTACTTGCGCACACGGTGCGTTGTCTGTTGGATCAAGCGTCAGAATCTCAAAGCCCATCTCACGGGCAGACAGTGCCATCATTCGACCGAGTTGACCGCCACCTAATATTCCGATTCGCTTCATAGTAGGTTCCCTCCGGATGCAATGACGTCCCCTTCGAGTTCAACACGCATATGATCGAGCTTGCGGGCAAGTCGTTCATCTTGAATCGAAAGAATTTGAGCGGCTAGCAATCCAGCGTTTTTCGCGCCTGCCTCTCCGATCGCGACTGTTGCGACCGGTACACCGCCTGGCATTTGAACGATCGAGAGCAAGGAGTCGATTCCTTGTAGCGCCCTACTCTTCACAGGAACACCGATGACCGGTAATGTCGTTTTAGCAGCGACCATGCCTGGTAGATGAGCGGCACCGCCTGCGCCGGCAATGATGACCTTTAGTCCTCGTTCACGTGCTGACTCAGCATAACGAAACATTAGATCTGGTGTCCGGTGTGCGGAGACGACCTTCTTCTCAAACGGAATTTCGAGTTGCTCCAACACATCACATGTATGTTTCATCGTTTCCCAATCCGATTGACTTCCCATGATGACGCCGACTTCTACATTTCCCATCGCTGTTTCCTCCTTTATGCATAAAAAAAGCCCAAACCACGGCTAAAAGGGTGGCTTAGGGTATAAAAAGGTACGCCAAAGAAATATCGACGAACATCCATATACCCCATAGTCCAACGATTTAGGGTCGTTGGGTAGAAACTTGCAAGCCATATCCCTGCTATTATACGAGGTGTTTATATTCAATCATCCTGTCACGACTTCATCTTAACAAGTCCATCCCAAAGCGTCAACCAAAGGCGAACAATTTAATTATCTGAAAATTTATCGTTCGGTTTTAAAAGGTGTTTTTCTGATTTCATCCAGTGTCCATTCGGAGTTTATTTTTGGATATACCTCAGAAGCGTTACAGCATAAAAAAAGCACCCTCCAAGGTAACAGGAGGGTGCTCGCGACGTTGTCATTCGCTTTCTTTCACTTTACAATCAAAGACGATTTGCTGACGAATTGGATACGGTTCGCCATTGGCATCTAATCCAAAGATCGGCTCTTCTCGTCGGACCGTCGGGCGGTATCCCATGGCATCGATACGATCCAAACAAGCACCAATCGTCTCGTTCTCTTCGACGGCTACACGTAGTTTCGTTTTTTTCGCCATATCCCTGTTCAGTCCCTTCATTAAAATAGATACATGTCTTTCTACAAAAAGACACAAAAAAGCGGCGGCCCTTGAGCGTATGCTCCAGAACCACCGTTTGCCTGGCAACGTCCTATCCTCACAGGGGGAAGCCCCCAACTACTTTCGGCGTTCAAGTGCTTAACTTCCGTGTTCGGCATGGGAACGGGTGTGACCACTTGGCTATCGTCACCAGACGATCGGGCTCGCGCCCTCAAAACTGAAGTCATCAACAAGCATCTGCTAGAACAAGGCCTCGACCGATTAGTATCACTCAGCTCCACATGTCGCCATGCTTCCACCCGTGACCTATCTACCTCATCGTCTCTGAGGGGTCTTTCTTGATTACTCAAAGGGAAATCTCATCTTGGAGGGGGCTTCATGCTTAGATGCTTTCAGCATTTATCCCGTCCGCACGTAGCTACCCAGCGATGCTCCTGGCGGAACAACTGGTACACCAGCGGTGCGTCCATCCCGGTCCTCTCGTACTAAGGACAGCTCTCCTCAAATTTCCTGCGCCCACGACGGATAGGGACCGAACTGTCTCACGACGTTCTGAACCCAGCTCGCGTACCGCTTTAATGGGCGAACAGCCCAACCCTTGGGACCTACTCCAGCCCCAGGATGCGATGAGCCGACATCGAGGTGCCAAACCTCCCCGTCGATGTGGACTCTTGGGGGAGATCAGCCTGTTATCCCCAGGGTAGCTTTTATCCGTTGAGCGATGGCCCTTCCATGCGGAACCACCGGATCACTAAGCCCGACTTTCGTCCCTGCTCGACTTGTAGGTCTCGCAGTCAAGCTCCCTTCTGCCTTTGCGCTCTACGAATGATTTCCAACCATTCTGAGGGAACCTTTGGGCGCCTCCGTTACTGTTTAGGAGGCGACCGCCCCAGTCAAACTACCCGCCTGACACGGTCCTCCAGCCGGATTACGGCTGCGAGTTAGAGACTCTATGCATGAAGGGCGGTATCCCAAGGGTGACTCCTCCGAAGCTGGCGCTCCGGGCTCGACGTCTCCCGCCTATCCTGTACATCATGCACAAAGCCTCAATATCAGGCTGTAGTAAAGCTCCATGGGGTCTTTCCGTCCTGTCGCGGGTAACCTGCATCTTCACAGGTACTATGATTTCACCGGGTCTCTCGTTGAGACAGTGCCCAAATCGTTACGCCTTTCGTGCGGGTCGGAACTTACCCGACAAGGAATTTCGCTACCTTAGGACCGTTATAGTTACGGCCGCCGTTTACTGGGGCTTCGGTTCAAAGCTTCGCTTGCGCTAACCCATCCCCTTAACCTTCCAGCACCGGGCAGGCGTCAGCCCCTATACGTCATCTTGCGATTTAGCAGAGACCTGTGTTTTTGCTAAACAGTCGTTTGGGCCTATTCACTGCGGCTCTACTCATGTAGAGCGTCCCTTCTCCCGAAGTTACGGGACCATTTTGCCGAGTTCCTTAACGAGAGTTATCCCGCGCGTCTTAGAATTCTCATCTCGCCTACCTGTGTCGGTTTACGGTACTGGCGCCTTCCCCCTCACTAGAGGCTTTTCTTGGCAGTGTGAAATCGTGACCTACGTCCCTACGGGACTCCGCATCGTTCCTTGACTTTGATGCCTGACGGATTTGCCAATCAGACGGTCTTGAAACTTGCACATGCACTTCCATCCGCATGCGTCACTATCCTCCTGCGTCCCCCCATTGTTCAAACGGTGGATCGGCGGTACAGGAATATCAACCTGTTATCCATCGCCTACGCCTTTCGGCCTCGGCTTAGGTCCAGACTAACCCTGAGCGGACGAGCCTTCCTCAGGAAACCTTGGGCTTTCGACGGAGGGGATTCTCACCCCTCTTTTCGCTACTCACACCGGCATTCTCACTTCCAAACGCTCCACTGCTCCTTCCGGTACAGCTTCACAGCGGTTTGGAACGCTCCCCTACCATTCCTTACGGAATCCGCAGCTTCGGTGGTATGTTTAGCCCCGTTACATTTTCGGCGCGGCGCCACTCGACTAGTGAGCTATTACGCACTCTTTGAATGGTGGCTGCTTCTAAGCCAACATCCTAGCTGTCTAGGCAGCGCCACATCCTTTTCCACTTAACATACACTTTGGGACCTTAGCTGGCGGTCTGGGCTGTTTCCCTCTTGACTACGGATCTTATCACTCGCAGTCTGACTCCCGAGTATAAGTTGCTGGCATTCGGAGTTTAACTGAATTCGGTAACCCTGTGGGGGCCCCTAGTCCAATCAGTGCTCTACCTCCAGAACTCTCAACCTCGAGGCTAGCCCTAAAGCTATTTCGGGGAGAACCAGCTATCTCCAGGTTCGATTGGCATTTCACCGCTACCCACACCTCATCCCCGCACTTTTCAACGTGCGTGGGTTCGGACCTCCAGTCAGTGTTACCTGACCTTCATCCTGGACATGGGTAGATCACCTGGTTTCGGGTCTACGACAACGCACTGAACGCCCTGTTCAGACTCGCTTTCGCTACGGCTCCGCCTCATCGGCTTAACCTCGCGCGTTATCGTAACTCGCCGGTTCATTCTACAAAAGGCACGCCATCACCCGTTAACGGGCTCTGACTACTTGTAGGCATACGGTTTCAGGATCTATTTCACTCCCCTTCCGGGGTGCTTTTCACCTTTCCCTCACGGTACTGGTTCACTATCGGTCACTAGGGAGTATTTAGCCTTGGGAGATGGTCCTCCCGGATTCCGACGGGGTTTCACGTGTCCCGCCGTACTCAGGATCCACTCTGGAGGGAAAACAGTTTCAGCTACAGGGCTGTCACCTTCTTCGGCCGACCTTTCCAGGTCCTTCACCTACTGTCTTCCTTTTTGACTCCGTATAGAGTGTCCTACAACCCCGAAGAGCATGCTCTCCGGTTTGGGCTGTTCCCGTTTCGCTCGCCGCTACTCAGGGAATCGCATTTGCTTTCTCTTCCTCCGGGTACTTAGATGTTTCAGTTCCCCGGGTCTGCCTCACGCTACGCTATGTATTCACGTAACATGTCCCATCCCATTACAGATGGTGGGTTCCCCCATTCGGAAATCTTCGGATCAAAGCATACTTACTGCTCCCCGAAGCATATCGCTGTTCGTCGCGTCCTTCATCGGCTCCTAGTGCCAAGGCATCCACCGTACGCCCTTCATACCTTGATCTAGCGTTGGTATTCTAAGAACACACGTCTAATGACATGGTTATAAAAAGTTTGATGTCTTGTTGATGTCTTCAGTTTTCAAGGTGCGAGTGTCTCTTTCGAGACGTGAGAGACGAGCTCTCAAAACTGAACGATGGGCATGTCCCGTAAGGGACGTTTTCCTTAGAAAGGAGGTGATCCAGCCGCACCTTCCGATACGGCTACCTTGTTACGACTTCACCCCAATCATCTACCCCACCTTCGACGGCTGGCTCCTTGCGGTTACCTCACCGGCTTCGGGTGTTGCAAACTCTCGTGGTGTGACGGGCGGTGTGTACAAGACCCGGGAACGTATTCACCGCAGTATGCTGACCTGCGATTACTAGCGATTCCGACTTCATGCAGGCGAGTTGCAGCCTGCAATCCGAACTGGGAACGGCTTTATGGGATTGGCTCCACCTCGCGGTCTCGCTGCCCTTTGTACCGTCCATTGTAGCACGTGTGTAGCCCAACTCATAAGGGGCATGATGATTTGACGTCATCCCCACCTTCCTCCGGTTTGTCACCGGCAGTCTCCCTAGAGTGCCCAACTAAATGCTGGCAACTAAGGATAGGGGTTGCGCTCGTTGCGGGACTTAACCCAACATCTCACGACACGAGCTGACGACAACCATGCACCACCTGTCACCATTGTCCCCGAAGGGAAAACTTGATCTCTCAAGCGGTCAATGGGATGTCAAGAGTTGGTAAGGTTCTTCGCGTTGCTTCGAATTAAACCACATGCTCCACCGCTTGTGCGGGTCCCCGTCAATTCCTTTGAGTTTCAGCCTTGCGGCCGTACTCCCCAGGCGGAGTGCTTAATGCGTTAGCTTCAGCACTGAGGGGCGGAAACCCCCCAACACCTAGCACTCATCGTTTACGGCGTGGACTACCAGGGTATCTAATCCTGTTTGCTCCCCACGCTTTCGCGCCTCAGCGTCAGTTACAGACCAAAGAGTCGCCTTCGCCACTGGTGTTCCTCCACATCTCTACGCATTTCACCGCTACACGTGGAATTCCACTCTTCTCTTCTGTACTCAAGCCTTCCAGTTTCCAATGGCCCTCCCCGGTTGAGCCGGGGGCTTTCACATCAGACTTAAAAGGCCGCCTGCGCGCGCTTTACGCCCAATAATTCCGGACAACGCTTGCCACCTACGTATTACCGCGGCTGCTGGCACGTAGTTAGCCGTGGCTTTCTCGTAAGGTACCGTCAAGGTACGAGCATTACCTCTCGTACGTGTTCTTCCCTTACAACAGAGTTTTACGATCCGAAAACCTTCATCACTCACGCGGCGTTGCTCCATCAGACTTTCGTCCATTGTGGAAGATTCCCTACTGCTGCCTCCCGTAGGAGTCTGGGCCGTGTCTCAGTCCCAGTGTGGCCGATCACCCTCTCAGGTCGGCTATGCATCGTCGCCTTGGTGGGCCGTTACCCCACCAACTAGCTAATGCACCGCAAGGCCATCTCAAGGTGACGCCGGAGCGCCTTTCATCAGCGGACCATGCGGTCCGTTGAACTATCCGGTATTAGCTCCGATTTCTCGGAGTTATCCCAATCCTTGAGGCAGGTTCCTTACGTGTTACTCACCCGTCCGCCGCTCATTCCACTGCCTTCCCTCCGAAGAGTTCCGTCAGCTTCCTGCGCTCGACTTGCATGTATTAGGCACGCCGCCAGCGTTCGTCCTGAGCCAGGATCAAACTCTCCATGAAGTGTTTGACTTGCTCGTTGTTGTGACCGAAGTCACGATTGACGAAGCTTGCGCTTCATTCGTTTTTGTATTCCGTAGAATACGATTTTTGCCTCATCGTTCAGTTTTCAAAGTTCGTCCGCCGCCTTAGCGACTTTAATAGATTAACAGGTTGTTTTGTTTATGTCAACCATGCTTTTTAAAAAAACTTTTCAGCCCCAACGAACCGTTTATAAAAGGCGTCTCGCTGGAACATTTATTAATATAACAACAAAATTCGACAAACACAAGCATTATTTCAAAAAAACTTTGCAAAGAGTTTAAATCCTCTTCGCAAAGTCTTTACCTTCTTAACATGGCGCCTACTGTAAAAGCGATATTGGCTGGGCGTTCAGCCAGTCGTCTCATCAAATACGTATACCAGTCGACACCGTGCGGAACATAGATGACGACACGGTAGCCTTGTCGAACGAGCTCTTGTTGTCGCTTCGGTCGCATACCTTGAAGCATTTGAAATTCAAACTGTGTTCGATCAATATTTTTCATTTGAGTAAAGCGAATGATTTGTCGAATAATCTGTTCATCATGTGTCGCGATCTGAGTATAGTTGCCTTCTAACAAATTAATCTTCACTAATTGAAGATACGTCTCATCTACGGTCTTCTTAGGTTGGATATAGGTTTCATCATCTCCGTCGTATGCCCCTTTAACGACACGTACTGTTGATTGAAGACGTTCTAGGTCAAAACGACTGCGGTATACATTTGCCTGTAATGCAATCCCAACGTTCGGATATCGATCGTGCACCCTTTCAAATACTTGCACAATCGACTCGACCATCGCCGCTTCTTCCATATTGACGGTCACACGCATATTTCTTTGGTCAGCAACCTCTGCAATACGACTTAACTGCTGATAGGCGATATCCGGATCAATTCTTAACCCGATTGATGTCAGCTTTAAAGATACTTGTGCGTCTAGATCATATGCTTTGATCTGTCCGATGACTTTAATACATTCATTTGCGATGTCTACCGCGTCTTGTTCTGTCTCGACGAACTCACCCAAACAATCTACTGTGGCGGCTCGTCCATCTTGATTGAATTGTCTCACCGTATCGAGTGTTTCTTCTGCGCCCTGCCCTCCGACGAATAACGTTCCACCAAGTGGTAATCCGACTTTTCTAGCTAATTGAATCAACAGTCTATTCTCAGCCAAGTATTCAAATGCAGGTCCAGTAATTTGTTGTAACATCTGAATCATCCTCTCTCTTCTTCCTTACCCTCTCCTAATAAAAAAACGTCTTTCTTCTATATAGAAGAAAGACGTAGTTTGGATTAATGCAACCAGATGAAGTAACCGAGGAATCCGAGTGACAACACATACATGATTGGATGCACTTCTTTCGCTCGTCCTTTAGCGATCATCGTGACCGGATAGAAGAGGAAACCGAATGCAATCCCTGTTGCGATCGAATACGTTAATGGCATCATGATGACCGTCAAGAAAGCCGGAACCGCGTACTCGAATTTCTTCCAATCAATCTGAAGCAATGAAGCTGCCATCAACACACCGACGATGATCAATGCGGGTGCTGTGACCGGTGCTGTAATGATTGCAAGTAATGGTGAGAAGAATAAAGCGAGACCGAAGAACAATGCTGTGACGATCGCTGTCATACCTGAACGACCACCTGCTGCGACCCCTGCGCTGGATTCAACGTAAGAAACCGTCGTTGATGTTCCAAGAATCGAACCTGCTACCGTCGCTGTTGAGTCAGCAATTAATGCGCGACCCGCACGTGGTACTTTATTTTCTTTAATCAGCCCCGCTTGGTTTGCTACTGCAACCAGCGTACCTGCTGTATCAAAGAAATCCACGAAGAAGAATGTCAAGATGACGATCATCATTTGAACCGTGAAGATTTCATCAAAGTGAAGGAATGCCTGTCCAAATGTTGGGGCGATACTCGGTGGTGCTGAAACGATCTCACCAAGACTTGTCGGAACTGGAATCAAGCCGAAGATCATACCCGCAATTGCTGTTAAAATCATTCCGAAGAAAATCGCGCCTTTGACACCGCGTGTCATCAAGACTGCCGAGACAACAAGACCGAATACCGCGAGGAGTGTCGTTCCCTTACTTAGATAACCAAGTGAGACGAGTGTTGCTTCGTTCGCAACGACTAAACCACCTGTTTTTAAACCGATGAAAGCAATGAATAATCCGATTCCTGCTGCAACCGCCATTTTCAGTGGTTCTGGAATCGCATTGATGATGACCTCACGAATGCCTGAAGCCGTTAATACCATGAAGACGAGACCTGAGACGAGAACACCCGAAAGTGCGGTTTGCCATGGAATACCCATTCCGATGACGACACTATAAGCGAAGAAGGCGTTTAAGCCCATACCCGGTGCAAGCGCAATCGGATAATTCGCGAATACTCCCATCGTGATGGAACCAATCATTGCAACGAGCGCTGTTGCTCCGAAAACTGCTCCTGCATCCATTCCCGCATCTGCTAATGTGTTCGGGTTGACGAATAGGATGTACGCCATCGCAAAGAATGTCGTCATGCCGGCGATGAACTCTGTACGCATGTTCGTACCAAGCCCATTGAAATCAAAGAAACGCGCGATCGCATTTTCTTTTGCTTTCGGTTGGTGTGGCTGTTTCAATTGTGTGCTCATGATTGCCTTCCTTCCAAATAAGCCGTCTCCTTGAAAACAAAAAACGGCCCTTACCTAAGCGGTAAAAGCCGTTTCAATAAGCGCACGATGCTGCGTGTGCGCCGTAGTAGGAACCTTTACGGTGTTCCTGTAGAGACTTCCGGGCCCTATCCCCAGAATTATACGGCATTATTTATGTTTTTTTAGTGGTATGAAAAATAAGAACAGACACATCGTAGCACGGTCAAATTCAGGGGTCAACCATAATAACGAAATTTAACTACTTATTTTATCCGAACGTTCGGTTTTGTAAGCGCTCTTCTGTTCGGAATCTACTATAATCCATTTCGATAGTTGTAGTGTCATTGGGAATTTTCCGAGTAAAACCAAAATCAGAATGGTCATCACACTAACCCATATGCTATGCCAAATCCCGACATTATCATAGAACGATGTAGCAACTAATACTTTTACGATAAAACCGTGTCCGACATAAATCGGTAATGTATGAGCCCCAAGTGTTGTTCCAATCCCATTTCGCCTTGGTATCCAAGCAAAAAAAGCGCAGATCAAAAGAAGTTGTAAACCATACAAAGAAAGTCGAATACCTGCTCCTTCTACACCTAGATCCATAGCAGCATAACCGGTTGTACCACTCAACAACTGAAAGTTCAAAATCTCTGGGTAACGTAACAATAGGACGATTGCGATTCCTCCCATCCCTAATCCAAAAATCTTTGCACCACCCGATGTCGGAAAGGTTAACTGGTGTCGGCGGAATATATAGCCTAGTAAAAAGAACGGGAAAAACACGATAATCCGTGAAGCACTAAGTGTCCAGCCGATCGCTTCAAAAAAGCCGAGATAAACACTAATTACGATGCTTCCTGCGACAAAGTACCATAATGACACTTGTAGAAAGTGATTTATCCAGACGATTACCCACAACACCAACGTCCATATAAACACCGCAAACAGATACCAATAGATATAAGCTGGTTGCAGCGTCCAAAACGCATATTGTGTAAGTCCCAACCACTTTGTTACTGCGACGAATACCGTTTGCACAAGCAGAAACAACAGAAGATAATCTAACGTCAGTCGAAGAAGACGAGATGTCGTCATGCGTCCTTTCGTAAAGTAGCCGGAGATGAAGACGAAGGCCGGCATATGAAACAGATAAATGAAATGAAACAGGTTCGTAATACCGACATCTTTTGAAATCATCGGTTCAATCAAATGACCGAATACGACGAGCGTAATCAATCCGAATTTCGCATTATCCCAATATGCATCGCGTTTGTTCATAACGAATGTCCTTACCTATCCTCTATAGTAATAAGCTCCATCTCATAGTGTAGCAGGAGATAACAAAAAAGCACCACGTTTCTGTAAAAGAACGTGGTGCTGATCGTTTATTCCCATTCGATTGTTGACGGTGGTTTCGACGTCACATCGTACAGGACGCGGTTGACGTTCTGAACTTCATTGACGATCCGGACCGAAATCTTCTCAAGTACGTCCCATGGGATACGTGCCCAGTCTGATGTCATCCCGTCAATTGACGTGACGGCGCGGATTCCGACTGCATAGTCGTATGTTCGCTCATCACCCATGACACCAACCGAACGGATCGGAGGAAGGACTGTGAAGTACTGCCAGATTTCGCGCTCGAGTCCAGCTTTTTTAATCTCATCACGAAGAATGAAATCAGATTCGC
Source organism: Exiguobacterium acetylicum (assembly GCF_022170825.1). Taxonomy (NCBI): domain Bacteria; kingdom Bacillati; phylum Bacillota; class Bacilli; order Caryophanales; genus Exiguobacterium; species Exiguobacterium acetylicum. Next base: position 473,121 of record NZ_CP081878.1, on the reverse strand, counting down.
GAACGATTTCGAGTTTCTCATCTGTGATTTCACCAAGGACACGAATTCCGAGACCTGGTCCTGGGAACGGCTGACGCCACACGATTTCATCGGAAAGACCGAGTTCTTTCCCGAGTTCACGGACTTCATCCTTGAACAACGTGTTGATTGGTTCGATCAATTCAAACTGCATATCTTCCGGCAATCCACCGACGTTATGGTGTGATTTGATTGTTTGTGCCGTATCCGTACCACTCTCGATGATATCCGTATAGAGTGTACCTTGCGCAAGGAAGTCCATATCCGTCAGCTTCGAAGCTTCTTCGTCAAAGACGTAGACGAACTCGTTACCGATGATTTTACGTTTCTGCTCAGGATCCGAGATACCACGGAGTTTATCGAGGAAACGATCTTGTGCATCAATCTTGATGACGTTCATGTGGAAGTGATCCGCGAATGTCTTCATGACGCTCTCTGCTTCTCCCTTACGCAGTAAACCGTGATCGACGAACATACATGTCAATTGATCACCGATTGCTTTGTGAATCAAAGCTGCGACGACAGACGAGTCGACACCACCTGAAAGGGCACAAAGAACTTTTTTATCGCCGACTTGTTCTTGGATCTTCGCTACTTCGATTTCGATGAAGTTCTCCATTGACCAGTCGCCCGTACATTTACAGACTTCAAAGAGGAAGTTCTTGAGCAATTCTTTCCCGAAGACCGTATGGTTCACTTCTGGGTGATACTGCACACCATACATTTTCAACTCTTCGTTCTTGATCGAAGCGATTGGACATGACACGTTCGTTCCATCGACAACGAATCCGTTTGGCACAGATGTGACGAGGTCGCTGTGGCTCATCCAAACTGTTTGTTCGAGCGGCAGGTTTGCATACATCGGTGACGGGTCTTGTAACGTCAATGTGGCTTTTCCATATTCACGATGTCCCGCACGTTCTACTGTTCCGCCGAAATGTTGTGACATAAGCTGCATGCCGTAACAGATCCCGAAGATTGGAATACCAAGGTCGAAAATTTCTGGGTCACACCGGTACGCATCCTCTGCGTAGACGCTACGTGGACCACCTGAGAAGATGATACCAGCAGGTGCGATTTCTTTTACTTCTGCTGCAGTGATTTTATGCGAATGCAACTCACTATAGACACCAAGGTCCCGAATACGACGTGTGATCAATTGATTGTATTGTCCTCCAAAATCGAGGACGAGAATCATTTCCTGGTCCAAATGTGCTTCCAAATCTGTTCCCGCCTTTCTGATTTCATGCGTACCCTATGAAAAAAGCCCACTCTTCGCCCATAGATAAAATGGAAAAAGAGCAGGCCGCTTCACAAAAAAATGTATACGAAGGGTCTGCTCCTTCATAGTCAGGTCGTTTAAGGTGACCCGGTAGAGACTCTCGCGCCATATTCGCGAGTATATACAAAGGAGATTGCATGTGTGTGATTTACGTTGTTCCCATTGTAACTGTATCGTTTCGTAAATATCAACCCTCTACATGACGAATGATATTTTCGAAATATTCACGTTTTTTCTCAGTCGATAGTGATTCTCCACCATAGACCATCCGCTCATAAGCATCCGTTAGTGGTCGCATCGCGTACGTCTCGTAATATCCATCGACTTCGTGAGCGAGTTCAGCAAGCGTCCGCCCATCTTTATAATGGAATCCTTTTTTATCAAGACGTCGTAAGAGATACCGGTACATCCGGCGGAATCCTTCCGGTCGCTCGATTTGTCTCCGGAAGAAGAGGATCGCGAGTGTCCGAATGAGTGGTTTTCGGAACAGGTAGAGGAACACGAGCGCAAGTGCCGTCAAGAAGATTGGCCAGAAGGGAATCGACTTCTGTTCCGTCTGTCCGGCTCCAGTCGTTTGCTCTTCGTCAAGGAGATTTTCCTGCGGACGATTCGGCGTCGTTGTCTCCGTATTGTCTTCTGTCTCGCGTTGCGGGTTCGCTTGTTCCGTCTCATTATCCGTTTCCCGATCGATCGTGTATTGACCTGCGCCATCGAAACTGACTGTCGGCTCAAGCGGTACCCAGCCTGGTCCTTCGATATAGACTTCGACCCACGAATGGGCATTTTTATTCCGTACCGTATAACTCGTTACGGCAGCTCCGATGACATCGGATTCGCCTCCTGTGAACCCTTTCACCCAGCGAGCTGGTAACCCAGCTGCCCGTAGTAAAACAGCAGCTGACGTCGAGAAGTTATCACAGTATCCGAGTTTTGTCTCGAACAGGAATTGATCGACGTAATCCTGGTTTTCTCCTGGTACGGCAACTTCTTCCGTATTGTATTCAAAGTTCTCTTCTTCGAAATAATTTTCAATCGCCCGTGCTTTGTCCCACGGTGTTTCTTCACCTTCAACGATTTGTTCCGCTAAATCACGGACACGTTGTGGTAAGCCTTCCGGCAGTTGTAGATACCGCTCCGTTTCTCTATCCGATAAATTGACGGGTTCATCTGTCTGAAGTTGTTCTTCCGTAAAGAGCGGATACGAATAGTTAATTTGGTAATTACGTTGACGATCCGCCTCGTCCAGATACGATATTTTTTGATTCTCCGGATCAACTAATACATTTTGTCGTTGTTGATCGACCGAGACCCGGACGTTGTCTCCGTTATATGGCACGAACGGTAATTCACGTGCCATCTCAAACGTCGCTGTTTCCTCGCGCGTCTTGACTTCTCTTCCGAAGTGCGAGAAGAAGCCTCGTGCATCAATTTCCGGGTTCGACTCCGACAGCACCCAGCCTTTGCCGGTGTAAATATCTTTCGTCTCGACTCGCCAGTACCGATTTCCTTCACTTTCGACTTGGAAGACTTCCCGGTCGTCCATCTGGAACGGTCCTCCGAGTTGCTCATCATTATTGCCATAGCCGACCTTTTGAATCGCATTTGACGGTTCTCCTTCACCTTCAAGACCAGACGTCAAATCGTACCAACTGTCTTGCCATGTCGCATTGATAACAGGACTTTGGACAGCAGCGACGATGACAGCCCCCATGATGAATAAGGCACTCAGCGGACGAACGTACGAGGCACGCGGTCGTTCGTTGACTTCCGTCGCATAGAGCAATAACAAAGATAAGATGATCGGATAGAGAATGAACGTCTCTCCCGAGTAATCCGTCCACGTATCACAATACGCGATGAAGCCGATCACTCCGAAGGCAAGTCCGAAGACGAATCCACGATTCGGGAATGTCCGGCGCGCCAGATACGCGATCAAGAAACTAATCAATCCGATCGACAGCGCGAAGGCTGGTCGTCCCGGCAATTCACCATTGATGACGCTCTGAATATCCGAACTGATTTCCGTAAAGATCCCCCATGGTGCCGCTCCTGGTGTCAAAATCAGATAAAACGACAACAGCAATCCACCGAGACTTCCGAGTAAAAAGTAACGTCGCGGTAGATGCGACAACAGCAAGGGCAGAAACAGCATCGGTAAGAATGACGAGAGGTGCTCAAATGTCGTCAGTTCAAGAAGTGGTGGCATAAAACAAGTCAGAACGGCTGCCGCGATGGCGTTCCAAATCAATCGTCGCATCATCGCACTCCCCTCCGTTCTGGTGTATAGACATGAACGGTTGCTTCTTGATTAATCTTTGAAATCCATAATTCATTGTTCGACTCAAGATCCGGTGTGATGAAGAGGACGTTCCCGCTCAGTCGAAGTGCTTTTGACGAGTACTCCCACGATTCGATGAACGTCCGCGTCCGACTCGGCTGCGCCGTCATCAGATAATGCGTAAGTTTCGCCCCTTCGAGTGGTAACGATAACGATTGAACAGCATGTCCGACAAGGTGGATCCGATAACTTAAGCGTCGCTTGTTCAGCTGATCCGTCGCTTCTGCGAGCATCGAGATGACACGTTCGAACGCTTCGCCTGCTTCCGTTCCCTCATCGAAAACGATCGTTGTTTCCCGTTCTTGCTCCCGTTCGAATGTCTTCGTCATCAAGCCTTGACGCTTCGCCGTCGCTTTCCAGTCAATCTGATTCATCCGGTCACCACTGACATATTCCCGGACACCCACGACAGTAAAAGACGACTGCCGAAGATCAATCGATACGGGTGAGATGCCACCATCGCCACGATCCTCCTCATGCGGAAGTTGAACGGCAAGTCGAGCCGGTTCAATCGCAAGATACGTCTCGACTGGAAACATCCGCTTTCGCTTAAACAAACCGAACGGATCCGTGATTTCGACGATACAACCTGGAATCTGGTAGACTCCCCGGCGAATCGATGGAATCGTATAATCGATTTGCTCCGTCTTCCGGTAATGGGCTCGGAGCGGACGGCTGATATCAAGTTTTTCTTCACTGAGTTCATTTGGAATCGCCTCCGTCACTTCAACGGCTCCAACAAGAAACGGGAAACGTCGGCGAACATGTAAGGAGACCGGGATATCCGTTCCAGCAACGAGCATTTTATTTGAGACTTCTCGTGTCGCAAGTGCCTGCGTGACAGGCCAGATCAGAAAGAGCGTCCAGTAGACGGTCAAGCCAGCCATGACGTAAAACAGCAAGGAAGCGACATTTCCGCCATCGACGCGCGCATATGTCCATAAGGCAGCCGTCGTCAAAAGTAATACAGCGTAACGCCAACCAATTTGCCACTTCGTCATAGGGACTCCACGTCTTGTTGGATCGGTACAGCAATCTCTTTTTTGATTTGTTCTAAAATCCGTTCTGACGATTGCCCATGATAACGGGCATCTGCTGTCAAAATCAGACGGTGTGACAGGACTGGAATCAGGAGGTGTTTGACGTCATCCGGCAAAACGAAACTTCGTCCTTCCATGTATGCCCACGCTTGCGCGACTTTCATCAAAGCGATCGAAGAACGAGGGCTCGCGCCGAGATACAGTGACCCATTCGCCCGTGTCGCTTGGACGAGATTGACGATATATTTTTTAACGGGTTGCGAGACATGGACGTTCTTGACGTCTTCTTTCATCTGGAGCAATTGCTCGCGACCAATCACCGCTTCAAGCGTTTCAATTGGTTCATCCCGTTCAAAACGCGTGAGTAACTTCATTTCTTGCTGGAAATCAGGGTAACCCATTTTGACTTTGACGAGGAAACGGTCGAGTTGTGCTTCTGGTAACGGATATGTTCCTTCATGTTCAATCGGGTTTTGTGTCGCCATGACGAAAAAGGGATTCGGAAGCGTATGAATCTCACCATCGACGGTGACGTTCGCTTCCGCCATTCCCTCGAGTAAGGCAGATTGAGTTTTTGGTGATGTCCGGTTGATCTCATCGGCTAAGACGATGTTTCCCATCAGCGGACCCGGTCTATATTCGAACTGACTTGTTTTTTGGTTATACATCGATACACCCGTCAAATCTGACGGAAGTAGGTCTGGCGTGAACTGAACACGTTTGAAGGTCAACCCGATCGATCGGCTGAACGCACGGACGAGCATCGTCTTCCCGACTCCCGGTACGTCTTCTAATAGGACGTGACCGCCCGCTAGTAATGCTGCCAATGATTGTGTGATGACATCTTCCTTACCGATGATGACTTTCTCTACGTTGTCGATAATCGCTTGAATCTCCTTAGTGTATGTTCGCATTGTCAGGCCCCTTGCTCTCGTAGTAGTTGAATTTTCTGACTTTTTATATCATCTCATATTCCGCTACGCTTTTAAAGAAATACGAGCAGTTTGTAGCACATGAAAAAGGGGGAACGCCGTAGCGTTTCCCCCTTATTTGTTTCAGGAACGAACACATGCCGTGATCCGTTCTTGAACCGTGCAGTTGCACGTAAAACACGAATACATCCGTGTCAATGGACAACGTTCGTCAAGTCCGGTGATCCTCTTCTTTCAGAAGCGACATGCGATCGTTCCCTCTACATTGGTAATCATTCATGTGCATCACCATCCTTTCATATATTGAATATTACCGAATATGTTATAAACGAAACGTCGAATTTTAATTATTTTTTCCGATACCGCGCATAGGTCGTCGCGAGTGCCAGTGCAAGAACGAGTCCCTTGATAATATTCAAGGAATAGTATGGTACCGACAGCATGACGAGACCATTTTCAAGAATCCCGACGAGACATGCGCCGACAAGTGTACCAAGTGCATTCGGTTTCCCTTGTCCTGCGAACGAGGAACCGATGAATGCAGCTGCGACCGCTGGCATCAAATAACCGGAACCCGCATTGATTTGCGACGATCCAACTTGTGAAGCAAGTAAAATCCCACCGACCGCAGCAAACAATCCAGCAATCAGATAAGCAAGTGCCCGGTAACGGTTCACACGAATTCCTGTCAGTCGTGCGGCTTCTGGATTTCCACCGATGATATAGAGAAAACGACCATGTCGCGTATGACTTAAGAAGACATGGGTCACAGCGACGACGACGAGCATGATGACGATGATCCAAGGCGCCTGGCTGATTTTCGCGAATGCCTCCGGAATCGTGCCGACTGTTGGTGTACCGTCTAGGCGCGGCATCCCAGCACTGATTGAACCACCACCCGTATAGGTCATTGCTGCTCCTTCTACAATGAACATCGTCGCAAGCGTCGCAAACAAATCCGGAATCTTAAACCAAACAATGAGCAAGATATTCAACAAGGCGACACTTAAAGACAGAATGAGTGCCAGACCAATCGAGACACCGAGTGGCAGACTATACCAGACGAAGAACGAGACCACGAATGAACTTGCAAGAGTTGCGGTTGATCCTACGGACAAGTCAAATCCATTGATCGTCAATGAGACCGTCAAGCCAATCGCAATGATTGTCACGATGGAGATACTTCGTAAAATATTGATTAAATTCGTCCCTTGTAGGAACGTCGGAGCCGTCGTCGCAAAAAACAGGACGAGGGCAAGAATTGCGAGGACGATCCCCCAGTCGTTCAAGAACCCAAGGACAGGACGTAAGCCTTTCCCCCGATTCGTTTGTTTCGATACTACCTCATTCATCGTTGCCCTCCTCCTGTCGCATACCACAACAAGGTTTCTTCTGATGTATCTGACGTCTTCGTTTCATGAACGATTCGACCATCGAACATGACGTAAATCCGGTCCGTGACGGTCAAGAGTTCATCCCATTCACTCGTCGCGTAGATGATGCCTTTTTGCTGTTGTGCGAGATCGTCAATCAGACGATAGATATCTTGTTTCGCTCCGACGTCGACGCCTTTTGTCGGCTCGTCCAAGACGAGTACAGAAACATCCGTCAGTAACCATTTTCCGATGGCGACTTTTTGTTGATTCCCACCGGATAACTGTCCCGCCTCCTGCGTCACATCTGCTACTTTGATGCCGAGTTCCTTGACCCATTTAGACGCTTGATCTGCTTCTTTACGACGATCCATCAGCCCCCAGCGGTTGACGAAATCATGAGCTGCCGCTGCTGTCAGATTTTCTGCGACAGAATCGGCAACGAGAACCCCTTCTTTTCGCCGTTCTTCAGGAACGAGACCAATTCCCGCTTGAATCGCAGCTTGCGGATCGCGCAGGCGATGGGCCGTTCCATTTAAGCGAACTTCTCCTGCTTGAAACGGACGGTCGCCGAACAATGCTTTACATAATTCGGTTTTACCGGCGCCGACAAGACCCGCGATCCCAACGACTTCCCCAGCTTGAACCGTCAAGGAGATGTCATGGACGTCCGCATTCGTGGCACTTTCGACCGTCAGTACATTCGTCGCGTTTGCTCGTGACGTTTTGGCGACAGACGTAAGCTGACGTCCGAGCATCTGCTCGACGACGGCTTCCTTCGTGATATCCGTTAAAAGATGTCGTGAGATGAGTTGACCGTCGCGCATGACCGAGATGGAATCACAAATGTCATATAGTTCTTGTAGGCGATGCGAAATGAAGATGATCCCAAGTCCTCGTTTCGCTAAACGTCGCACGACTGAAAAGAGATGGATCGTTTCCGCCTGACTGAGCGGTGCCGTTGGTTCATCTAAAATCAAAAAACGACGTTCCTGAACGAGAGCACGAGCGATCAACACGAGTTGCTTTTCAGCAAGACGTAATTCTTCGACACGTGTCTTGACGGAAATATCCGCCTGTAATGTCGCTAACGCTTCTTTCGCACGTTGTATGTAACGACGTTGGGATACGAAGCCGGTCATCGTTCCGTCCGTCAACAGATCAAGACAGATATTCTCAGCGACCGTCAGATACGGAACAAGTGCCACATCGACCTCTTGTTGGACGAGATCGATTCCGATTCGTTTCGCATCCCGAGGTGACGTAATCGACAGCTCTTCTCCGTTAAGACGGATGACGCCTTCGTCCGCCGTTTCTGCTCCGGATAAGACTTTCATCAGCGTCGACTTACCGGCACCATTCGCACCAACGAGCGCATGAATCTCACCGGATTTCACTTCAAACGAGACCTGTTTTAAGGCTTGCACTCCCGGAAACGCCAGTGAAACCCCAGTCATCTCCAGGTGATGATTGATAGACGTCATTGTTTTTTATGGACGTCACGCAACCGGTCCATCCACGGCTCATTGAATTTATCCGACGTACTCCATCCTTTGATGATCGTATCGAGATTGTACATCGTTGTGTCCTGCTTCAATGCTTTCTGCTCAACGAGTTTCGCATCGAGATCAAAGCTATCCGGCGTCTTCTCTCCGGCGATTTTCTTAGCTAGTAATCGCATGTCCGTTTGTCCAATCAAGAACGGATCCACCGCACTCGTCGAGACCCAGTTACTGCCTTTTTCACGCATCAGATTGATATCCTGATTCGAAACATCGATCGAGATCAGCGGGATTTCTTGACGTTTATTATCCTTAAGCGATTTGTAAGCCCCTTTTGCAACTTCATCCCACGCTCCCCAGACGGCGTCAATGCTTCCTTTCGGATATTTCGCGAGGATGGCATTCATCTTCGTTGCGATATCACCTTGGACATCTTGGAAGTTCGTCGGTCCGACTGTCTCAAGCGTTTTGATTTTGCCGTCTGCTTCGTATGTCTTATAGATTTCCTGACGACGATCGAGCGGGGCAAAACCTGGTCCGAACCAGAGTTTGATGACACGGACCGGCTTCTTGTCCGTCACCTTCGTCACTTCGTCGAGCGATAGCTTCGCGAGCTGATGATCGTTTTGGAATGTTTCCGTCACACCTTTTAACGCCGTTCCTTTTTTCTTCGTGACCGTATCAAACGTCACGACCTTCAGTCCTTTATCGACCGCTGGTTTGATCATGTCATAGGCGTAATCTTCCTTGCCGTGCGAGATGATGAGACCATCATAATCTTGCTGAATCGCTTGGGCGACCAGTTCCTTGAACTTGACGTCGTTCCCTTCTGAGATGAACGTACTGACTTTGAAGCCAAGTGCTTCTCCTTCACTGCGGGCGCCATCGAGGAATTGTTTCGTATGATCATCCGATGCGAGGTTACGGATGACAGCGATCTTCACGTCCGATTGAACTCCTTTTGGCACATCTTTGACGACTTTTGTCGTCGTCGCTTCTCCATTCGCACAAGCAGCTAGTAACAGTGCCGGTGCTAGGACGGCGTAAGCTAATTTTTTCATGACATATCTCCTTATCCGAGGGGTTGAAGCCCTGTTAATTGTTCAATCGTTTCTTCATTCGGTTGCGTGATGACACCGAGTTCGGTGATGATACCGGTAATCAATGTATGTGGAGTGACATCAAACGCTGGGTTGAAGACAGCGACTCCTGCTGTTGCTGTCGCGACGCCTTGGATTGCCGTCACTTCCTGCGGATCACGCTCTTCGATCTCGATCGCGTCACCGGAAACAAGTGAGAAATCAAACGTCGAGAGCGGTGCCGCGACGTAAAACGGAATATCGAAAGCTTGAGCGAGCAATGCCAATTGGAACGTCCCGATTTTGTTCGCCGTATCTCCGTTTCGTGTAATCCGGTCTGCCCCGACGATGATTGCATCGATTTGTTTTTCTTTCAGCGTATGAGCGACCATGTTGTCCGTAATTAACGTGACATCAATTCCAGCGCGTTGTAATTCCCATGTCGTCAATCGCGCACCTTGCAAGAGTGGTCGTGTCTCACTCGCAAAAACGGATAACTCGATGCCGCGTTCTTTTGCAATATAAAACGGAGCGAGTGCCGTTCCGTAAGCAGCGGTCGCAATCGATCCCGCATTACAAATCGTCAGGATCCGGTTGCCTGACTGGAACAATTCCAGTGCATGAATCCCGATTTGTCGTGACGTCTGTGCATCCTGGTCGTATAAAGCGACCGTCCGTTTTTCCAACCGTTCGCGGATCTCTTCTACGGACGTGCCGTCTTGAATGATCGGGTTCAGTTGATTAAGAACATTTCGCAGATTGACGGCTGTCGGGCGTGTCGCGAGTAACGTCGAAGATGTCTCAAGCAAGGCCTGCTTATAGACCGGAAGCGATGCTTCGAGCCGGTACGCTTCCTGAACGAGCACGAAACCACCGAATAAACTGATCGCAGGTGCTCCCCGAACGCGTAGTTGTTTAATCGCCTCGACCGCTTGCGCGAGATCGGTGATCACTTCATAGTGTTCTTCCTGTGGTAGACGCGTCTGATCAAGAATCGTCAACACACGGTCTTCGTAACGGATACTTTGGACGAATGTACTCATCGGCTTAACTCCTCCGTTACGTCAAAGTTTCGTAAATCATCAAATGTCCGGCATTCCGTCCGGCGCTTGATTAAAGCGGCTCCTAAACGGAGGGCGTGACGTTTCCGCTCTAGACGTTCCGTCGTTGAAGCGATTGATTCTAGATCAGCGACTGGCGCAAGACCAATCGTCCGCCGAATCAATTCACACCCTGCAAAGCCAAGTGCATCTTGCAAAATCGTACTCAGTACATCATCAACAAGTCCCGATGTCTGGAACGGTTCGACCGCTTCCCGCTCCCATAAGGCACGGAACGTCGAAGCAAATGTCAGCCAGAACGTGTCGATGTCCCGAATTCGTGCATCACGAAGTGCTGGGTAATCCGGATATGCCGCAAAGAATAGATGGGCGATGAATTGTCCGACATCGAATCCGAATGGACCATAAAAGGCGAATTCCGGATCGATGACTTTTGTTTCCGTTGCCGAGGCGAAGATGCTACCTGTATGTAGATCACCGTGTAACAAGGCGTCGCCTTTTGTGATGAAAAGGGCTTCGAGTTTCGCGACTTCGCGTTTGAGTGTGTCGTCTGCCCAAAGATGCGCTACTTCTTCTTCAAGCCCGGCTTCAATCTCGTTCGTCTCCGCGTCATGGAACGGATCCGTGAAGATTAGTTTTTCTGTGATGTCGCACAAGTCTGGATTGTAATACGTTCGGGCGACGCGTTTCTTTTCAACTGGACCAAGTGCAAAGTCCGATGTATGGAATAAAGTCCGGGCGAGGTAGGAACCGATATGTTCTGCGAGCAACGGATATTGTTCACCTGCAAGCAGTCCGCTCCGAACGATCGTTAGATGTGAGAGATCTTCCATGACCGTGTACGCTTCTTCATGACTCGCATGAAAGACACGTGGTACGAACGGTACGGCATGTCGCGCGAATTCACGGAGTGCGGATTGCTCAATCCACGCTCGTTCGAGCGATAACGGCCAGCTTTCCCCGACGACCTTCGCATATGGTAATGCTTGTTTTAAAATCAACCGATGTTCGCCTTCTCGAATCCGAAAGACGAGGTTGAGGTTCCCATCACCAATTTCTTCTGCTTCGACAGGACCGTTCCCAATCAGTCCGAGTGTTCGAACACGATCAATCGCGTCCTGTTCTGTAAATGCTTTGTATGTCATGTCAGTTTCCCCCTAATGTAATACACGAAAAAGCGCCTCTTTTCGTCATCGAAAAGAGGCGCAGGAAAGTCACTGCGTCCTCTTATCTCTCAGACGAAACGTCTGTTGGATGTAGCACCGTGCCTAGTGGTCGGTTGCTGCGGCGTCATCGGGCCAATTCCCTCTGCCAACTCGCGATAAGAGTCGTATGTAGTTGTCGTGTGTGATATTGATTTGAATCTTACGCAATCGACTTCCCTGCTGTCAAACTAAAATCAAGGAGAAACGGACATCGTTTTCACGCCATCTATAGAAAGAGTATTTTCAAAAAAATAAATTTTCTAAAAATAGTTTGACAAGTCACGACTCTCATGTAAAAATTGCAATTAGATTTCACAATTTCATCCAATTCTTATCAAGAGCAGACGGAGGGACAAGCCCTACGATGTCGCAGCAACCGACCTTTTGGCACGGTGCTAATTCTTGCAGCTACTAAGCTGACAGATAAGAGTCCACGTTCGAATCATTCATGGTCTCTTGTCGCTGACAAGGGACCATTTTTTTGTTGAAGGAGGAAAGACATGGCTTATATTACTGCTACTTATCAACTGACCGTTCGCGATCGACTCGAGCAACGTGCTGAACAACTCGCACTTGGTTTGACGGTCGGTTCTTGGACGGAACTGAATCATCTCGAACAACAACAACTCGCCTCGTTCAAAGGGGAAGTCTTACATACCGAAGAGCGTGATGGCAAAGGCTACATCACGATCCGTTACCCGGAACATAACGTGTCGCGTGATTTTTCCGCGATTCTGACGACCGTCTTCGGGAAACTCTCACTCGACGGTGAAATCAAACTAACGGAATTGCTACTACCCGATACATTTACGTCGGACTTTCCTGGTGCGAAATTCGGGATTGAAGGGGTCCGTTCCTTAATCGGTGTCGAAGATCGTCCCTTGTTGATGAGCATTTTCAAAGGAGTCATCGGACGCGATTTATCGTTCCTTCGTGACCAACTCGAAGGACAACTCGCGGGTGGGATTGATCTCGTTAAAGACGATGAGATTCTATACGATAATCCATTGACACCAACGATTGATCGGGCACGAATCGGACGAGAGGTCATCGACGCTCATTTCTATCGGACCGGTAAACGCGCGCTGTATGCAATCACACTCAGCGGTCCCGTCTTTACACTCAAGGATCAAGCTAAGCGATTAATTGACGCTGGGGCAACTGCCTTCTTGCTGAATACTTTCACGTATGGACTTGATGTCTTACGTGAATTAGCACGTGACCCGGAGATCAACGTTCCGATTTTCAATCATCCAGCTTACAGCGGTGCGTTGATTGCTAGCCCGAATCATGGAGTCGCAGCTCCTGTCTTACTTGGTACACTACCGCGCGCTGCCGGAGCAGACTTGACGTTATTCCCGTCTCCTTACGGCAATGTCGCTTTGCCGAAGGATGTCGCCCGCGGCATCGCGGTCGAAGCGACTCGCCTCGGTCAGACGAAAGCGATCTTCCCAGTACCTTCAGCTGGTATTCACCCAGGACTCGTCGCCCAACTCGTTCGCGACTTCGGGATCGATTCCGTCATCAATGCGGGTGGCGGCGTACATGGTCATCCGCAAGGTGCTGCGGCCGGTGTCATCGCTTTCCGTCAAGCACTCGATACGGCACTCGCAAATGAATCCCTATCGACGGCAGCATCTCGTCATGAAGAATTACGGATTGCCCTCGACGCTTGGGGGATCAAGTCATGACCGTACGGATTCTTTGCGATTTCGACGGCACGGTGACGACACAAGATAATATCATCGCACTCATGCAGGCCTTTGCACCGGCTGATGCCTTCGAACCGTTGAAACGCGGCGTACTCGACCGGACGCTATCGATTCAGAGTGGTGTTGGGCAGATGTTCGCACTTCTGCCGTCTGACGGTAAAACGGCCTATCTTGACTTTTTGCTGGAGCGTGCGGTCATTCGTGACGGATTCTCGGAGTTGCTGCAGTACAGTCGTCGTCAAGGAATTGATTTTTCGATCGTCAGCGGTGGAATGGACTTTTTCGTCGAACCGATCTTAGCGCCGTTCCTTGAACAAGAACAGATTTACTGTAACGTCGCCGATTTTAGCGGTCCGTTCGTCCATATCGATTGGCCAAACGCCTGCGATGCCCATTGTACGAACGGTTGCGGCTGTTGTAAAACGTCCGTTGCCCGTACATTGCGCAAAGACGGTGACGTCATCATCGTCATCGGTGACTCGGTGACGGACTTCGAACTCGCGAAACAAGCGGATCGTGTCTATGCCCGTGATTATCTAATCGTGTTGTGTGAAGAGAACGATATCGCCTATACGCCCTTTGAGACATTCCACGATATCGTCGAAGATTTAGCACGAGCGGAGGTGACAACATGACATTCATGCGACGTTATGAAGAACTACGCGCCGTCAAACAAGAACTCGCGGCACGC